>CAZPSP010000069.1:8973-13489 GCA_964589285.1 uncultured Dehalococcoidaceae bacterium | reverse complement strand
ACATAATAACGTTACGGATCACGTCCCCGGCTTCCATGGAAGCCAGCGCCTCGTCCAGTTGATCGAATGAATAATGCCCGCTGACCAGCTCATCTAATTTATACCGTCCGCAGTTATAAAGCTCCAGCAGGCGCGGTATCTCTATCCTCGGTCTCACGGCCCCCATGGCGCTGCCGGTCAGTACCTTACCGCCGCAAAACTCCACCGGCATCCAGTCGCACATTTCTTCCCCGTAACCGTGACCGACCACCACCGTGGTGCCGTTCTTGGCTGCCAGGGTAAAGGCCAGTCTCAGCTTTTCGATGCCGGCCACCGCGACGATGACGTTATCGGCTTTCAGTCCGTAGTTCAGTTCGGCGGCTTTCACGGTGACATCCTCTTTTTGGGGATTGATGGTGAATGTTGCACCCATTTTCCTGGCAACGTCGAGTTTTTTATCATTCGTGTCCACGGCGATGATAGGGTAAGCTCCGACGAACAGCGCTCCCTGGATGGCATTCAGGCCGACGCCGCCGCACCCTATAACGATAACGCTCTGGTTGGGTTTGACCTTGGCGCGGTTCACCACGGCCCCGTACCCGGCGATGACACCGCAGGCTACCAGCGCCGCGCGGTCGACCGGTGTATCTTTGGGTATCTTGACGAGGTTCGTCTCCAGCCCCGTGGCGTATTCTGCGAAGGTAGCCATCGTGCCGTACCACTGGTAGATGCGCGTGCCGTCCTTCGTGGTCAATCTTCCCGGGCTCCGCGTGACGATCTGGCTGTTCAGGCACTGGTTATGCTCGCCGATACTGCAGTAGTAACACCGGCCGCAGGCGGCGGGAATGAGCGTGTAGATGACGAGGTCGCCCGGCTTGACGTAAGTGACGCCTTCTCCGACCTCTTCCACCCAGCCGCATGTCTCGTGACCGGCCACGGCCGGCAACTGGCACGGACCGTGTTCCCCCTTTATCATGTGAATATCGCTGTGGCAGATGGATGTCGCCGCGCAGCGTATCGTGACCTCGCCTTTGCCCGGCGGTTCCAGGTTGACCTCCTCCATGACGAGGGGCTTGCCGTACTCGTAACAGACCGCCGCTTTTACCTTTCTGATACCGCTCATGAGTCCTCCTAAAGTAGTAATGCGGGAACGTGTTATCTTTATTCTTTCTTTTTGTATGAACCGGTCAACGGAAAGTCCATGTAGACAATGGGCTTTTCAATCTTTTTGATAATGAGCGGGCAGTGTACCGTTCCCCGCGGGACACAGATGTACGATGGACTGGTAATGACGTGTTTTTCCTGTTCCTCGCCGAAGTACATCTCCACTTCGCCGCCGAATTCCTTGATGTTCGTGGGGTCTCCGCCGATCAAGCAGATGACCTGGTCGAAATCGTGAGTGTGGGCATGGTCCACGATAACGAACGGCTCGGTGAGATACGACCAGTTCATCATAAAGTTGATGCCGTGGAGGTGTTCTTCTCCCCATACGTTGATCTGCGGCGCCTTGATTTGCGGAAAATACACTGATTTGGCGATGGGGGCTTCGACAATGAACTTGTCATACCTGGTTTCAGTCATGATTACGTTCCTTTCTTTGTGACGGGACACGGCAATACAGGACGTTGTCCGCTATTTACTCCCGCATGACCAGTGGTTACCCGCCATGGGGCTGCTCTCTCGGTCGAGTCATACGGAATATACACCGTCCGGCATGATTAAACAAGTGCGGAGGGTAATTGAATAAAACCAAAGGCCCCCGTTAGTACCGGAAGCCTTTGTGTCAATCTGGCGGGGTTTTATGGTATTGGGGGCTTTAGACGGGGGTCCTGTTCTCCTGTTCTTCCCAGTAAGGCCGGTAGCCGTACTTGGCGTACACTGCTTTCAGCCATTCGTAATCAGGCTGGTTCGGCCAGTCGTTTTCATCGAAGCCGTTAGCCTCTTTCAGCGCTTCTTGAGGGATATTGACCGTCAGGAAGCGCTCTGTCCCCCGGGTGAAGGATGATTCGTTCTCGATGGTAAAAGCCTCCCATGGAATAGCGAACATTTTTCTGCCCACACCCGCGAACCCCGAATACGTGAGCACGCCGTACAGAATACGGTTGGCGTGAAAATCCAGCATCAGGTCATGCAGCTCACCCAGGTCCTGTCTTTGCCGGTTGACTATCTTCGTTCCTGCAAACGTCTTGCATGAAATCCCGATGAGTTTGTTCGGGACATTGACATCTCTGCTTTCCAAAATCCCTTTTCCCACCTTCCACCTCCGGACGGATGTCTTGACACCATGGTAGTCCCAGTGGACGGGCTTCCGGAATAAGTAGGGCTACGTATTTTATTTGAGCGGCGTTTTCGCTGCCGGTAGAATAGCGTCGTAAGGGCGAATGATGGTATTATGCTATCGATACAAGGAGGTCCCGGTTCTCTTGGAAGATATCACCATCACCATTGACGGCCGGCCGGTCGTCACCCAGGCAGGAAAAAGCGTTCTGGAAGCCGCCCTCGATGCCGGTATCTACATCCCTCACCTGTGCTACCATCCGGACCTGCCTTCCGTGGACAACTGCAAGCTTTGTATGGTGGAGATCGAGGGCCGAGAAGGAGTGATTACCTCCTGCACGACTCCCGCCGAAGATGGTATGGCTGTCAGGACCGATACCGAAGCCGTAAAGAAAAGCCGGCAACAGGCCATCATCGACATCCTGACCCCTCACCCGTCCGATTGCGGGAGCTGCGTCAAGTACCTGAACTGCGAACTCCAGTCCCTGAAGCAGTATTTTTCTACGGACGACCTGGAGATACACCACCGTTCCAAGCTGCTGCCTGTCGATTCCGATAATCCGTTATTCATCCTGGACCCGAACAAATGCGTCCTCTGCGGGCGGTGCATCCGGGCCTGCCGCGACCTGCGCGGCGTGGGTATCCTGGACTTCCGTGAAGCCGGAGAAGAACAATATGCGGGAACGGAAAACCATCTGCCGCTGGCCGATGCCGGCTGCCGGTTCTGCGGCGCCTGCGCGGAGGTCTGCCCGACGGGCGCCATCCTGGATAAGGAAGAACTAACCAAAGGGAAGAGCCGGAAAGCCGCCCTTGTCCCGTGCCGATATACCTGTCCGGCGGAGATAGACGTCCCCGGTTACGTCCGCCTCATTAAAGAAGGTGATTATGCCAACGCCGCCTCGTTGATACGTGAAAAAGTGCCGTTCCCGGCCGTTCTCGGCTACATCTGCGACCATCCCTGCGAACTCGCCTGCAAACGCGGCTTCGTCAATCAAGCCGTCTCCATCCGGGACCTGAAACGGTTTGCCGTACTCCATGCCGGCGCGCCGGGTGAATTTGACAACTTACCGGAGACAGGTAAAAAGGTGGCTGTTATCGGCTCCGGCCCGGCGGGGCTGACCGCGGCGTATTACCTGGCCCGGCAGGGCCACGCAGTAATGGTGTTCGAGGCCATGCCTCTGGCCGGCGGCATGATGCGCTACGGCATTCCGGAGTACCGCCTGCCGGGTGAAATCCTGGACGAAGAGATAACGGAAGTCCGGAAGGCCGGATTCGAAATACAAACGGGCGCGCGGATTGAATCTATCGATACTTTATTGGAGCAGGGCTTCGAGGCAGTTATAGTTGCCGTCGGCACACACCGGGGGCAGAAATTGCCGATACCGGGATCGGATACTGCCTCCGTCTACACGGCGGTTGAGTTCCTGCACAGTGTGAAGAGCGGCGAGCCACCTGTTATCGGGGAAAAGGTCGTGGTGCTAGGCGGCGGCAGCGTCGGGTTCGATTGCGCGCGTACAGCGGTCCGCCTCGGCGCACAGCAGGTCGCGGTGGCTTGCCTGGAATGCCGGGATGACATGCTCGCCACGCCGGAAGAGATCCGGGAGGCGGAAGAGGAAGGCGTCGCCGTCCATCCGTCGACATCATTTATACGTATCGTGACGGAAGGTGACAAGGTGAGCGGCGTGGAATGCCTCGACGTGGAATCCTTCTCCTTCGATGATGAAGGCCAGCCTCAGATTGAAGTACAAGAAAGCTCCGGGCATATCCTGGAAGCTGACACGGTTATTTTCGCAGTCGGTCAGAAGCCGGAGATTCCTGAAGATTTCGGTCTCGATATCAATGAAAAGAAGCTATTGACTATCGATTCCTATACCTTGGAGACGGACCGTCCCGGCGTGTACGCCGCCGGAGATGCCGTCACCGGGACCGCCTCGGTGGTGAAAGCTATCGCGAGCGGGCGGAAGACCGCGGCCGCCGTTGATCGCTTACTTGGCGGTGACGGCGAATTTGAGTTGAAGAGGAAAGCCGCCAGACCGGATGGCTGCATTGGGAAAAAGGAAGGATTCGCCGCTCTCGAACGTCAGGCTGGCACAGTGGTCCCGGCAGAAAAACGCGTTACCTGTTTCTGCCTGGTAGATGAAGGCCTGGATGAGCCATCGGCCAGGGCCGAGTCCGAACGCTGCCTCCAGTGCGACTTGAGAACGCATATCCGGCCGGTGAAATTCTGGAGCGACTACGCTTAAGGCAGACGTATGACCCT
>CAZPSP010000069.1:3349-8873 GCA_964589285.1 uncultured Dehalococcoidaceae bacterium | reverse complement strand
TGGAAGATTAAAGTTTTTACTGAAAGCAGGTGAGTATCATGCAGAATGAATATGATGTCGTTGTCGTCGGGTCCGGAGCTGCCGGCTTGGCCGCCGCGGTTACCGCCGCGCAGGGCGGGGCGAAAGTAGCCGTCTATGAAAAGCAGCGTTCCTTTGGCGGCACGTCCAATTTCTTTGAAGGCACGTTCGCCGTGGAAAGTTCGCTGCAGCGGGCCCGTTACATCACCTACAGCCGCGATGACGCTTTCAAGTACATCATGGAATACAGCCACTGGCGCGCCAACCCGCGGCTGGTCCGGGCGGTCGTCAACGAATCCGCGGAGACCATTGCCTGGCTCCAGGACCAGGGGGTGGAATTCATCGATGCGACCATCAATATGCCCGATTCACCCCGGACCTATCACCAGATAAAGGGTAAAGGCGAGGCCGTGGTCAAGGCCCTGGTTACCAAGGCAAGAGAACTGGGCATCGAGATGAAAACCGCGGTCTCCGTGAAACGCATCCTCAAGCAGGGCGGGAAGATCGCCGGCGTTATTATCGAGGACGACGAGGAAGAGGTCCGGACCACCGCCCAGGCCGTAGTCATCGCCACCGGCGGATTCATCAACAACAAGGATTGGGTCAAGAAATACACCGGGTATGAACTGGACAAGGACCTGATGATCGTCGGCAACGTGGACAAGATGGGGGACGGCATCCGCATGGCCTGGGAAGTCGGGGCGGCGGAAGAAGGCATCGGCACGATAGAAATCTACCGGGTCGGACCGGTCGGCCCCGAGTTCCCCATGGGCTGCCAGCTCGAGTTTGCCGCTACCCAGCCGGACCTCTGGGTTGACCCCCGCGGCTATCGTTTCTGTGATGAAAGCATCGCTTTCTATGACAGTTCCGTCGGCAATGCCAATGCCAGGATCCCGGAGCGGTATTCCTGGACCATCTTCGATGATTCCGTTATCCGCCGGATGATAGAGAAAGGCGTGGACAAGAACGTCGGCATGGCCAATCTTCCCGGCGCCAAGCCGCTGGACTTCCACAAGGAAATGGAAGCGGCTTTAGGCCGGAACTCAACGGAAGTGCACAGGGCGAGTTCCGTAGAAGAACTGGCGGCGAAGCTGGACATGGAACCTTCCGTCCTGCGGGCTACTGTCGATGAATACAATGCCTCCTGTGCGCAAGGATATGACGCGCTTTTCAGCAAAGACCGCAAGTACCTGTGGCCGCTGGAAGGTCCGGCCTTTTATGCAATCCGGGCCAGGGCGGTCTGCCTGGGTACGATGGGCGGCGTCAAGATTAACCAGCGCGCTGAAGTCATCGACAAAGCAGGCCAGGTCATTTCGGGCCTGTATGCCGGCGGGTTCGATGCCGGCGGCATGTACGGGGACAGCTACCCGATCAACGGTTCATCCGGGTTGGCCTCGGCGTTCGCGCTCAACACCGGGCGGCTGGCCGGGAAAAATGCCCTGAAACACATCGGGAAATAAACCCGGCTTCAACTATTCAACGGTACCGGCGGCGGTTTCCGGTACCGTTTCCGGCTGGCTCGGGTTATTGCTCGTGAACGCCGCTGCAATGACGGAAACCATGCTGATGATGCTGGCTATAAGAATGACGTCATGAAATGCACTCGTCACTGCCAGCCGTTCCGCCATGTCCGCGCCGATATTCTGAGCTGAGTATTCCGCGAGCCTGTGCGCCTGTTTGATGGTAAAGAGCGTGCCGGCCACGGCGGTGCCCGTGGCGCTTCCGAGCAGTCTCAACGTATTCGCCACGCCCAGAGTGGTCGCCAGGTTGGTCCGGGGCGTCGAGCCTATCATCGCGCTCTGGTTCGGCGCCTGGAACGCGCCCATGCCCGTGCCGAACAGCAGCAGAATGAAGGCGATATGTATCGTCTGTGTTTCCAGGTTCAACCGGCTTCCCAGGTAGAGCGCGGCGGTAAAAAAGAGCGTTGCTGCTATCATCGGTATCCGTGTGCCGAACCTGTCGGAAAACCAGCCGCTCAATGGCGATATCAGCAGCGGCGGGACGGCGATGATAGCCATCAGCAAGCCGGATGTCGATGAGGACAAGAGCAGTCCATTGATCATCAGGAAAGGAAAGAGCAGCGGCCCCATCGTTCCCGCGGACATCTGGATGATGCTCGTCAGACCGGCCATGGTAAAGGTCCGGTTCTTGAACAGGCTGAGGTCCAATACCGGCTGGCTGACCCGCCGTTCAATAAAGATAAACGCCGCCAGGAACAGGACGCCCGCGGCGATCATTGCGATACCCAGCGGAGAACCATAGCCGATCTCGTCGCCGATGTTGAGGTAAAGCAGCAGTGAGGCCATGCCCAGGAGCAGGGTGGCGGCGCCGGCGTAATCTATTTTGAGTTTCTGATTGGGGTCTTTTTGCTCGCGTATGAGGAAGGCTGCCATAAGGATACTGATGATGCCGACCGGAATGCGCGTGTAGAACATCCCTTGCCAGTCCAGGTAGTCGAGTATCACGCCGCCGAGCGCCGGCCCGGCGATGAGCCCGACGGTCACCAGTACCGAGAAGAGACCGATCGCCCGTCCCTGTTGTTCACGCGGGAACACCGCCACCACGATGGCGCTGCCTACCGTCATGAGCATGGCCGCCCCGGCCCCCTGGACCACGCGGGCGGCGATCAGGAACCCGATGTTCGGAGAAAAGGTACAGAAGACCAGCCCGAACGTATAAACGACCACGCCGGCCATGAATACTTTTTTACGCCCGACGGTATCGCCAACCCGCGCCAGTGTCAGCAGCAGCCCGAGTTCCGATATGGCGAAAGCGATGGAAAGCCAGACGAGGACCGATGCATCGGTGTTGAACACTTTCGTCAGGCGAGGGAATGAGACCGTGACGATGCTCATGTCCAGTGTGGCGGAAAAGTTAGCCAGGCCGACCGTGAACAGGACCCACCAGCGGTAGCTGTTTCCTGGTGTTTTCATGAGCTTATTCATTGCTGCTTTCGCGGTCACTTCCCTGTAACGGGAAGAGAAGTGATTAAGAAAGTGAACTATTCAACTATTGTCCCATATCCGGAAAGCAAGTTCAAATGCAGCGCTCCTAAAATAGCAGCGAGAGCTGACGATGATCTTTTATTTTGCTTGCATGAGTTACGGATTGTCCCGGTTAGAACAGGGGTATCTCAGGGTTTTTACCGGCGAGAATATTGTCGGCCCTTTGTTTGAAAAGAGCGTTCACCAGCGGGTCAGTGGTGATATAAAACTCCTCACCGCGGATCGCGGAGAACACGATGTCCGCTGATTCCGCCGGAGACAGTACCCTGACCTGCGACTGTCGTGATTCCCACACCAGGGAAGGCGGTTCATCGGGCTCTGTTTCATCCGTCCTGAATTGTTCGGGACGGTTCCGCTCGGCGTGGCTGATGCGAGATTCCACGAACGCCGGGCACAGTACGCTGACGCCGATACGCGAACCGGCATTTCTGAGCTGATGATAGAGTCCTTCGGAAAGGCTGATAACCCCGGCCTTCGTCGTTGCGTAGATAACCAGTTGTTTCTCAGAGATGAGTCCCGCCATAGAAGCAGTATTGACGATGTGGCAGTCCGTGTCCTGTTTCAGCATGGCCGGCACAAACGCCTTGATGCCGTGGACCACTCCCATGAGGTTGACGCCAATCAGCCAGCCCCAGTCCTCCAAGGCATTTTCCCAGACCGGTTTGCGAGTGGAAGCCCCCGCCTGTACCCCGGCATTATTGAACAGCAGATGTACGCCGCCGAACCTGTCTATGGTCCTGGCGGCCAAGTCCTGTACCTGATCGTAGTCTGACACGTCAGTAGGCGCGGTAAGGACTTCCGCGCCCAGAGACCGGAGGGATATCGCTGCTTCTCTCAAGGCGGCTTCTTCGATGTCCGCCACCACGACCTTCATCCCTTCCCCGGCGCAGCGTTCCGCCAGTCCCCGGCCGATGCCGCTCCCGCCCCCGGTGATAACGGCAACTTTATCTTTAAAGTCAATCACGGTCCCTGCTCCATTCGTCAGTTAGGATGAATTAATTATAGGAAAGGGTACAGGGACCGGGCAACTGCTCCAGCGTTCAAGAGTGGTCTCTGCCCTTGTGGGTGTATATAATGAAGGACATAATGCTGGCACGGTTATATGCAGGGCTGATAGACCCGCTCTTAAGGGAAACCCGGGAAATGATACCGGGTTTCGCGGGCATGGTTGCTGGGGACAGGGCGCTCGACGTTTGCTGCGGCACAGGGTCTCAGGCCAATGTCTACGCGGCAGCCGGTCTGAAAGCCGCCGGTATCGATAACAGTCCCGATATGATATCCTGGGCCGTTGATGGCAGCCGTAGGGCTGGATCACAGGCGGTCTCATTCGCTTTGGCGGATGCAACCAGCCTGCCGTTCTCCGATGCCAGCTTTGACTTTGTATCGGTATTTTTTGCTCTTCATGATAAACCGGAACCGGTCCGCAGCCGGACGCTGGATGAAATGAAAAGGGTCGTGAAACCCGGAGGTACGCTTGTTTTGGTCGATTACAAGGTGCCGCTCGAGCAAAACCGTTGGAGCCTGCTGGCCCGGGCGGTAGAATTTGCCGTTGGCGGTTCCCACTACCGGGGTTTTCAGCAATTCGTGCATTCCGGCGGCTTGCCGGGACTCCTGGCCGGCTCCGGCATTATGATGACCGGTAAGATTCTCCAGGTCGGCGGCCTGGTGGAAATGGTGAAAGGGACCGTTGGGTCTTTTCCCGCTTCATCTCAGCCCTCTGGTTGTGAGGCTAATTAGGGTAAACACCCATGGGATATGGTGGGCAGTACAGTAGCCGGTGTGACATCCGTACTATAAGCTGGTAGTAATTAGGTAACATCGTCGTTCAGGACTAAGGCAGGAGGACCTGAAATGGGAACCAAGAAGAACATAACAATACTCAGTCCCCAGATACTTTTCCGGAATGGGCTCGAACACATTCTGGCCAATGAACCGTCCATCCAGGTGATCGGATCAGTCGATTTCAACAACGGCGTCGAACATGTTCTGGAGAAAATGCCCCCTGACACCGCGATCATCGATGTCGATGGCACGCCGGACCTCGGGTTTAATATCGCGCAGAGGATCAAGCACCGTCTTCCGAACATTGCCATCGTCATCTTTTCATCCAACCCCAGTGACGAACAGCTTTTCCTGGCGCTCAAAGCGCAGGCTTCCGCCTACTTGAGCAAGGAGGCCAGGACCGAGGAAATCATCAAGACCATTATCCAGGTCTCGGATGGGGCCTATCCCATCAACGAGAGCCTGCACACCAAGCCGAAGGTGGCCGAGCAGGTCCTGCAAAAGTTCCAGCAGCTTTCTCTCAATGCCGAGACGGAGAGCGTGCTCTCGCCGCTGACCCCCCGGGAGACCCAGATCCTCAAGCTCATCGCGGAGGGCTATCTCAACAAGCAAATCGCCGCCACACTGGACATCAGCGAGCAGACCATCAAGAACCATGTTACTTCCATCCTGAGAAAACTGAATGCCAACGCCCGTACCGAGGCCGTGGTCATCGCGAT
>CAZPSP010000069.1:0-3249 GCA_964589285.1 uncultured Dehalococcoidaceae bacterium | reverse complement strand
CTGATAGTTGCGTCGTGGCGCCGTGTGTCTATGACTGTGCTTCCGCCCGGGCGGTGGAAATGGTTGGGTTTAAGGCGATGATGCTGAGCGGCGGTGAATTGTCACTCGCCATGAACGGCGTCGTCGATTACGGGTTCACCAACCTTACGGACATCGAATGGATGGTCAGCCGCCTCAGCCAGTCGTCGCCGCTGGCCCTGGCCGTGGATATCGAAGACGGGTTCGGCGGTCCGCTGGCCGTCTATCGTACCTGCAAGCGGCTGGTCAGGGCAGGGGCCCAGGCCGTGCAGCTCGAAGATTCCGGGGACATGGAAGAATCGACGATGCTGCTTCCAAGGGAGCAGTACTACGCCAAGGTCGAAGCCGCGGTGGCGGCCCTGAAGGGTACAAATTGTCTATTAATCGCGCGGACCAACGCCGATCCGGCTACCCAGCTCGATGAAGGCTGCGAACGCTGCAAGAAGGCAGTAGAACTCGGCGCTGAAATGACGACGGTTGTCAAGCTGAGCAACCTGGAAGACGCGCGCTATGTCTCCAAAAAAGTACCCGGCTGGAAGATGTACCCGGATGTCAAGGGCAGGGACGGCGTCCCGGAAGTGACCGTGGAAGAGATATTCCCCCTTGGTTTTAACTTCATGACCATGCATTACCTGCTGAAAGCGGCGATGGACGGCATGCTGGAGCACGGTAAAAAGAACTACGCACAGCAGGGCGTTCTTTATACCTGCGATAAGGAAGACGCCACCGGCATACGCGGTGACAGCGCTACGCCGCTCTTTGACCCCCGCGGCTACATGGAACTGGAGGCAAGATTCACCGGCAAAAAGAAGGATTACACCATCGTCGGCAACGAAGTAGAGGACTTCCCAGCCGGCTTCGTAAGGAACCCCATCGACGACAGGTTGACATAAATGAAGTTCACGCGACGGCACCTTGCCGACCTCCCGTTCTGTTACGCCGTTTCGGCCATCGAGCAGGAACGCAGGACAAAACTGGTTTTTGCCTCCGAGGAACGCGGTCCCTGCTACGGCTTCGATGTGGAAACGTTCGCAAAGGAGACCGTCTGGGAAGGGCCGGGCGGTACCATGTCCATCGTACCGCTGCCGGGGATGAACGGGGAATTCCTGGCGGTACAGGGGTTCTATCCCAATTATAATGCCGCCGGAACGGAGATCGTCCATGCGAGTTTCAACGGCCGCGAATGGCAGGTGGAGACCCTGTTCAGGCTGCCTTTCCTCCACCGCTTCGATATCCTGGAGCGGAACGGTACCCGGTACATCTTCTGCTGCACGCTGTGTGAAGCAAAGAAAGACTACGATGACTGGAGCATGCCGGGGGCATTGTACGCGGCGGAGCTGCCGGATGATCTGCCGGTGCCTATTCCCCCCACCAAAATAGCCGATGGTATGACGCGGAACCACGGGTATTGGAGGCTGAACAACGGGAAATTTACCTCGGCCCTGACTGCCTGCGACCAGGGTGTGTTCGAGGTCATTCCGCCGGCTTTCAATGGCGGGGAGTGGTCGATTGAAAACATACTTCCCATGCCGGTATCCGACATCGCTCTGTGCGATATCGACGGCGACGGCGTCTCTGAACTGGCGGCCATCGAGCCGTTCCATGGCGATGTTTTCACCATCTACCGGAAGGCCCCCGGGGGCTGGAGCCTCATGTACAGATACCCGGAAAAACTGCCGTTTTGTCACGTCGTCTGGGGCGGCTATCTCCGTGGAAAGCCGGTCTTCATCGGCGGCTGCCGGAGCGGCGACCGCCGGTTATTCATTTTGCATTGGCGGGATGGAGCTATCCGGCATCATGTGATCGATACCGGCCTGGGACCGAGCAATGTGGCGGTGATCACCGGCAGGAATGCCGATATCCTGGCAGTGGCAAACCGGGAGTCCGGCAATGCTGATATTTACCTGGTCGAAGATTGAACAAGGTATTTAAGCGCTCCTGGCTTTGATCGGTGAAAAGTCCGGCTGCCGGTAATAGTAACCTTCTTTGATCATCGTGCTGCGGATTGCTTTGTTCGGGCAGTAGTTGTAACAGGAAATGCAGTTCACGCAATGGTGAAGCCATTGCGGTTTTTCGTCTTTAAGTGCGATGTTCCCGACCGGGCAGACCTTCACACAGGTCCCGCAGCCGGTGCACTCATCTGTTACGGAGAAAGTGTTGTCCAGCCGGGAAAGGAGGCTTGACCTCGGTTCGTTCTCCGCGCCATGGGCTGTTTCCATCAGAAACCTGGTGTTTGCCTTTTCCGTCATCGGATAGACCAGTTTTTGCAGCGTGTCCATGATGCTGCTCGTCGTAAATAACCCCGTGTCTTGCTGTTGTACGTGCCTGCAGATCCGGCCGGCCATTTTCAAAGCGTTTTTATAGAGCGGCCCCGGTTTTTCCCAGAACTTCCTGAAGGCGTTTTGCGGCATATGCACGCCGAACATCGCCGCCAGTCTGCCCCCGTTTGCGGCCAGCAATTGGTCCAGCCGCTCGAACGAATCTCCCCTGCCTCCCCCGTACGTTGCCACGGCGAATACGTACTTCGTGCTGAGCCCCCGTAATTTCCCGGCAAAGTGCTCGATGATGTTCGGCAGTCCTCCGAAATAGACGGGGAAAACAATGCCTATTCGCTCCGCCTCCGGTGTTATTTCGTTGTCCCTGACGGCACCGGAAACCGGAACGAGCCGCCCGTTCGTTCCCTCCGAGATGCTCTCAGCAACGTAATAGGTATTGCCGGTCCCGGAAAACCAGTAGATTATCGCAGACATAACAATGCTTCCTCCCTATGCCGGTACGGCAGGGTTACAGCCGCATGGTAATGGAGTTTATCGAGAGTGTCAACTTTAACAGGGCGTTCCCCCCGAAAAAATATTTCGGCGGGGGTCTTGATTAACCGCAGCAACGGCGTAGAATATGTAACGTGAATACTTTACATTCCTGGTACATCGCCGCTTTGTCACGGAGGTATTTCCAGGTTCCTTCACGCGTCATCCTGGGCGGGCTCTTGCTGGCCGCCGGCATTTTGAAATTACCCGCAATCGAGACCCTTGCCTGGGAGGTCGACCAGTACCAAATCCTGCCGCTCTCTCTCGTCGACCCATTTGCGGCGGCGCTCCCAATTGCGGAAATCATCCTCGGATCGTTGCTGCTGCTGGGAGTATTTACGCGCATTACTGGTCTAATCGCCGGTCTGTTGACGCTCAGCTTTACCATCGCCAAACTGAAGGCGCAGTTCCAGGGGCTGGACAT
>CAZPSP010000068.1:0-13530 GCA_964589285.1 uncultured Dehalococcoidaceae bacterium | reverse complement strand
GCGCATGGACCGCATACTGGAAATCAATGAAAAATCAATGTATGCCGTCGTAGAGCCTTACGTTATCGGCGCTCAGCTTCAGGCGGAATGCATGAAACGAGGGCTGATATGCAATCAATGCGGCGCCGGGGCGAATTGCTCGGCGATGCCGATCGCCGCCCACCAGGGCATCGGCCATCTCAGCCAGTCAGGCAGCTATGGAGAAAGAAACCAGCTTGCCCTGGAGTGGGTCACGCCGGAGGGGGACATCGTGCGCCTGGGGTCTCTGGGTTCCGGCAATAAATGGTTCTGCGGGGACGGGCCGGGGCCATCGATACGCGGGGCCGTACGGGGCAACGTCACTCCACTTGGGGGTCTCGGGGTCTATACCCGTGCCGCAACCAAGCTGTATCACTGGCCGGGACCGGTCTCGATGCTTCTGGAGGGAAATTCACCATCATACTACCCGGCGCATGAACTGGCCAATTTCACCATCGGCTTTTACTCCGTGCCGTCCATGGAAATGCTGGATGAAGCCCAGCGGAGGATCGGGGAAAGTGAAATAGCCTTCGAACTCATGGGGTTCAACGCCGCCATGGCCGCGGCGAACATCGCCACCAGCAATGAAGAAGAGATAAAGCTGTTCGCCGAGTTCCGTAAGTACATCCAGGGCCCGTCTTTCATGATAATCATCGCGGGCAACTCCGATAATGATTTTACCTACAAGAAAAAAGTGCTGGCGAAAGTGATCGAGGAAACGGGTGGTAAGGCGATACCGAAGCTCCTCGATGACCCGGAGGTGGCCAGGGGCTGCATCTGGCGCTGGATACGCAGCACCGGCTCCATACGTGAGGTTTTCAGGATGTCCGGCTGCTTCGGCGGTGAAGTAGGCGGAACGGATGTCTTTAAACTCATGTCCGACTATATTTACACCACCGGCCAGATGAAGGGAGACATCATCAAACGCGGGCTGGTCTACGACGACGGTACTTCCCCGTTTACCCAATCATTCGAACACGGTCACTTCGGTCATGGCGAACTGCTGATACGTTACATCGCCAATGCGACCACACACCGCGTGCTGACCACCGAGTTCCTGCCCGCGGCCAACGAGGCCGCCATCCGGAACCACTACGGAGTGCCGGGTCATGTCTTCGGTAACGCAGCTCACGAAATGTATGGTCCGCATTGCAGTGATTACCATTTGTGGCTGAGAAGGATCAAGCAGGCAATGGATCCCGGTAGCGCCTCGGAGGATTCCCACTATATTTCGGGTACTGAATAGGTCCGGGAGTGCAATGCCGGAACAGTTGACACAACAATAAGACCCGGTGTGAAAAACGGGTCTTTTGTACCTGCAATCTCTGTTACCAGTCTGGAGGTCCGACCTGTGTTTGCTGTTCGTAAATCGGGTTGTACAGAAGCGATCCGAACATCTTGATGAGGTCCCTCCGGGCGGTATTGACCGGTTCATCCGGGACGGCGCGTATCAGGGCCTCGTTGCGGGCTATGATGCCTTCCTTGAACTCGGGATGGGTGTGTATCCAGATATCGTTCCGCTTGATGCCGCGCAGGACCCGTTCTCCCGTTTCCACCGGGTCCATGAAAAGGCCGGTATCCATGGGGGGCGGGGCTTTGCCTTCTTTGGTAGGCGGGGGCGGTAACGCCGGTTCGTTTTCGTTCTTCAGGTGGGCCGGGCGGTTGGCAGAAGTGGAAATGCCAAGGTTGGTGCTGGTGGGTCCGGGTATCAGGACTGACGCGCCGACATTTGTATCCTTGAGATCACCGGCCAGTGTTTCCATCATGCCGACAACAGCATACTTGGTTACATTATAGATACCGCAGGCGTCGACGGCGGTGAGACCCGCGGTGGAAGCGGTAGAGACCACATGCCCTTCTTCACCGTGCTTCAGGATGCGAGGAAGGACAATAACGAGGCCGTTGGCGACCCCGATGATATTTACCCCAACGCCGAAATCCCAGTCCTTGAAGGTGTTCTCCCACATCCTGCCGCCGGCGGCGACGCCGGCATTGTTGACGAGGACGTGAATCTTGCCGTAAACAGCCTCGGCTTCATCAGCGGCGCGGATATACTGCTCCCGGTCGGTAACATCCAGTTTGACGGGGTGGACTTCCCCCCCATTGGCTTTGAACCAGGCCGTCGCAGCATCGAGGGCGTCCTGACGCGAATCGGCGATGACGACTTTCATGCCGTTTCTGGCAAATACCTTGGCGATACCAAGGCCGATACCGCTGGCGCCGCCGGTGATGAATGCCGTTTTTCCTTTGACATCTTTCATTTCGAGATACTCTCCGTGATCATGAATTTTACGAATTAGTGGGTTATTCCGCCGATGATAGCGTTGGCGTGATTGAAAAGACTCAATGCCACGCGGCCGCTGTTATTACCGATCTCACCCGAACGTATCATACACGATATATCGCGATTATGCAATTCTGATAGAACTCGGGGAAACAACAGACAGTTTTGCCCTACGAATTGAAAAGCCCGGGCTGTTGGACATTGATCCGGTACTTATTCAGCCCGTAGAAACCGACCGGCGGGTGGTGCCGTCTTCACCGAAAAAGCTGTTGGACCAGCCTTCCTGCATGGTGCCGGCGCCGAGCATGATGGCCATCTCGATGTGTGGCTTTCTGACATTGTGCCAGTTCAGCGGACCGTGGACGACGCCCCGCGGTATCCACATGGCGTAGCTCGTGCTGAACTGGTATAGTTCGTCGCCGATGCCGAATTCCATGTCCGCTCCCAGGTCCTCCGGATCGTTCGGGTCGCCGCCGATGTGGAGGACGATCTCATCGAAGTTATCGTGGACCATTTTGGAAATACCAGGAACGACCTTGTCCCAGATCCAGCCGAACTCTATATAGGTGCTGGCCGCGTTGACCTGCGTATGACTCATGTAGGTCATCGTCGGTGTCTGCCGCCCGCTCTGGAATTCAGCACCGGATTCGCGCATGGGGCTGCGGACAACATATTGTTCATAGTCGAAATCATCCTTCTTCTGCGGCAGGCTGTCCTTGGGTTTGCTGATGCCACTCTTGCCCCAAGCCTTGGACAGGTCTCCGGTGCCGAGCATCATGGACATTTCGACGTGGGGAAAGTCGAATTTCTTCCAGGTAAGCGGGCCGTGCGGTGTACCGGCAGGGATGAAGATACCGGTAGTCGTATTAATAGTGATGGGCTGGCCCCCGATATAAATTTCGATTTCCGCACCGAGAACCTGCGGGCGTTTGTAGTCGCCGCCCCAGTGGAGAATAATCTCGTCATAGTCGTGGACGTGTTCATGGATATGAGGGTTCGGTTCCGGGATGCCGTAGATCCAGCCGAGTTCAATGTAATAAGGTGCTCCGGTCTGTTTCTCGCTCATGAAAGTCATGGTCGGGACCTGGCGGTTCTTGATGCCCGGGACCGTTTCATAGAAAGGTTTTCTGACGGCATGTTTTTCGTAATTACTCTCTGCCATAGAATGACACTCCTTTCCGGACTGATTCCGCCTCTATGTTCAACCTAGGGTTTAGGGTCGAAGTCCCTTGTAAAGCCGGCCAGGATACCTTTATCGAGGACCAGCACCTTGCGCCGCGTCAAACGGATGGCTCCGCTTTCTTCCAGGACCCGAAGAGAACGGTTGACCATTTCGCGAGAAGCTCCAACCAGACCCGCCATGTCTTTCTGGGTCAAATCGAGGCCCTCGGTAAACTCTTCTCCTCCGAACTGACCCAGGAAAAGCTTGGCAAGCCTTTGCAGCACCTGTGATGTAGAAAGGTCTTCCAGCAGGTTGGAATCACGCCGGATACGCTGGGCTAGAGCGCGGATGACGTTGAGCATGATCTGCGGATGGCTTTTGATAATATCGATGATATCCCGCTTGCGTATCATGTAAACGGTGACCGGGGTCAACGCCGCCATACCGGCGGCCGTTGGACCGCCGTCATAGAGGGATACGTCGTTCAAAGAATCTCCGGGAGGCGCGATATGAAGCACCTGTTCCCGCCCCCCGGTTGATGTCTTATAAACCTTGACGAGACCGGATACGATGAAGTAGAGGAATTCCGAACTTTCACCTTCAGTCAGGAAGTGTTCCCCCTTCTCAAAGCGACTTTCACGGAACAGGTCTTTGAGTGATTCCAGTTCCGCGATATCCACCTCAGAGAAGTAGGTCATCGCCTGGAGAGCTTCTATTTCAATTGCCATGTTTCGAACATTCCGTGTTCTTAGTCCATCTATGAATAGACGCCGTATTCCTGAGTGAAGTCGATCATCGCTTTCAGGTTCTCCGGCTTGACTTCGTCCGTGCTGCTTCGCGGGGACATGATAAAGCCGCCGCCTTTACCGACGACATCGATTAGCTTCTTGCAGTATGCTTTAACGTCTTCAACCGAGCCTACCTGGAGAATGGAAGAAGGTACGTTACCATCGAGGCAGACATGGTCGCGGAGGATCTCCTTGGCTTTAAAAATGTCCGTCGTATCGAGCTTGGCCAGTATTTTCCCCCTGGGGAAATCAAGCAGGTATTCCAGTCGGGAAGTGAAGTTGCCTTCGAAGAAGATGCAGGGTGTAGCCCCCTGATCGATGAGCCAAAGTACGAGTTTCTTGAACGTCGGCCAGTAGAACTTGTCGAAGTGTTTGGTAGACATAAAGTCATCGGAGCCGCGGGTATTGGTCATGAACATACGGTAGTAGCCCAGCGGAGACGGAGGCGGCAGGGGGCGTTGCATCTCCAGTTCGAGAATCTTCTCACACGCTTCGATGAGTTTGTCCGGCTGGCGGAAGATGTCCTGCATGGTGCCGGTCATGCCACGCATTGAATGAGAGACGATGTCGAATGGAGGCATGGCGGCCCCCTGGTAGTAGGGAGCGAAGCCGGCATCCGCTATCATCTGGTCGAACTTTCGCTGGTGTTCCTGCCATTTCCGCAGCTCCCGCCCGGCTTCCAAGAGAGTGTTAAAGGCCAGTTCGGTTTCAGGCTCGGTTAGTTGCATTGCCAGGCGCTGGAGGCTCATACCTCCCTGGTAATCGCAGAGCCTGGAAAGTTTGGCAAGGCCGGCCATTTTATCGCTGGTGCGTGAAAGGTGGATACGGAACATGTAGTCGGAAGGGTCATTCAGGAAGTGATCATATTCATCCGCTTTCATGTTATCGATTTCCACAGCCTGATGCCCGAAGCGGGGGTCGGCGTTGTAGCCGGGCCAGCGTGTCTGGTATGGGGCCAGGATTTCAAGAGCTTTACCAGGTGTGAAGGGTTGCGTGAAAATGAAGTCAGCCGGGTAATCCGGGAGGACTTTTTCATAGGCATTGTACCAGGCATCGAAGTCATAATAGGCGGCTGAGCAAAGCAGGCCGCAGGTCTTACCCGGAAAATACCCGAGCGGAACGATCAGGGGAACGCGGTCAGTGGGTTTGAGGGCGACCGCGTCCATGACCCTCTGTTCTCGTTCTTTGCGCAGTTGGGCGGCCGATTTTCCCAGGTCTGACTTATGAACCATGTAGATTCCTCCTAACAATAGCTAATATGCCCGGTAGCATGATGATGGGATAACGTATTTTACCATGTTGAATGAATTATTTCACAGAAATGAATACCGGATACGGCAATAGTGCGATGTATGCGCAATAAAAAGCCCCTCTTCATTAACGGGAACGTAGTTGATTGAAGAGGGGCGAAGGGGGTCGAGTAATTTACTATCCGGGGGCTTCAGTTGCCTTGGATACGCGGCAAAGCAGGGCCGTCAGGTCAGGTGAACCGTACATGGGGTCGCAATGGTCATTGCTGGTGAGAACATTCGGGTTAATCTGATCGAGAGCATGGAGTGGTCCCTTGGCTTCAGGAATGAAACAGTTGGCAGTAGCCATGACCACGCCGGGTTTGATGCCGGGGAAAAGCCGGACACGCTGTCTTATTTTTCCGCGCGGCGATTCCAACCACGCCCAATCACCGTCCTGGAGGCCGTATTCGGCGGCAGTATCCGGGTGAATCTGCATGGTCGGGTCTTTCATGAAACTGCGCAGCCACGGGATGTTCCGGTATTGGGACAGGAAGTAGTAAGGTAACCGGTATCCGGTGGTCAGGACGAGCGGGTATTCCTTGAACAATTCCGGCGTGGAAACGGGGCTCTCTCCCGGTTCCTCGAAGTAAGGCAGGGGGTCGTAGCCGAGTTTTTCCAGCGCCAGGGAATATAATTCCATCTTGCCGGTCTCGGTGGGGAACCCGCCGCCCTTACGCCAGTAATCGGTTTTGTATTTGTAGTAAACCTGGTCCTTGCCGGTCTTGGCAAGCACGCCCATTTCACTGAACTGCTTCCAGGTGATATTGGCCTTGCGCAACTGGTAATCAAGCATGGCCTCAACATCTTTGAACCAGTACTGGGGAGCGACCCGCTTGCCGATCTCGTTAAAAATCTTACTGTCCTGCCATGCCTCGCCGGGAGGGTCGACCACTTTATTATGGGCTTCAATCATAAAACGCGGGTGCATATCATAAATGTCATCAATTTCCAGCCAATGCGCTGCCGGCAGGAGCATGTCTGCCATCTCCGCCATCGGTCCCATGAACTGGTCAGCGTGGATAAGGTAGTCGATATTTTTAATGGCCTGAACGACCTCAGTTGAGTTGGCCAGGTGGATGATCTGCTGACCGCCGACGCTGAACCATACTCTGACGGTGGGATCGGGTTTCAAAAGTTCTTTTATGACGCTGTCCGAGTGTGCGGTCCGGGCGGCGCCCATGCGGTATGTCTTGCCGCCGACGATGCCTTTACGCATCTCATCCGTGATAGGTATCTCGAAATAGAACTCCTCCATCTGACCGGTGTCTGGAGACATCCAGCTCATCATACTGCCGGGACGTTCGATATTGCCCGTGATACCGAGTAGATCGATGATGGCCCGCAACGTTTGTCCGCAGTTGGCCTGGCGTTCCAGGGAGCTGCCTATCTGGATACAGCCGGGGGTATCTTCCGCAAAGAGATGGGCGGCGCGGCGGATATCGTCCGCCTTGAGCCAGGTAATTTCCGCGGCTTTTTCCGGCGTCATGTCGGCGACGCGTTCCGCCAGTTGATCGAAGCCGTACGTCCAGTTATCGACGAAGTCCTTGTCCCACAGTTTTTCCTTGATGATCTCGTTCATCATGGCCATGGCAAGGGCGCAATCGGTGCCGGGGCGTATCTGGAGCCAGAGGGTAGCGCGGGCGGACAAAGCCGTTTCCCTGGGGTCCACAACGATGAGGTTCTTGGCATACTGGAGAGAATTGATGAACCAGACGGCCATTTCCGAATCCGCGCTGGAAATCTCAAGCTGTTTGGCCCAGGAAATTTGCGTCTTGGGGTACTCGCCGCCCCAGCCGTGATAATCGCAGTAGAGGCGGCCGTAGCCGGTCACCAGGCCGTAAAGGCCGATGCGCGGGCTGTGGCAGACATAACCGGGAGTAATGATATTGCAGGTTCCTATGGAGCGGGCGAACCGGTGGGTATACCGGTTATAACCGCGGCCTGTCCCCTGAGATACTGCGATGGATTGAGGGCCGTATTTGGCGATGGAGTCCTTCATCTTGCTTTCGATTTCATCGAGCGCTTCATCCCAGGTGATCCGTTGCCACTTGCCTTCACCCTTCTTGCCCTTTCTCCGCATGGGATACTTGAGGCGCTCCGGATGGTTAATGTGCTGAATAGAGGAAAGCCCCTTGGAGCACATCGTACCCCAGGTAGGAGTATTCTTGTTGCCTTCGATCTTGGTGATAACGCCGTCTTCGACGGTGACGAGTACGCCGCAGCCGCCGTGGCAGCTCTTGCAGGTCGTTCTGATGATTTTCTTTTCTGTCATTTCCGTATCCAAAGTATATTTTTCGGTCTTAACCGGTCAGCAACGCTGTGTAAATCGGTTTCAGTAGTTAGGAGGGCCGCGCCACGAGTGGCTTGTAGGCGCCGGCTTTAAGAACGCAATACCGGAGCGCCAGGCCGCCGATGATCTCGCAGCCAACACCGGTTAGTAGCAGCCATGAAGGCATTCCATGTACGAAAATGCCGGTCAGAGCAATGATGAGCGGGATAATGATGCCCAGTATGACGATGCCCACCCAGAAGAACGGAGCCAGTTCTCCGCGAATATGCTGTATGACGGACATTTTACCGGTTGTTTCTCTCTTAGAAGCCCTCCAGAGGTAGACGATAATCAGCACGGCGTTGATGACGAGCAACCAGCGGCTTCCCATTTCCGCGGGTTCGAGGTCGATATCTCCCCCGGCGAGTGAAATGGCGACCGCAAGTCCGAACCCGCCGAGAAGGCCGCAAAGAATGAAGAGAATGGGAAGAAGTGTTGAATTCCAGAACGGGACGGCTTTGACGGAATTAAGCACGAAACCGGTGTAAATCGATACGAAGAAAGCCATGATGCCGGCCAGGACCTTGAACACGGTTATCGTGGAAGAACCCGGGAAGAAGTACTGGAGCCCTATCTGGATGATGCCGAAGAGACTGAACAAGAGAACGAACAGAATGCCCCGGGATATCCAGGAAGATTGCGGACGGAAAATCATGCGCCAGCAACGCCATGGCTTGCCGAGGAACATGACGTGGGCGCCGCCCTTGATAATGGCGACGATGAACCAGCCGATGAACATGCCGATCAAGCTATCGAAAAACAGGGAGACGAGATATAGTCCTCCGCCGAGACCGCCTGTATAGAACGCAATCCAGAGAAGCAGTCCGCGTTTGTCTATCCACTCCGTCTGGCGGGTATATGATTGCATCCATGAGTAGATCGATCTGTCTAGTGTCACTTTGATACTCCGGTTGTCGCGTATTCTTTTTCTGTCTCATCGGAAGGGCTTTCCTGTTGCTCGCTGCCGATTTTCCTGTCGATATAGTAGATGGAAGGATCGGTATCATATTCGGGATGAAGCTGAAAACCTTTATACTTTTTTACAAGCTTGGAGACTTCACTATCAGGGTCATCCAGGTCACCGAAGGTCAGCGCGCGGGCCGGGCAGGTATTGACACAGGCGGGTGTGGCGTCTCTATCGACACCGGGTACGAGACCTTTGGGCAGCCATTCATCGATACGCTCCATGCAGAAATTGCATTTCTCCACCGTGCCTCGCTGGTGAGGGTAGCGTTTCCGGCCGGCCTTCTCAAAATCAGAGACCACCTTGTTCGGGAAAAATCCCATGTCTTTGTCTTTAGAAATGAACGTACGATTCTGGTACGGACAGGCAATGACGCAGTAACGGCACCCGACGCATTTGTCGGCATCGATGGCAACGATACCGTCTTCTCTCTGGTACGTAGCGCCGGTAGGACAGACTTCTATGCAAGGAGCATTCTGGCATTGATTGCACCGGACGGAATAGGTTGAGACCATAGGGTGGTCTCCTCCGGTCTCCATGGCGACAAGTTTTGGCCAGGTAACGCCCATGGGCAGATAATGTTCAATACGGCATGCCGCTACACAGGCATAGCAGCGTACGCATTTCGATAAGTCAATGACCATTCCCCAACGCATAATCTAATCCTTTTTGAAGAAATTTCTCTGACTCAAACCCGGCGTGCATTGATAGGATATACAGAGAGCACCAATGGCCCGTTTGCAAACAACGGTTAAAACGTCAGTTTACTACCGGTTTGAGTAATCCCCGTTTTAAGTATATAGAGCTAAGAAGAGACTGTCAGTGAACTAGTTCACATTGTGATACAGTGCACGCTGCTCAACACCGGCATTGCGTAGGAAAATGCCAAAAATGTTGATGGTTTGCGCAATCAATGCCTTCAATTGATACTAACGCAATGGGAATGAGAATGCAAAGACTGAAAGTATCAGGAAAGCGATGACTAACTTTCAGAAGCGGAGGGACCCTGCTTCGAGCGGCAGGAGAATGGTGGTGACCCTGATATCGGAGGTACGCTCAACGGTCATCTCGCCGCCCAGACAGCGCACTTCTTCGTCGATGACGACCAGGAACGGCGTATCGGTAATTTGCCCGGGGGAGATGATGTCCTGGATGTCGAAGTCCGCGCTGTCATCTTCCAGAGTAATCTCCAGGACCGAACCGGCAAAGCGCATCCACAGCCACACAGTACGGGCATGATGTACGGCCACCAGACCTTCCAGTAACCGTTCGATGAGGCTGTAGACTATGTTCCGGGAGGTGGTCTCGGTGATGAAGCTGTCCGCGTCGCCAGGGTCTATATGGCAGGTCACATGGTCAAGCCGGTTTTTTCTGGCGCCGAGGTCGTGGAGGGCTGCTTCGAGTCCGGCAACTTCAAGGACATGAGGAGAAAGTCCATTGATGATCCCGCGGGCGGCAGTCATGGCGGCGACAAGCAACTGGTCGACATATGCCATGTCCGGTTGGGACAGCGTTTCCCGGCTGAGGCTTTCCAGCCGGAGCCTGACGCCCACCAGGTGCTGGACGATCTCATCTTCGATCGATATGCCGAGACGCCGGCGTTCGCGGCGGGTAGCCAGGATTTCATTGAGATGGAGATGACCGAGGGTCCGGTTGACTTGCTGGAGACGATGCAGTTCGGCATACTGTTCGGGATCGACACCCGGCATATTATCAGTCCTCAAAAAAATATCGTGGGGCTCTCGGTAAAATGAGCCTGCTGAAGGCCAATCGGCTGGCTGTCGTCGTCAACAAATGAGCGATGGTTGCATCATAACAGAACTAATCCGGCGGGTCAAGCACTATTTCCTGCTGTGCTGACAGCAATAAAATGCAATCAATATGTAATAATTCCCCGGCCAAATTGAGTACTATTTTACGCCTGAATTGGTAGTATGTAAGAAGATTCAGGATGTGTTTTCTTAGATAGTACGTACCCGCGATGCCGCATTGCCACTTATTGCGGGAACTGCCATGCCGAAACTAATAATAGAGAACATCATTATAAGGGCAGAGAGCATGTGCTTTCAGACCATGTCTATTGTTGCACTCACGTATACGCAAAGCCGGAACAGTTCCAGGCAGGCGCTATCTTCCGCGTTGTTCATGTTAAGGGGGTACTATGAGTAAGATCCGAATTATGGTTATTGATGATCATGAAGTAGTACGGAAAGGTCTCTGTAACCGCCTCGAAGCGGAACCGTACTATGAAATTGTCGCCGAATCAGCCAATGGTTTCGATGCGATGGAACTGGCGGCTACTACTTCTCCGGATGTCGTGATCGCTGATCTCCAGCTTCCCCGGATAAGCGGGATCGAGACGATACGTAACATAAGTAAGGAGAACCATCGGGTACGGACGATAGCGTATACGTTCTACGACGACGAAGCCACGATACTTTCGGCTTTTCACGCCGGTGCCATGGGATACGTCCTCAAGTCCTCGCCGATGGAGGAACTCCTCAGGGCCATCACCGAGGTCATGGCCGGTCACCGGTACCTGGGTTCTCCGTTGCCGGAATTGGCGATCGACGCCCTCATCAACATGAGGACCGTGGCTCCCAAAGACACATATGCCCTGCTTACGAGCCGTGAAAAGGAAGTTCTCCAACTGGTTGCCGAGGGCAATACGAACGCACAGATAGCGGAGAAGCTCTTTATCAGCCGCCGTACCGTGGAGATACACCGCAGTCATATGATGAAAAAACTAGGGTTGCACCGTCCCCAGGTGGACCTGGTCCAGTATGCCGCCCAGCGTGGCCTGATCAAGTCCCTTCACACAGTCACCGAAGAATAAGAAAAACAATAATAGTCCGCCAGAACTACTGTACCGGGCGGTAGTGACGCATGTTCATGGACGACCTGTGATCTCATCAAGCGTAACATCGTAATCATCTGCTTTCGCCGGCGAATTACGTATCCGGTAAATTCTCATACGTACACTCCTCTATCCATTAGGGGAACCCACGTATTCATCCAATTATACACCACGCGTAGTATGTAGACGAAGACGCCGGTTAATAGGCATCCGGTAATTGTTGAGCAGCCAATTTCCCGTTTGTGAGCCTGGTTCTCATCAATCAGGCCTGACTATATAACCGGTTGGCTGATAAGGGAGGAAGGCAATGCGTAAAGTGTTAATCACCGGGGGCAGCGGATACGTCGGCCGCAACCTGATCCGCGAGTTATTGAGAAGGTATAAAGATATCGAAGTGAGGTCCATGTCCCGGAGTGAGGGAATGATCGCTCAATTACTGCTGGAGAACGAAGACCCCAGGCTTCATGTGATCCTCGGCGATGTTCGTGACCGGGACGCGGTGAAATTCTACCTCCGGGATACCGATACCGTTATCCATTTGGCGGCGCTGAAACGTGTCGATCTCTGCGAGATGGAATGCCGGGAAGCTGTTTCAACCAACGTCATCGGTACCATGAACCTGCTGGATTGCTTTCATGGAGAAACCTTCATACTCATGTCAACGGATAAAGCCGTAGAGCCCTCCAACTGCTACGGGGCAACGAAATTGATCGCCGAGCGTATGGTGCTGGAACAGGCAACCAAGCGGAACGGCGCCACGAGATACATGATCATCCGCTCCGGCAATGTGGTCGGCTCCACGGGCAGCGTCATGGATATCTGGCGGCACCAGATAGAAGAACGTAACGAAATTACCATTACCCATCCGGACATGATGCGCTTTTTCACCTCCGTGGACGGCGTCGTGCGGCTGTATATTGCGGTGATTGAAAAAGGAGAAACGGGCAAGATATACTTTACGCCACAGGGCGAAGCAGTGCTCATCGGCGAGATGGCAAAACGGGCTATAAACCTCTACGGGAATGAGGAAACCAAGATAAGGTACATCGGCCTGCGCCCCGGGGAAAGAATGATGGAGAAAATGCGGTCCTTTTCAGAATCCAATACCGTGGCCGGATTTGAAGAGACCGTCACCCTGACGCCGCAGGTACCGGCTGCGGTGCCTCAAGAAAAAGCTGCGGTAACAAATTAGAAGCACCTTTCTCAGAAGAACGACAGAGCCCGGTTTTCAGACCGGGCTCTGTCGTTTTACATTAAGGACTTCTTGAAAAAAAATACCGCGGCTGCCTACCCAACCGCTTCTGCATAAACCGCCCCGCGGTAGGCGGCGACGGTACGCTCGAGACCTTCTTCAAGACCGGTCCATGGCTCCCATCCCAGTTCCTGGCGGGCGGAACGGCAGTCCAGCAGCATCCGCCGGATCTCACCCGGGCGCTCCGGTACGTATTCGGGCTGCTCATCGTAACCGCAATAAAGACTGATCAGGTCGAACATACGGCGGTCGGTCGTTTCCTCTCCGGTACCGATGTTAAAAATTCCCTGTCCTCTTTCCATGGCCAGGAGATTCGCCCTGACGACGTCCCCCACGTAGACATAGCTACGGGTCTTGGAACCGTCCCCGTAGATCCTAGGCCGCTGGTGCGACAGCATTTGGCGGGTGAAGATCGCCACAACTCCGGCTTCTCCGGCTGTGTTCTGACGGGGCCCGTATACGTTTGAGTATCTCAGCGCGCAGTACTCAAGACCGTGGATATCGCGGTAGGTCTTGAGATAGCGTTCGACGGTTTGCTTGGAAACACCGTACGGAGACATCGCATCGAGCGGGTGGGCTTCATC
>CAZPSP010000067.1:0-13642 GCA_964589285.1 uncultured Dehalococcoidaceae bacterium | reverse complement strand
AAAGCCGCAGGGCGGACGGTAAATCCGCCGGGTAAAACAATCAAAAAAGAAGCCCGGCCTCCCGGCCGGGTATCTATTCTTCGTCTCTGATTTTTGGTTAAAAACTCTTTGCTCTGACTTCCCTATTCCATCTGCCGTATGGGCCTGACAAAGATCAATACGGAAGCCATCACCAGGGTCAATATCCCTGCACTGATGCTCAGGGCCAACGGCGCCCCGATCCCCTCAGCCATCGCTCCCAGTCCCAGCGTGGCCAGCGGATGAAGCGCCACTATCATGCTGTACACGCCGTTCACCCGCCCGCGGAACTCGTCGGAACTCCCCATCTGGATGCTCGTGTTGCTGGTGGTCGAAAAGGCCGTCGCCATGAACCCCACCGCGATTGAAGAAAAGCATGCAAAGAAAAACAAACCGGAACCCAGGCCCAGCCAGTTATCCAGGTATCCGGTATTGGAGAACAACAGCAGCATAAGCCCGAATACGATGCCGGAAACCAGGATCAATGCCCCTTTACGTTTATAGTTGCCAAGGCTGGCGACTGCCAGCGATGCCAGCAGCGAACCAACTCCTGAAGCCGCCAGGAGAAAGCCGTAACCCTCCGATTCCAGGTTCCAGAGGCTCGCAAAGACCGGCATCAGGCCGGAATAGGTTACACCGAACAGGGTCAAGGCCAGCTCCAGCACGAATATTATCATCAGCACTCGTTGGCCTCTTACATAACGCAAGCCTTCCACCAGGTGCTTGAACATGGATCCGGGCTGCACGCGGGCCAGGTTGCCTGTGACCGGCACCAGGCGCATCATGATGATGCCGATGATATAAAGGCCGATGCCGGCATAGTAGGCGCCCTCGGTACTGACCACGCCGATGAGGATGCCGCTGATAGCCGGCCCGATGATGGAAGCCGTGCATGTCCCCACATTGTTCAGGGCAATAGCGTTATACAGCCTGTCCCGTGGAACCAGTTCAGCCATGATGGAATTACGGGCGGTCTGGTTGAAAGCCCCGTTGATGCCGGCGATGAACGAACTGACCAGCAGGTGCCAGTATTGGATTTCCCCGGTCGCGATCAGGACCGCGATGATAGCGGCCACAAAGGTGGAGATAACCTGGCAGGCGATAATGACATCGCGTTTCTGGATGCGGTCGCTGATCACGCCGCTGTATAAAGACAGCAGAAACCAGGGAATGGACTGCATGGCGGCCACCAGCGTCAACTTCAGTGGGGAACCGGTCAGTTCATATGCCAGCCAGGCCTGGGCGGGCATGAGCATCTGCCCGCCGAAGTTGAGCACGAACAGGCTCAGCCAGTATTTCCGGAAACCGGGAACTTTCAGGCCATCGAAGATGCCTTTCCAGCCGCGCCGCGCGAGTTGTGTGGAATGCAAACCGCCCGAAGGCGATAGGGTAGACAAGCGTAGACCTCATCACTACATCTAAATATAGTGGTACGTGACAATTAACGCAAGCGGCGGGAGTTCACCTCTTCCAGGCCATGATAATCTGGACCGCCACCGCCTCCGTAAAGATGCCGGATGGTTCAGAGGCGGTGAGGCGCTCCCGCAGTTCAACCTCAAATGCCTCTTTCTTGCCCCCCAGCACCGGTATCGAGTGCGAAGACGTTGAGTACAAGTACCCGATAATCTCGTCGATGGTCCAGGTCCGCTGGTATGTCAGGTGAACAACTTCCGTCCCATAAAACTCTGATTCAGCCACGACTTCCTGGTGGTGCTTCTCAGGATGGGAGTAGCTACCGTCCCTCCCGGCCTTTCGTTTCTCCCCCAACCATCTCCGGGTCGTCTCCCAGATGGCCCTTTGCCAGGCCGGCGGTTGAGAAACCATAGCGGCACTGCCCGACAGGATGGCCGCGCCTTCAGGGGAAGTCGCCATGTTGCTGTCCGCCAGCAAGGCCACGCCGCCGCCGGGCGCCGTCATACCGTAGAGGTCATGGAGCGTCCGCCGGCCGTCCATCCAGTGGAAAGAACGACCCATTACGGTCAGGTCCACCAACCCGATGTGTTCAGCCAGCTCCGGCAGGTCATTAGACTCAGCCAGAATGAACTCAATGTTCCCAATCCCGCGCTCTTTCGCCAGCCGCCGGGCCTCGGCAAGCATTTCCGCGTTGGGGTCCACCGCATAGACCTGTCCTGCGATGGCGGCCAGAGGCAAAGCGAGGTTGCCCGGCCCGCAACCGATGTCGAGCACCCGGGACGATTTATTGAGGTGCGATTTTTCCCTCAGAACATCGAAAGCTTCTGCCGGATATTGAGGACGGTAGCGGGAATAATACCATGCCGTGCCGGTGAAGGTGGTCTTCGGGTCCCAGGTATGTTTGTGGCCGTCAGGCATGCTGCCTTACTTTCCCTGAATCAGAGAGAAAAACTCGGCGCGGGTCACACCGTTGCTGCGGAACGTGCCCCGTAATGAAGACGTAATAACGTTGGCGCCCGGTTTCTTGATGCCACGCATTATCATGCACATATGCTCCGCATGGATGACGACTCCCGCCCCGGTGGCCTTCAGCCTTTTGTATATGGTTTCTACGATTTCCGTCGTCATGCGCTCCTGGACCTGGGGACGGCGGGCGACGGTTTCCACGACCCGGGCCAGCTTGCTGATGCCGACGATGCGCCCCTCGGCATTCGGTATGTAACCGACATGCGCCACCCCATAGAACGGCAGGAGATGGTGCTCGCACATGGAATAGAAGGGTATGTCCTTCAGCACTACCATTTCCCGGTGCCCCAGCTCGAAGCCTACTTCCAGGTCCTCCCCGGGATCTTTTTCCAGCCCAGAAAACAGCTCGGAATACATCTCCGCCACACGTTTCGGCGTGTTCTGCAGGCCGTCCCGGTCCGGGTTTTCGCCTATCGCGAGCAGCATCTCGCGCATCGCTTTCTTGATTCTTTCCTGGTCTATCATCGCGTGCCTCCTGTGAGGTATACCAGCCGGTTTTAGGCATTATATGCCGTCTGTCGGCAATTGTCATCCGTACGTACAACAAGAAACACTGCCGGAAATAGCTAAAAACGGCGCCTCCGTAAGAAACCGGACATCTTCAACAAGTGGCCGCGAAGAGTTTATCTATAACCGACTATCGAGGCTGTCATTAATGCCGTGAATCTTCTTTCTATGGGACTAGACACGGCAAATCATGCTAATACCCGGGTAGCGCGGGCCTCCGTGCCCGCGGACCGGCAGGAACGCTGATACAACCTGGTTTTCCGACAGCCTCAGGCCGAGTTTGTCCCTACCACCCCAACGCTTCCTCAACCGCCGGGAGCCCGGCGGGAAGCTGCTGTATCTCCGGGGCCTGCCGCAACGCCGTATCGATGTCCTTGAGGCCGTTGCCGGTTACCACGCACACGATGACCTTGCCGGAGAAATCCTCGCCCTGGCCCTTGCGCTTGATCAGCCCGGCGAGCGGCGCACAGGATGCCGGTTCCCCGAAGATGCCGGCCTCCGCCGCCATGATGCGCTGGGCGGCGAGTATTTCCTCGTCGCTGACCATGTCGATGATGCCGCCGGACTCGTCACGGGCGGCCTCGGCCTGCTTCCAGCTCGCCGGATTGCCGATACGGATGGCCGTGGCGACTGTCTCCGGCTTTTCGATGGGATATCCCCGCACGATCGGCGCGGAACCCTCCGCCTGAAACCCGTACATGACCGGCTTGTGGGTCGCCTTGCCCAGGCCGTAATATTCCTTGTAGCCCTTCCAGTAGGCGGTGATGTTGCCGGCGTTGCCCACCGGTAATACGTGCAGGTCCGGCGCGTCTCCGAGGTCGTCGATGATCTCGAAAGAAGCGGTCTTCTGCCCCTCGATGCGGTACGGATTAAGCGAATTGACCAGCGTTACCGGGTGCTTGTCGCTCAGTTCCCGGACGATTTTCAAAGCTTCGTCGAAGTTGCCCTGCACGGCGATGATCTTCGCACCATAGACGATGGCCTGGGCCAGCTTGCCCATGGCTATCTTACCGCCGGGAATGACGATGATGCATTCCAGACCGCAGTGGGCGGCGAACGCCGCCGCCGAGGCGCTGGTGTTGCCGGTGGAAGCACAGATAATAGCGCGGCTGCCTTCTTCCACGGCCTTGGCCACGGCCATGACCATGCCCCGGTCCTTGAAGGAGCCGGTAGGATTGCAGCCCTCGAACTTCAAATAGAGCGACTTGCAGCCGATGCGTTCCGCCAGCCGGTCCGCCTTGACCAGCGGCGTATCGCCTTCTCCGATGGTGAACATCGGGGTTTTGGCGGTTATCGGCAGGTAATCTTTATAGTGTCTGAGAACTCCGAGTAACGTGGCTAGCCTCCTTCTATTTCCTCAACGCGTATGAAATTGCTGATTTCCTTGACCTCATCCAGGCCCTTGAGCCGCGCCAGGGCTTGCTGCATGGAGGCCTCGCGGGCGGGGTGGGTCATGATGACGATCTCCGCCGTCTGGGTGACGTCGTCCGATTCCGGCTGAATGGCGGAAGCGATGCTGATGCTGTTCTCACCGAAGACGGTGGCGATACTTGCCAGCACGCCCGGCCGGTCCGCGGCCTTCAGCCTGATGTAATACTGCGTCACGATGTCTTCCATCGATTTCACGCGGAGACCGCGTGACGGCTTCCAGGTGGAAATGCTGCCGATGCCCAGGCTTATCTTCCGCGCCGAGCAGACCACGTCCGCCACGACGGCGCTGCTGGTGGGGTCCGCCCCGGCGCCCTGCCCGATGAATGTCACCTTGCCGACGAGATCTCCTTCCACCTGGACCGCATTGTAGACGCCGTCCACCTTGGCCAGCATCGCCTCCTTGGGGATAAAGACCGGGTGAACGCGGGCCTCGATGGCGTCCCCGTCCAGCTTGGCTATCGCCAGCAGCTTGATGACGAAACCGAGTTCCTCCGCATACCGGAAGTCCCGGCCGGTCAGCCTGGTAATGCCTTCCCGCTGTATCTGCTCCGGGTGGACCGCCGTCTGGAAAGCCAGCGAGGCAAGGATCGCCAGCTTGTAGCGGGAATCATAACCTTCCACATCGTTTTCCGGATTGGCCTCGGCATAACCGAGTTCCTGCGCCTGTTTCAGCACCGTGGCGAAGTCCGCGCCTTCCCGCGCCATCCGGGTCAGGATATAGTTGGTGGTCCCGTTGATGATGGCGAAGATGCCGGTAACGGTATTGGCAACCAGGTCGTGCTTGAACGGCGCTATCAGCGGAATGCCACCGCCGACGCTCGCCTCATACTGCAGGCCGACGCCTTTCTCATGGGCCAGCTTGAGAAGCTCCGGCCCGTGCTTGGCGATGAGTTCTTTGTTGGAGGTAACGACGTGCTTGCCCGCGGAGAGAGCACGTGTATGATACTCCAACGCCGGGTGCTCGCCGCCGATGGCCTCGACAATGATGTCCATACCGGGTGTATTGAAGAACTCGTCGTCATCCGTGGTGAACAGGTCCTCGCCGAGTTCCTTGACGAGCGGGCGCTGCAGGTCCTGCGGCAATACCTTAATTTTGCGCAGAACGAGACCGCAACCCGCTTTGCCGGAAAGCTCTTCGGCTTTCTCCGCCAGCACACGGGCCACGCGGCCGGCAACTACGCCGAGACCGAGAACACCTACGCCGACACTGCCCGGTGTTTTCATACGGCTACCGCCGCGCCAGCCCGGCAAGATATTTTTCGGCTTCCGCTATCGCCTTGGCTTTCTGCTCATCCGTGAGCGTGGTGACCGGCTGGTAGACAGCATTCTGGCTCAACAGTGTCATCCAGTTATTGAACCGCTCATCGATGAGGAAGGTCCGGTCTTCCTCGGACAAGTCCCTGTTTTCATCGACGTCCACGGCCCTTACCAGCCAGGCGCCTCCCTGCGTGTAGTAGGCGTCATCCTGGATGGGGTCGCTCCAGACGCCTATCTCGGTGTCTTCCGCGAAGATGTACGGATCGGTCTTGGCGCTCAGGGCATTGGTCGTATTATCAGACGGCTTTGTATAGAGGCCCAGTTCGCCGCCGTTCTGCTTGGACACCGAATACTGAGAATATTCTTCCGCGATGGAAGCCAGGTCTTCACCATTGTTCAGCCTGTCTCTGATCAACTCGGCCTGGACCTTGCTGCTGAGCAGGATGCCGGAGACATTCGCGGAAACGGCGGTCTCGTTATCCGAACTGGTTTGTGTGTCAACCGAGTTAACGCGCAGCAGCCAGTACCCCAGCTTCTTCCAGGACTCATTGTCCGAGAGCGGCTGGCTGACGTCCCCTGCTTCGGCCTGGAACGCCCAGTCCACCGGGATCGAGGTTCCCAGATAGTCCTCATGGATTGCGGCGGGATGCCAGCCGTACCTACCGAAGTATTCATTCTGAGAATAGTAGTTCAGGCCATATTCTTTCGCAAGGTCGCTGATGTTATCGCTGGCGATGAGGTCCGGGCGGATTGTCTGGGCCACGGCATCACTTTCCACCAGTATGGCTTCAAGGTCCACCTGCGGCATCTGTTCCGCTATTTCAGACCCGAAATGCTCCTTCAGTTTGGGCACGAGCAACTGCGCCCGGATCATGTCCATGGTAGCCTCGTTCTCATCCAGGCCGTATTCCTTGATCTTGTTCTTTACCTCATCATCACTGATGGTGACGTTCAATGAAGCAGCCCCGTCCCGCAGCATCTGGTATTGCTGAATGGTCTGCGGCAACTGGGCGATGACGTCTGGCGGGCTGGCATTTTCCTGGAAGAGCGAATGCACTTTCAGCGAGTCAACATAGTAACCGTAATCATAGTCGGTATCGGCGATGGCGAGGACGGTCTTGCCCATCGGCAGGACCTCTCCCACGATGACACCGACGATGACGAGCACAATGACGATGGAGATAATCCCGATGCCGCCGTAGAAAATGAAACGCTGGCGGCGTTGCGCCTTCTGATGGTGGGATATCGCGCGGCGGGTCATGACCCGCGGTTTTTCCGGTTGTTTCTGTTTAGCCAAATCGGCACCTTCTCTGTTTATTTACTCTCTTCTATTTATAATCCATTTCAAGCCGTCTTTTCAAATACGTAGTTAGCGATTTTCGAGCCTTTTCCGGATTTCCCCGGGTTCCGGCAAGCGGTGCTCGACGGAGCGCGAGAAAACACACTGCCCGTCGATAATAACGTCGAATACACCTTTCTCTCCTTCGGTAATCACGGCTTCCACGTTATACTCCCGGCGCAAATCATCCGCCAGACCGGCGGCGTTTGCCCGGAAGCCTCAGGGCGCGCAATAAATTATCTCGATGTTCATCTCTCATGCTCTCCTGTATTACTGCAGTAAATAAAAAAACCCGGGGTTTCCCGGGCTCGGTTGTCCATCCGGCGGCTGTTACACGCGCGTTTTGCCGGAACTACAACAGGCCCGGGTGAGCGGGGTAGTACCGGTGGTCGTCAAGCGGACAAACAAGCAACTATTCATAATAGTAACTTACGTGACCAATTATAAAGAGAGTCTGCTGGATTGTCAATCGTAATTTTAAGTATGGTAATCCTGCTCGAGAGTGGCAGTCATCGGCTCGTCCCGGGCGTACCGGAGGACAGGCCGGCCACGGTCCGGTTTCTATCACCCTTTTTTCCAGACGATGTGCCGCTGCCAGTCAAGAGAGGTCTCCGGAAAATCGGAACGATGGTGGGCGCCGCGGCTTTCCTCTCGTTTCAGGGCCGCTTCCGTCAACAGCCGGCCGGTCAGGACCAGGTTAGCGAGTTCATATGACGGGGGGTCGGTGGATGCAGGCAGCGATTTCTGCCAGGCTGCCAGGGTGCCGGCGGCCTGCTCCAGGCCTGCTTTATCACGGACAATACCGGCCCTCTCCCAGAGCAGCTGCTGGAGGCTGGTCAGGCTGGGCCTGGACGCTGTGCCGGTAAACTCGCGCTCTTCAAGGGACATGAAAATATCGCGGGGGTCGTGCCTCGGCTCCGTCCGGTCATGGTTCCTGCCGGACGAGCGCTCTATGATCCTTTTACTGAATACGAGGCCTTCCAGCAGGGAGTTGGAAGCCAGCCGGTTGGCGCCGTGAACGCCGGTACAGGCTACTTCTCCCGTGGCGAACAGGCCGGAGACATTGGTCTCCCCCCATTCGTTGGTCCGTATGCCGCCGATCATGTAGTGGGCGGCCGGCGCCACGGGTATCATCGCCTTGGTGATATCCAGGCCGTGATCGAAGCAGAAACGGTAAATATGAGGGAACCGGGTGGTCACGGTATTTCTGGGAAGATGGGTCACGTCCAGGTAGACGCGGTCCGAGCCGGTCTTCTTCATCTCGCTGACAATGGCCCGGGCCACGACATCCCTCGGCGCGAGTTCTCGTTTGGGATGGTAGCCGGCCATGAAAGGCTCGCCGTTGGTATTTTTCAGGATGCCGCCTTCACCCCGGACCGCCTCGGATATGAGGAACGGCAGCACGCCGACCATGCGTAGCGCCGTGGGATGGAACTGGAAAAATTCCATGTCGGTGATCTCCGCGCCGGCCCGGTACGCCAGGGCGATGCCGTCCCCGGTGGCGATGCTGGAATTGGTATTGTACCGGAAAAGCTGGCCCGCCCCGCCGGTGGCCAGGATAAGACTGCGGCAGGTAAATTCCTCGATGCCGCCGGTACGGCATTCCAGAGCCCGCACTCCGGCGGAAACGCCGTCCTCGATCAGGATGTCCGTGACGAGGAAGTTCTCCAGGACGCGGATACTGGAAGCACGCACCTTCTGGCTGAGCGTGATTTCGATGTGTTCTCCGGTTGCGTCCCCGCCGGCATGGAGGACCCGGGGAAGACTGTGCGCGGCTTCCATTGTCAGCGCGATTTCGCCATCGAGGGTATCGAACGGCACGCGGTAGGTCACCAGGTCCGCGATGCGTGCCGGGGCCTCCGTGGTGAGAATTTTGACCGCTCGCTCGTCGGAAAGGCCGGAGCCGGCCTGGAGCGTATCCTTGAGGTGCAGTTCCGGCGAGTCCTGCTTGCCGATGGCGGCGGCAATGCCGCCCTGGGCGTACCGCGTGTTGCAGTCATCGATGCTGCCCTTGGTGATAATGAGCACGCTGCCCTGCTCGGAGGCCAGGAGCGCGGTGTACAGGCCCCCGATGCCGCTGCCGACTACGATGTAATCATACTGGTTCGACATACGCCTACAACCTGACTTTCTTGAGGACTTCACCGGCGATCATGGCGCGCTGCCGCTGTAATACCTGTGTAACGATGTTGTCTTCCAGGATGCCCCGGCAGAGACGCTCCATGGGAAGGCCGCGGAAGAATGCCGGCCCGTTGAAGACGTGGGATACCCGGTCCGCCACGCCGTGCAGCATCTGCGTCGCGGCCAGCTTGGCGACGGCCGCCGCCTGCATGACCGGTTTGCCGATGTCCGCTTTCCAGGCCGCCTCGTAGACCATCAGCGCCGCCCCGTGAACATTCACCGCAATATCCGCCAGGGCATCCTGGACGCTGGTGCGGCGGCTGGCCGGCTGGCCGAAAGCGGTGAAGGCTTCAGACTGGGTCGCGGCGTCTTCCAGCAGCCGCCGGCCGATGCCGACCGATCTCGCGCTCCGGATGATCCGCCGCAGCGGCAGCCACTTCCGCCCTAGGTGGAAAGCCTTGCCCGGCCTGCCCAGGATATTCGCTTTACTCACCCGGCAGTTCTCGAACCTCAGCGTCAGGCGCTCCCGCAGCCGGGACATCCAGCCGGTCGCATCTTCATTCTCGCTGACCGTCATGCCGGCAGCGCCCTTATCAACGATGAAACAGGTGGGGCCGTCAGCCGACCGTGCGAAGACAATAGCGAAAAACTCCCCGACGGCCCGGGAGAAGGAGAACTTTTCCCCGTTGAGGATATAGGAATCACCGGACTCTTCGGCGGTGACCGTCATGGCGTCCGGGTCTTTTCCGGTATCCGGCTCGAACAGCGCCAGGCAGGGATTCTTTTCGTTGCGGAGCGCCGGACCGAGGTACCGTTCCCGCTGCTCCTCGTTGCACTCGTAGAGGACCGGCGAGACGTCTCCGAAATGGAACGGCACGATTGTCTGGGCCAGTTCTTCTTCGATCAGGCAGACCCCGAGCGTATCCAGGCCGGGACCGCCGAACTCCTCCGGCACGCCGGCATTCCAGAGACCGAGGTCCTTCACCATCCCGGCGAGTTCAGCTTCTTTCTCCGGAGACAGAAACGCATGCGCATCGCTGAGGTCCGCGGTCCGCCCCAGCAGGTCCCGTTCCAGTGGTTTCAACTGGTCGTTCACGAAGTCCCTTGCCAGGGACTGTATCATCCGGTGTTCTTCGGACAGCTCGAATTCCATCTTCGATCACGGCTACAGGCCCGCCGCTTCCTCCAGGAACAAATCGATATCAGGTTCATCCTCGTCGTTGATGATGCCGGCGGCGCCGGGCATGGCTTCGACGAGACGATGATTGACGATGTAGTGTTTCAGCGTCGTGTCCACCTGGGGACAGGCAAGAACGCAGGCGTAGCAGAGGTCGCAATCCGCCCCCACCGTGCTTTCCAGCGCCATGGAGGTGCGCTGTGCGGTCTTTTCCCGCCGGTACGGTTCGCGGGAGAGGAACGGGCAGATATCGATGCAGTTGCCGCAGCCCAGGCATTCTTTGTGGCCGCTGATGCGTTCGGTGACGTTAAGCGCGTGGGACGGCCCGAACCCGCTGGAAAGAAGGCGGCACCTCCCTACCGGGGGACAGCGGGCCCCGAGCACCTCGTTGAGAACTGCTTCTATGTCTGCTGCGTTCTGCTGGTCGGGAAGCGGCATGTTTTCGTTCCGCCTTTAAAAAATAGGCTGGTGATACGGCCTTTTTTGCCGTACATAGTCCGGTAGAATTTTAGGGGAGACCGGCCGTTCTCCGGTCAGGCCGAGGGCATTCATTTCCTCCCGCCACCGGCGGACATGGTCCAGGTTCGGTGAGCAGCCAGCCAGGCCGCGGGCATATTCCGCCGCGGCCCGTCCGGCCCGCCGCCCGAAGACAAAAATGTCCAGCGTCGAATTGCCGATGAGCCGGTTCCGGCCGTGAACGCCGCCGGTGCATTCCCCGGCCGCAAAAAGACCGGGCACCGTCGTTGCTCCGTTGGTGTCTATCTTGATGCCGCCGTTCTGGTAGTGGAGCGTGGGGTATACCAGGATCGGTTCTCTGGACATATCGATGTTATACCGCCGGAACTGGCGCACCATCGCTGGTAGTTCTCTGGCGATGGTGCCCTCTCCGCGGATGATGTCTATCATCGGGGAGTCCAGCCACACGCCGGTCTCTCCATGCGGGGTCACCAGGCCGCTCTTCCGTTCACCGCACTCCCGGATGATGGCGGAAGCGACCACGTCCCGCGGCTCCAGCGGGTGGATGAACTGGTTTCCCTGGTTGTTGACGAGCTGGGCGCCCATGGTGCGCACCTTTTCCGTGACAAGCTGCCCCAATATCTGGAGCGGGTAAATGAGGCCGGTGGGATGGTACTGCATGGTGTCGATGAACAGAAGCTCTGCTCCTACGCGGTAAGCCAGCACCAGGCCGTCCGCCGTGGCCCCGTAATGGTTCGTGGTCGGGAAACCCTGCAAATGGAGCCGCCCGATGCCGCCGGAGGCCAGCACCACCGCACCCGCCCGGACGACGATCAGTTCTTCCGTCTCCAGGTTGAGAAGGACCGCGCCGCAGACCTTGCCTTTGTCCATGAGGAGTTCGACGGCCGGGCAGAATTCCAGGTACTCTATCTTCCGGGAGCGTACTTCATCGCGGAGGACGCGCATCTCGGCGAGGCCGGTATAATCGCGGGCGGAGTGGAGCCGCCGCCGTGACGTGCCGCCGCCGGAAAGCTCGAACATCGTGCCGTCGGCCGCTTTGTCCCAGTTGACGCCGAGGTCCTCCAGCCACTTGATGACGGACGGCGCGTCTTTCACCAGGACTTCCACGAGCTCCGGGTCATTGTCGAAATGCCCGCCGCCCATGGTATCGAGGTAATGAATGACCGGGCTGTCATTGGGGCGGTCGGCGGCCTGGGTGCCGGCCTGGGCGCCGACGGTATTGGCGTCGCCGAGACGCAGTTTTGTTGTAATAAGTACTTTCGCGCCGTTTTCCTGGGCGAGCAGCGCCGCGGAGGCCCCGGCTCCGCCGCAGCCGATGACCAGGACATCCACGTTGTAGTCCGGCGTGAGGTCGATATCGTCGGGGTCGATGCGGCTGTTGCCTTCGAGGAGGTCGGCCAGCTCGATGGGCGTGGCGTCGCCTCTGTTCGCCCCCAGGCGGAGTTGCCTCATGCTGGCGGCGATATAGTCCGGGTGGTACCGGTGCAGGAGGTCCTGCCGCTGGTTTTCATCGAGCCGCGGGTGACCTTCCCGCAGCCGGCGTTCCCGGGTACTTTCGATAAGGCGTATATTCTCTTCCAGGTCCGGCGGGTACATGGTCTCTGTTACTCCCAGGTCTGTTCCAGGGCGGGTTCGACGTCCCGTTCGTGGTAACGGCGGCAGAGTTCCTCCTTCGGAGTGACCTTGAGTTCTTCTATAGCTTCGTCGAAGTCCCCGGCTTCTATCTTTTCGACGCGTCGCTCCAGGTGTTCCGAGCGCGGCGCCAGGTACCGGCCGTAGATGCGCCGGGCCAGCAAGGCGACGTTGTACGGCGCCAGTCCCTGCGGGCAGCGGGCGGCGCAGAGGCCGCACATGACGCAGTCGAACGATTTCTCCGCCACGGCCTTGATATCGCCGCGGAGGGCGTCGCTCATGAACCACATCACTTCCAGTTCCTGCGGGCAGGCCTTGGTGCAGGTATTGCACCCGAAACACGTGACGATGTCCGGGTAAATATCCTTGAGGGTGGTTTCCGTCACTTTTATCTTTTCCAGCTTGTAATCCGCGCGGGTAGCCGGGAAAAACGGTATCTGGACGATGCACATGCCCGGCTCGACGCCTTTCTGGCAGGCCAGGTCGAACCGCAATTGCGGGTCTTTGACGTAATTGAAGACGGTGGCGCAGGCGCCGCAGAAACCGGCGCGGCAGCCGCAGCCGCGCAGCAGCCGGTAGCCGCTGTATTCCAGCGCGGTGAGGATGGTCAGGCCGGCCGGGACGCGGCAATGGCGTCCCATGATATAGATATCGATAAGGTTAGACTGCTCGGCCATGCTCATTTATACCGCGAATGGGTATTTTATGTCAAACATATGTACCATAGGCCGATAGTGTGACGAGCGTAAACCGCAACGGCAGGCGGGGCGAATGGTTATGAAGATCGGGCTCACGTTTAAGTACCGGCCCTGTAATAATCGATTTGGTGCCGAGGCAGAGACTTGAACTCTGACGCCCTTACGGGCACCACCCCCTCAAGATGGCGTGTCTACCGATTCCACCACCTCGGCACGGCTACCTGGCAGGAGTGCGAGGACTCGAACCCCGGACCGGCGGTTTTGGAGACCGCTGCTCTACCAACTGAGCTACACTCCTACAACCCCAAATTATAGAGTATCGACCGTGATTAATCAAGGCGAGCGATACATTCGTAACTAAAGAAATTGGTGATGCGCGTCCGCCGGGACGGCTGCGACGATTTGGAAATAATCGAGACCGGACAAATTCTGTTTTCCGGTGCATTCAGGAAAGCTCGAACTGCGCCAGGAAATCCAGCAGCTTTCCGACAAGCCAGTCCAGCTTCTTCACCACCAGCGTCACTCCCACCGCTACCACCGTGCCGA
>CAZPSP010000066.1:0-13698 GCA_964589285.1 uncultured Dehalococcoidaceae bacterium | reverse complement strand
CGCACCGGCCCCGCTTCCCTCCAGGGTCATCCTGAACTTGGTTCAGGATCCATCCTTGTCGAGCACACAATGTAAGAATAAAGAACCATACCCGCTGAGCTTCTTCGGTTTCCACCAGTTAGCGACCCCCAACACAGCCTCAGCCACGCACCCGATTTTTCATCTTTGAGATTTGGTTTTGATTTTTGAGATTAATCTCTAACCTCTCCCCGGCCAGGTCCGCCGCTTCTTTAGGAGCAACCAGACTTTCTTTCTCTATTGATGAATAGTACCTTAATGGTACTATACTGATGAGATTGACAGTAAGACTACTGGGCGCCTTCCGGCTGGTGGGGCTAAAGATGCCCACCAGATCTCACCCCGTCTCATTCCCAGGGTTCCTCAGCCAGTACTATCGAGGCAGCTTGATAGGCTGCTTTCGCCTCTTCCTTTGTTTCCGGAATGCGCTGATAACCCCTTACATACTCATCGTCCAAAGCTTTTTCTTTCTGCTCCTTGAGCAGGGAAATGATGGCGCGTCGGAATATCTGACTGCGGGTTTCACCACTTGCCGCACGCTCACGTTCTATCGCGGAAAATATATCCTCTGGTAAACTTATGGCTATTTTTGTCGTACCTGGCATCGAACTTATTCCTTCAATAGATGATTCATACTTTAATATGAAATCCTCGTTAAAAAAGTCAATACTATTCCACTGCATGCCCATTGCCGTGCCTCCTCCCCTTGCGCACGCTCGTTTTCGTCGTATACTTTTCTCTATGGTACATCGCCTGCCTCGGCAAAAAGCAGACGCTCGCGTCGTCATCGAGAACGTCCGGCCGGAAATAGACTGCGGTCGCTTCCCTGCTAAAAGCATCGCCGGAAACGAGTTCATCGTCACGGCGGATATCTTCGCGGAAGGCCATGACGTCCTCGCCGCCAGCCTCTTCTACCGCCCGGCTGAAAGCCGGAAATGGCAGGAGGCCCGCATGGTCTTTCTCGGCAACGACGCCTGGCGCGGTTCCTTTGTCACTGAAGGACCGGGAGAGTACCATTATACCCTGACCGGCTGGGTGGACCGGTTCGGCACCTGGCGGGGTGACTTCCGCAAGCGCGTCGAAGCCGCCCAGGAGGACATCGGCGTCTACCTCCAGGAAGCCGCCGAGATGGTCGAAGCCGCCGCCAGTAACGCCGCCGAAGAAGACGCCCCCAGGCTCCACGAATTGGCCGCCCTCCTCGGTAATGAGTCCGTCGATATCGTCGAACGCGGTCGAGCCGCCCTCGGCGATGAACTGCTCGACCTCATGGAACGCAACCCGGACTGCTCGGACGCCGTTACCTACCCCAGGAAACTCATCGTCCATACCGACCGGGTTAAAGCCGGCTTCAGTTCCTGGTACGAGATGTTCCCGCGCTCCGCCGGTCCGCCGGGCAATCACGGTACCTTCAAGGACGTAGAACATTGGCTCCCCTATATCGCCGGTATGGGCTTCGACGTCCTCTACCTGCCCCCTGTCCATCCCATCGGTCACACCGCCCGCAAGGGCCGGAACAACAGCGTGACCGCCGGCCCGGACGACCCCGGCACGCCCTGGGCCATCGGCAGCGAGGAAGGCGGCCACAAGGCTATCGATCCGCGCCTCGGCACGCTCAAAGACTTTCAACATCTCGTCCGTAAGGCAAAAGATTATAACATCGAGATTGCCCTTGATATCGCCCTCCAGTGTTCGCCGGACCACCCCTACGTGAAAGAGCACCCGGAATGGTTCGAATGGCGCCCGGACGGCACCATCCAGTACGCGGAGAATCCGCCTAAGAAATACCAGGACATCTATCCGCTCTATTTCGAGACCCATAAACGCCAGGAACTCTGGGATGAGATGAAAAGCATCTTCACGTTCTGGGCGGAGCAGGGCGTGCGCATTTTCCGCGTGGACAACCCGCATACCAAGCCGTTCGCGTTCTGGGAATGGCTCATCGCTGAGGTCAAGAAGGAATACCCGGAGTCCATTTTCCTCGCCGAGGCCTTCACCCGCCCCAAAATCATGTACCGGCTGGCCAAACTCGGCTTTACCCAGTCTTATACCTATTTCACCTGGCGTAACAACAAGGCGGAACTCACCGACTATCTCAGGGAACTGACGGAAACGCCGGTCAAAGACTTTTTCCGCCCCAATTTCTGGCCCAACACCCCGGACATCCTCCACGCCTACCTCCAGCACGGCGGCCGGCCGGCCTTTATCGCCCGCCTTGTCCTTGCCGCAACGCTCTCCTCCAACTACGGCATTTACGGCCCTGCCTACGAGCTTATGCAGCGCACCCCCCTTCGGGAAGGCAGCGAGGAGTACCTGGATTCCGAGAAATACGAGATCAAGCTCTGGAACATTGACAGCGGACACAGCCTCAAAGACTTAATTTCCCGCGTCAACCGCATCCGCCGGGAAAACCCGGCCCTGCAAAACAACCGCAATCTCTGGTTCAACGCCGCGGATAACGATAACATCATCTGCTACAGCAAGCATACGGAAGACCGCTCCAATATCATCCTGGTGGTGGTCAATCTGGACCCCCACCACACGCAGTCCGCCTGGTTCAATGTGCCGCTGGCGGCTTGGGGACTGTCCCCGGACCGCCCCTGCCGCGCGGAGGAATTGCTCGGCGGCACCGAAATCACCTGGCACGGCGAGTGGAACTACATCGAACTCGATCCGGCCCGCATCCCCGCCCTCATCTTTCGCATCCGGCAGGACCGTGTGGAATAACGCCATATGACTGACGATCAGGAACTCATCATTCCGCCGGAACAACAGAACGCCCCGCAGGACCCCCTGGCGGCCCCGGGATCGTGGCAGCCGCTCGGACCGGCCCTGCTGGCTTTCATTACCGGGTGCCGCTGGTTCCGCGGTAAGGCCAGGGACCCTCAGACCGCCGTCATCCGGGACTCCGTTCCCGCTCCGGCGGGAATACGGGCTTATGTCCTGATCGTGGAAGTTGCCTACGCCGCCGGGAAACCGGAGGTCTACGTCGTTCCCGTCGTGACACTACCGGAAGAAGGGCAAAAGAAACCGGCCGGGGCCGTCATCGGCCAAGTACGATCCGGCCGCGAGACCCTCACCATCTCGGACGCGCTGGCTGACGTCGCTTTTTGTCGCGGATTGCTGGAAGCCATGGGCAGGGAGCAGTCTTTCTCCGGCGAGCTCGGTCAGATAACCATGACGCCCACCAGCCTGTACGCAGAACTGATGAAACTTCCGCCCGGGCGCCTCGAACCCGTCCCGGTCGGCGCGGAGCAGAGTAATACGTCGGTCGTCTTCGGTAAACAGGTCATTCTCAAGCTCTTCCGGCGGCTTGAAGAAGGGGTTAACCCGGAGGTCGAGATCGGGCATTTCCTCACGGAACAGACCTCGTTCACCGGCATCTCGCGGGTAGCCGGCAGCATCGCCTACCGTTACGGCCGCCGCAAACCCGTCAGCCTGGCCGTCCTGCATGAATACGTCCCCAACCGGGGCGACGCCTGGTCCTACACCCTGGAAGCCGTCCGCGAATACCTGGCACAGGCCCGCGAACTCGCGGACCGGCCGGAAGAAGTCGCCGGCATCGGGCCGTACCGCGATTCCGCGCGGCTGCTCGGCCGACGGACCGCTGAACTCCATAGGGCCCTCGCCTCCGGCGTCGATGACCCGGACTTCGCCCCCGAGCCTTTTTCCCGGGACTACCGGGAATCGCTCTACCGTTCCATGCGCAAGACCGCCATCGACTCCCTCCAGCTCCTCCAGGAACATTTCGATGAATTGCCGGAAGACTGCCGCGATTCCGCCGCCCACGTCCTGAACTCCCAGACGGAGATTATCGAACGCTTCCAGCAGTTAAAACGCCAGGACTTCCAGACGGCCCGTATTCGCGCGCACGGTGATTTTCACCTCGGGCAAGTCCTCTACACGGGGAATGATTTCATCATTATCGATTTTGAAGGCGAACCGGCCCGCCCGCCCGCCGAACGCCGCGTGAAGGTCCCGCCTCTCAAGGACCTGGCCGGTATGCTCCGCTCCTTCCATTACGCCGTGCGTACCGTCTTCAGAGAGCAGGAAGTGACCACGGATGCGGAGAACGACCAGGTATCCGCGTGGTGCCGGCGCTGGTACGTCCGCGTCTCCGCCGTCTTCCTGGATACCTATCACGAGAGCATGCGCGATACCGGTCTCCTGCCGGAAAACCCCGGCGACTTCAAGCTGCTCCTGGATGCCTTCCTCCTGGAGAAGGCCTTGTACGAACTCGGCTACGAACTGAACAACCGCCCGGACTGGGTCGGCATACCCCTCCAGGGCATCCTCGACCTGCTGGGCGCCGTCATGGAAGAAGAAGCCCGCGAACCGGCCGAGGCGGCCCCGCCCGCCCCAGCAGGACCTTCTCCGGTCCGTTATGATGTTACCCTGCTCTCCGGCGATGACCTCTACCTCTTCAATGAAGGTACCCACTACCGCCTCTATGAGAAGCTGGGCGCCCATCCCATGAACGTCGACGGCGAGGACGGTGTGTACTTCGCCGTTTGGGCGCCGAACGCTTCCGCCGTCTCGGTGGCCGGCGATTTCAACGGTTGGGACAAAGCCGGCCATCGGCTGCGGGAACGCGGCAGCTCCGGCATCTGGGAAGGATGGGTGCCCGGTGTGACCGCCGGCATTAATTACAAATACCATATCGTCTCTCATCACCACGGGTACCGGGTGGACAAGGCCGATCCCTTCGCCTTCTGCTCGGAGGTGCCCCCCAGGACCGCCTCGGTCACCTGCGACCTCTCCTACGAATGGTCCGACCAGGACTGGATGCGGGAGCGCCGCGAACGCAACAGCCTCCACGCCCCGATATCCATCTACGAACTCCATCCCGGTTCCTGGCAGCGCGTGCCGGAAGAAGGCAACCGCTACCTCACCTACCGCGAACTCGCGCCCCGCCTGGCGAACTACCTCAGGGAGACCGGCTTTACCCACGTGGAATTCATGCCCATTATGGAACACCCCTTCTACGGTTCCTGGGGCTACCAGTCCACCGGTTACTTCAGCCCCACAAGCCGCTACGGAGCGCCTCAGGACTTCATGTACCTCGTCGATTACCTCCATCAGCAGGGCATCGGCGTCATCCTGGACTGGGTGCCGTCCCATTTCCCCAGCGACGAACACGGCCTGGCCTACTTCGACGGTACCCACCTCTTCGAACACGCTGACCCCCGCCAGCGCGTCCATCCGGACTGGGACAGCTACCTCTTCAACTACAGCCGCAACGAGGTGCGCAGCTTCCTCATCAGTTCCGCCATGTTCTGGCTGGACCGGTACCACGCGGACGGCCTGCGCGTGGACGCCGTCGCCTCCATGCTCTACCTGGACTACGGCCGCCGGGAAGGCGGCTGGGTGCCCAATAAATACGGCGGCCGGGAAAACCTGGATGCCATCGCCTTCCTCAAGCAGCTCAACCAGGAGGTCTACGGGACTTTCCCGGACGTCCAGACCATCGCCGAGGAGTCCACGTCCTGGCCCATGGTGTCCCGCCCTACCTATGTCGGCGGCCTGGGCTTCGGCCTGAAATGGGACATGGGCTGGATGCACGATACCCTGGAATACATGAGCAGGGACCCGGTCTACCGGAAATTCCACCATAATGACCTGACCTTCCGCATGATTTACGCTTTCTATGAGAACTTCGTCCTGCCGCTCTCCCATGACGAGGTCGTCCACGGCAAAGCCTCGCTGCTGGGCAAGATGCCCGGCGATGACTGGCAGAAGTTCGCCAACCTCAGGCTGCTGTTCGGCTATATGTACGCGCAGTCCGCCAAGAAACTGCTGTTCATGGGCGCCGAGTTCGGCCAGTGGCGGGAATGGGACCACGAATCGAGCCTGGACTGGCACCTTCTCCAGTACGGACCGCACGCCGGGCTGCTGGCCTGGATAAAGGACCTGAACGCGCTCTACCGGGAACAGCCCGCGCTGCACCAGCTCGATACGGCCCCGGAGGGCTTCCGCTGGATAGACTGCAATGACGTGGAAAACAGCGTGGTCAGCCTGGTGAGATACGGCACGAAGGACGGGGACATGGTGGTGGCGGCCTGTAACTTCACGCCCCAGACCCTGTTCAACTACCGTATCGGTATGCCGCTGCCGGGGACCTGGCGGGAAGCCCTGAACAGCGATGCGCCGAAGTATTACGGCAGCGGTCAGGTCAACCCGGAATACATGGAGGCGGAACCCGTCCCGATGCACGGCCACCCGCAGTCCCTGTCTATCACCTTCCCGCCGCTCGGGGCGGTCTTTCTTACCCGGCCGGCTTGAGCAGCGCCAGCGGGACCTCGCGGAAGACGGCCGTCAGCGGTATCTTGTCATTTTCCACGTTGACATGGCTGCTTCCCAGCACGTTTACCCAGGCCCGCGGCGCGCCGGGCGGTAACAGAACACCGTCGTCCAGCCAGGTCTCCGCGAGCGGCGGATACCCCCCGGCCAGGCCGAGCTTCTGGAAATACCTCGGGACGATGACCACCGCCCACACGTCACCGGAACGCCGGGCGAAGGCGCAGATATCCTCCCGGTGCTTGCCGTCCGCTTCCAGGGGCAGGTACCCCCCTTCCTCGAACAGCCGCCGGCGTTCCCGCCTGAAATGCAGCCCCTGCCTCGTGACGTACAGCTTGATGCGCCCGTCCCGCCAGGAAGCCAGCAGGTCGGTGACCGCCGGCGGGTCCTGCTCCAGTCCTTCCAGCAGCCTTTTACAGTGCGTGAAGTCCACCGGACGGCGGTTGTCCGGATCGACCAGACTGAACTCCCATAGCTCCTGCCCCCGGTAGAAGTCAGGGACGCCGGGAGCCGTCATCTTCAATATCAGTTGCGCCAGCGAGTTCAACGCCCCGCAGAACGATATATCATCGAGAAACGCACGGAAATCGGTCATGAACTCATCGCTCCCGCCGGGAACGCAGACCCGGTCGATGAACGCCATCAGGCCGTCTTCATAGGGCTTGTTCTGGTCTACCCAGTTCGTTTGTTCCTTGGCTTCCCGCGCCGCTTTCAGCATGTAGTCCTTTAATCGCTGCGGGAACGCCGGTTCTTCCGCCGGGTCCAGAGGCCAGGCCCCGAGCATGGACTGGTACAGCAGGATTTCCGCGTTGGGTTCCGGCACGGCCGTATCTCCCGCCATGGTTTTCTTGCCGGCGTTCCACTCGCGCCACCTGCCGAGATGGGCTTCCCACTCGCCGGGGACCTCGGAGAGCACGGAGAGACGGGCGCGGACGTCCTCGCTTCGCTTGGTATCGTGCGTGGTCGTCGCGTTCAAGGCCAGCGGCATCCGGGCGAGCCGCCGCTGGTTCCACTCGTGCAGGCCCCGCACCGTCAGGCCGCCGCTGTCCGGTTCGCCGCCCACTTCGTTCAGCGAGACCAGGCAATTGTAGCCGTAGAGCGCGGTGTCCTCGTAACCCTTCGCCATGATCGCTCCGGTCACCTGCTGCCACCGCTGTATGAAGTCCAGCCAGGTGAACTGCTCTCTCTCATCGAACTCCGGCGGGTACTCCAGCCGCAGCACTCTTTCCAGGAAAGCCATCGCTTCACCCGGCGCGGCGGCCCTGTCCCGCGCCTGCCGGAAAGCTTCGTCCAGGTAACGCCTGTCCTCTTCTCTAACGGGAAAAGCATTCGTATAGGTACGGTAGACCGGCAGGCTGGCGGTAAGGACGCGTAAAGCCTGCTCGGCGTCCTCTGCGGCCAGAAAACCCTCGAGCCGGGCCAGCCAGCTCGCCAGCGCCTTCAGTTCCCCCGGGAAGAGGTCCCGCATGACCTGGAGCTTCTTCTCATAGACGAAGTCCGTGAAAGAGGCCGGCATCCCCGTGACGGCCAGCCAGGTCCGCTTGATGCGCTCTTTGCCGGCCGGATCGATGAGAAACGAATTCATCGCCGCGGCGTACTCGTACCCCGTCGTCCCGCTGACCGGCCAGGGTTCCGGCAGCATCTCGTCCCCGGAAAGTATCTTCTCCACCAGGACGTAAAATGGACCGTTTCCGGCAGCCTCGCCGAGCTTTCCCTGGAGCACCTCCAGGTACCTTCCCGGCCGGTACAGCCCGTCGATATGGTCCAGCCGTATACCCGTGACCTTGCCGGCCGCCGCCAGTTCCAGTAACAGCCGGTGCAGGTCGTCGAACGCCGCCGGGTACTCCTCCCGCAGCCCCACCATCTCCCCGATATCGAAGAAACGGCGGTAGCTCAACTCATCGCTGTCCAGCCCGTGATGGCTCAGCCAGTCCGTATCGAAGTAGAGCGCGTACGGTGAATCCCGTCCGTTTTCCTGCACGTCCCGCCACCAGGGGTTTTCATCGCTGGCGGCCATGTGGTTCGGCACGAAGTCCGCCAGCAGCCCCATGTCCCGTTCCCGGAGCGCGTCGCACAACCGGTTAAAATCGTCTTCTGTGCCGAGTTCCGCGTTCAGCCGCGTGGGATCGGTCACATCGTACCCGTGGGTGCTCCCTCGCCGCGCCTGCAATATCGGCGAGGCATAGACGTCGGAGACCCCGAGTCGCCGGAGATATTCGATGAGTTCCAGCGCGTCCCGGAACCCGAAGTCCCGGTTGAACTGGAACCTGTATGTCGCTGTTGGGACCCGCATCATCCCCTCACTTCACCCGTATTTTAAGCTGCCGCCCCAGTTCCTTGAATAATTCCAGTTGGTCAGCCGTCGCCGCGTCCCCGGCGGCGGTCCCGGAAACGGCTTCTTTGTACCGCGTCTGGAGCATGTTCCAGTACAGGTTCTGCGCCCGCCACAGGTTGACCGTGAACGGCAGTTCCCCCACCAGCCGGACGGACTCGATGAGCCGTTGCAGCTTGCCGGTGTCACCGGGGTCCTCGAAGAAAACGGACATCTGCCGGTCCAGGTTTTCTTCGAACTCGAACCCCAGGCCTTCGCCGTCGAGATCGACGCGCCATTCGCGCGCCGTCTCGATGAGGCCTCTCACGTTCTCGACGTCGAGGTCATCGCTGTTAACCGCCCGGTGCAGGTCCATGTTCACGATGAGTTCGGCAGCCGCGCTGAACGCCCGCGGCACCGGCCCCCCGAGCTCCGCCAGGAACCGCATCGGCGGATAACTCGCTTCGTAAAGCTGCCGGTACGTCGATTCGATGTCCGTTATCGTCGATTCCAGGATGTAGCCGAGCACCTTCCGCTGCTCGTCCCGGAACAGCGACTTCAGCGAGTAGGAGGACTCCCCAAAGTACTTGTCGAGCAGCCGGACAAGCTCAGTAAAGTCCCCGGTGGAACACGCCCCGGTCATCTCTTCTATCATTGCCTTGTACGAATCTTCGTCCCGGTGCGGGGCGACCCCCGCGTTGATGACATGGTCCCCGAAGTGGTACACCCCGAAGTCCCTGAGCACGGATTCCTTCGTGATTTCGGAGGTGATCCGGCATTGCCCGGTGATCAGCTTTGTCTTGCCGCACTCGGCCGTCTCGTAGTCTTCCCTGTCCACATCGTAACAGTAGATTTTCGCCCGGTCTTCGTAACTCTCGAAGAGCGAATCGATGGCATAGTGCGCCGCCACCTTGTTGAGATCCACCACCGCCGGGCGCACGTATCTTTCATAAATGTCCCGCCCGTTCCCCTGCTCCGGTATATTGCTCTCCGCCTTCTCCAGGAGTCTCAGGAATTTCTCCTCCGTGGCGTCCCCGAAGAGTTCCTGCGCAAGCTGCACTACCCTGCCGGCGTACTGGATGACCTGCACCGTCTCGATGCCGGAAACGTCGTCGAAAAACCAGCCGCAGCTCGTGTACATCAGCATCGCGTGACGCTGGAGTTCGAGCAGCTTGAGCGCCTCGGTCCGCTCTCTCTCATCGAGCGGCCGCGTTCCGTGTTGCCCCAGGAACGCGTCGACATTCTCCGGTGACCGGTTGAGAATGACATTGATGTATTGGTCCCGGGCCAGCCAGGGGTCTTTCAGGTACTGCCGGGCGCGTTCCTCGTACTGCCCCGCCGTCGCGTCCCGGAGCCAGTCCAGGGACTCCCGCAGCGGGGTGCGCCACGCCTGGTTCCAGTCGGGATGCCCCCCTGTGTTGTCCCCGCAGTCGCTCCACCAGCGGTCCACGCCGTGCATGCAGCTCCAGGATGTCCTTTCGTTGATCTCCACCTCGTACGCCGGCGGGAACCGCTCCAGGAACTCGCCGTAGTTGGTGACCTTCGCCAGCTTGTTGGTCTTGATGTAGTTCAACGCGTACGCCAGCGCCATGTCCCCGAAGCGGTGGTGGTGCCCGTACGTCTCTCCGTCCGTGGCGATGTGCACGAGCTGCGCCTCCGCTCGCTTCTCGGAAAATGCGCCGGTCAGCCGCTTGGCGAACCCTTCCCCGCTCGTGAGAAGGTCCTCGAAGGCCACCGCCCGCGAGATCGGCCCGTCATAGAAAAACAACGCGATGGACCGCCCGGACGGCAGATTGGCCCGGTAGGCCCTTGTAGGATCGATGGAAGCCATCGGGACGTCCTGCCACTTCGTCGTGCCCGTCTTCCGCACCCGTTTGGCCTGGTGCGGCGCCAGCACCGTGAAGGTTATCCCCAGGTCCGCCATGATCTCCAGCGTCTCCACATCAACGGCCGTCTCCGGCAGCCACATGCCCTCCGGCCGCCGCCCGTACCGGTGCTCGAAGTCCGAAATCCCCCAGAATACCTGCGTATAGCGGTCCCGGTGGTTCGCCAGCGGCATGATTATGTGGTTGTACGCCTGCGCCATCGCCGAGCCGTGCCCGGAGAAATTCGCCATGCTCCGCCGGTCGGCGTCCAACACCGCATGGTAGACCACCGGGGACGCCTTCTTCATCCAGGAAAGGAGCGTCGGCCCGAAGTCGTAGCTGATGCCCGTGTAATTGTTGCCGATGCTGATGATGTAACCCTCGTCATCGAGGATGCGGGAAACACTGTTGGGCTCGTAGCACTCGGCGGATATACGCTCGTTCCAGTCGTGAAAGGGAAAGGCCTCGTCCTGCAGTTCCACGTGCTCCAGCCAGGCGTTCTCCCGCGGCGGCTGATAGAAATGACCGTGGATGCAGATGTAACGGTCCACTCACTCCCCCTTGCGAAATACGATGAATGACCGCTCCGGCAGCTCGTGCCCGGTTTCGGCCCCCGCTTCCACCTCCGTCCCCACGCCGCTGCTCGTGCCGCCCCATTTCTCGGCGGAGGAATCCAGCACTACGCCCCACCGGCCTTCCGGCAGGACCGGCAAAGGCGCATCGGAGGCGCCCAGGTTGAACACGGTTATGATGTCGGAATCCCCGTGCCGCCGCCGGACGGTTAACGTCTTCGTCCGCTCGTCCGCATTCACCTCCAGCCCGTCCTTGGTCGGGTGCGCCAGCGCCGGTTCTTCCTTGCGCAGCCGGATCAGTTCCCGGTAAAGACCGTTGAGTATACGGTGCAGCCCTTCATGGATGAGGCTGAAATCGAGTTTGGCGGACCGGAAAGTGCTCTCCGCCTGCGGGTCCGGTATCTCTTCCCGCCACTGGAACGCCTCGAACTCCTCCGCCCTGCCCTTGCGCACCGCTTCCACCAGTTCCGGATCGGTATGGCTCACAAAGTACGGGAACGGGGCCGTCTCGCCGTATTCTTCCCCCATGAAGAGCAACGGGATGTACGGTGACAGCAGCACGATGCCCGCCGCCAGCTTGAGCGTGGCAAAGTCAACGGACGCGCTCAGCCGGTCCCCGAGCATCCGGTTCCCCACCTGGTCGTGGTTCTGGGCGAAAACGACGAACCGCTCCGCCGGGATGCAGGCGGATGACGTGCCGTGCCGCTTCTTCCGGAACTTCGAGTATTCCCCGCTGTACACGAAGCCCTCCCGGTAGGCCTTTTCCAGGTGCTGTATCCGGCCGTAGTCCTCGTAGTAGCCGGAATTGTCCCCCGCGATGAGCGTGCGGACCGAGTGATGGAAATCATCGTTCCATTGTGCGTCGATGCCGTACCCGCCGAGTTCTTTGACCGTGATAAGCCGGGCATCGTCCGCGGAACTTTCCCCGATGAGGTAGATGCGCCGCCCGAGCTTCTCCCGTAAGGCATGGACTTCGTCCGCGAGCTGCCCTATGAACGTGTACGGAGAGCCGTCCGCGATGGCGTGCAGAGCGTCCAGCCGCAGCGCGTCGAACCGGTATTCCGTGAACCAGTACAGCGCGTTGTCGATGAAAAAGCGCCGGACCTCGTCGCTGTATGGCCCGTCGAAGTTCAAGGCCGCGCCCCACGGCGTCTTATACCGCTCCGTGAAATACGGCCCGAACTCCCCCAAATGGTTGCCCTCCGGCCCCAGGTGGTTGTACACCACGTCCAGGACCGCGGCCAATCCCCGCTGATGGCACTCGTCCACGAACCGCTTCAGCCCGTTCGGCCCTCCGTACGTGTTCTGCGGAGCGTAGAGCAGGACGCCGTCGTACCCCCAGTTGCGGGGGCCGGGGAACTGCGCCACCGGCATCAGTTCCACCGCCGTCACCCCGAGTTCCTGCAAACGGTCCAGTTGCGGGATGATTCCCGCAAAGGTCCCCTCGTGCGTGAATGTTCCCGTATGGAGTTCGTAAATGATGTAGTCCCGCAAAGGAATGCCGCGCCAATGCGCCTCCCGCCAGGTAAAATCATGGCCCACCACCTCGGAAGGCCCGTGAACGCCCTCCGGCTGGGACCGGGAAGCCGGGTCCGGGTACTCCTTTACCTCATCCAGGCGGTAGAGGTACCGCGCGCCCGGTTTCACGTCCGGCAGCAGGCCGCTGAAATATCCGCGGTGGTCTTTCCGCAGGGCCGCCGCGTGTTCGTCCGGCGCCGTGATCACTACGTCCACACGGTCGTGAAAAGGCGCCCAGACCCGGAACCGCGTACCCTTCCCTTCCACGTAGACCGCCCCCAGGGCATCCTTCTCCATGCTCAATATCCCCCCGACCATCAGTATACAAGGTACCACGGGATGAAAGGGTTCGGTAGTGGATGGTCTCTTTTTCTTCGGGATTTCACCGTTTCCGGATTGTACCTATTGAAAACCGGCGCCGATGGGAATACACTATCAATTATGTAAAGGTTCCGAAAGAACAAAACCATGTTGCCGAATGAAAATCGTCAGAGTTTCGATGAAAATCGCCAGAGTTTCATGGAACTCTCGAAAGACGGTATTGTCCTCATCAATGAAAATGGGATCATCGAGGAATGGAACCGCAGCGAAGAATTGATCACCGGAATATCACGTTCAGATGCGCTGGGAAATTATCTGTGGGAAATCCAGCGCAGTCTCCTCCCTGCTGAAAAAAAGGCTTCTTACGATGAAACAGCCACCAAAGCGTTTTTTCAACACCTGCTGTCATCGGGCGGTTCCACGAGCGATATAGAAGACCAGATCCAGCGCCCCGACGGCGAAAGACGGTTCTTGCAGACCGCCATCTTGCTTCTGGACACGCCGCGGGGTAAAGTTGCCGCCGCCATACAGAGGGATGTCACTGAACTCAGGCTGATCGAGAAGTCCCTGCGGGAAAATGAGGAAATGTTCCGGGAATACTTCGAACTCGGGCTCGTCGGCATGGCCATCGAATCTCCTTCATGCAAATGGATCAAAGTCAACGAAAAGTTCTGCGAGATGCTCGGCTATACCTGCGATGAATTGAATACGAAGCGTTGGAACGACCTCGTCCATCCGGATGACCGGCAAAAAAGATCGGAAGAGCACACGTCTGAACTCCAGTCACGAGATTCCATCT
>CAZPSP010000065.1:0-13731 GCA_964589285.1 uncultured Dehalococcoidaceae bacterium | reverse complement strand
CTGCCACCGGGTAAAATGGGTGTTTTGTCACTTGGTGGTAGGTTGAATCAAGTAAGTCCAGACCGAAAGTAACCGTGATGGGCCGGTCAGGGAGGCTCCAGCGAATACGAAAGTACTACCCCCGGTCATAAAGAAAAAAACAGGCGTACGTCAAGGCAGCGATGAAAAGAAAGTACCGCCAGGTTGAGATGGAAGCTAGGACCGTCCCCGGTAGATAACAGCCAGTGCGATACAAATAGTAACTACCAGTCCCCCAACAACCATGGCAATGCAGGGCAGCGTTCTGTCGGTATCACTTTCAACCAAAGGAGGCAAAGCGCCGCCGGTTGCGACCGTGGACGTTGCGGTTGCCGGCCCGGTCAGCGGAGCGCCAGCGGTTGGAGCAAGAACTACAGTTTCAGGACCTGTGAATGGAGAGGGTTTTCCGGTTTGCGTAATCGCACCGGCAATCCGGCCTTCAGGTTCCGGTGTTATTACGGTATAGGCAAGCGTGTTTGGGCCGACCGATACGGTATGGGCCCCGGCAGACCCGGCGGAGAAAAGAAAATTGACCATGGTCTCTTGTCCCCCGTCGAGAGCAACTTCCCGCCGGGAAACTTCTTCGCCATCGATAGAGAAGACGACCGAGGTGGAACCGCTCTGGTCCCCTTCATTCGAGATAGCGGCGGATACCATGACCTTTTCACCCTCCAAAGGGGTGATGACGGACATTTGAGGCTTTTCGAAACAAAAACGCGCCGGCCTGATCCCGGCAACAACGGCATACTGGGAAAAATGAGAAATGGTAACGCTGAGGCAATTATTACGGGCATCCAAACGGCTTGAGAGAATCCGCCACGCGCCGGAAGTTTGTTCGAGGGTTGCGATCGATAGAGATGATTCACCGACGCCTTCCGGCAGATCGTCCTCATGATAGCGCAGCGTCAGGTTTGCCGCGGGCTGGAAGGTAATGCCGTCCGGGGTAAAATCATAGGCCCTGCCGACAAATGAACAGCCTTCCGGCGACGTTCCGGGAACGCTCAACGCTTCAACCATAATGGAACTGGGAGGATATCCATTGGCATTCAGTACGGCGGTCCCTTTACAAACATCCAGTTGGGCCTGGACATCCACGCTGTAAACGGTCACATCCTCCCAGAGAATGCCGTCAGCGCTGGCGGAAGGACTGATGGGGGTGTACCTTTTATCGCCCACGGCGGTCCCGCCGCTGCCTGTTCCGGTGTTGCTCCCCGTACTGCCGGTATTTTCGCCGCTGACGGGACTTCCGCCGGAAGGACTTTTTTCCTTAATAAATATGGAATCATTAATGATGGTTACCGGCAAAGGCAGGCCTTCAACACTGCCGATGATGACATTGGACAAAGTTATCGAACCATACCCGGTCCCGCCCGACGCGATACAGGAAATACTGGCGATGATGCCCTCCGTGGAAACAGTCTCGCCGGGACTCAGAATGGCGGCAAATATTCCGTTTACGGTACCCCTGGCATTATCCACCTGACCGGGATTGAAAAAAGTCGCGGCGCCGTTCTGGGACAGCAGGTCTCCTTCGGTAATACGTTCAATGCTCATCACTCCGGCATTAAAGGCGAGGCTCATTTGTATGCCGACGATGGCATGATTGGGAACGACATGTATATGGATAGTAAACTTCTGGCCGCATTCGATCACTTCATCAGGGGAAGTGACGGAGACAATGCTTGTATCGACGGCAAGCGCCGGAACTGGAAAAAGCGCGGCCAGGCAGGCAGCGATCAGCATCGCCAGGCTGAGATAGAGGAATGTTTTTCCGTTCATAAGACCGAGCATAGTTTAAAGACCAAACCTTAAAAAACGGGAGAAGGCGCCAAAGTGTTAAATAGTTTCTTAATAATTTTGCGTATAGAGATAATGAGGTGACAGAAAACCAAAACAAGTATACAATGGACACAATAAAATTGATAGTTCATTCGTCATGGCTCAAATATCCCAGATGCTTTATTTACCGGGATGGTTTAGAATGAGACCGTAACCGGCGTTACCGGGCAGGAAATAAATATGGAACAGTCACAGGTAAATCTGGGCCAGCAACTCAAGGTCTTGTGGCAGCACAAGTGGTGGATAATCGCGGTAGCTGTCATCGCCGGGATCGCGGCCTTTGCGTTTACCACCATGCAGCCCCCGACGTATGCCGCGACGGCAACCCTCATGACCGAGAGCGGTTCCCAGCGGTTGACCGCTATCCCTTCCGGTATTTCCGGCGGACTGGAGATGATATACCTTCAGGACATCAGTAACCAGATAGAGATTATGAGGAGTCGCACGGTCCTGGAAAAGGCTGTGTTACAGATTTATCCCGAACTCGAATCCGATACGGATGCACTCCAATTGGAGGTCATGCAGCTCAATGATTCGCTTTCCGTCAGGCAGGTTGCCTCAACCAATCTGGTTCAAATAACTGTTTCTTCAACCGATCCCGACCTGGCCCAGGCGCAGGCAAACGCCATCGCACTGGCCTATGTCGAACACGTGCGTTCGTTGACAGAAGAAAGTATCAAAAGCGCCCTGGCAGATACCACCCAACGGCTGGTGGAGTTACAGAAAGCCAAGGTAGACCTTTCCATCAGCCCGGTCCTGCCGCGGCTGTCAGCACAGTTGAACCTTGCCTTCCAGGAACTCGACCGGGTATCGACAAAACTGGATGAACTGACTCCCGAAAGCGCTAACCAGACAGACACCGAAGGGACCGTCCTCACGGCTTCGCAACTGGCATCGTTCACCAAGCGTATCGACGAAATTTCCGAAAACGCGACCAATACTACCGAACTGGTAACGGCGTTAAACCCGATATCCGAAGAAAAAAACTTTTCCGCCCGCAGTTCCGCCATAGCGGAAATGGAAAGCCTGACACGGGTCCTTTCCACAAGGCTGGCGAATCTGTCTTCCGATTTCGGAACGGCACGCGGGGCGGAAACAAACACCGATATACGGAACCAGCTCATGGCCATAGAGGAGCAATTACAGGTGGCCCGTGCTTCCGCAGAAGCCATGCTGGCGCAGATCACCACGCTGTACGGCATCCAGGAAAGCTACATAGCGGCGGGTTCAGCAGAGGACGGTTACCGGGCTCGCGCCCAGGCAATAGAGTCCGACGCAAATGCGCGGAACCGGATAAATACCAATGCCTCGGTCCTTACCGGAGCCGTGACGACAGCAGCAAGTTTCGTCCAGGAAATCATCACGAGCCCGCCAACCGATACGGTCCTCATATCCATTTCACGAGATATCCCGATTCTCGCCGCGCGAGCCAGTTCCACCGCCGGTAGTCTCGAAGCGATATTGACAAAAATCGAGCCCAATACCGACGGCGACATCCTGCTCTCCTACAGCGAACTCTCTGAGATCGAATTACAGACCCAGGCGATCTCCATCAGCCTGTCTTTTCTTGTTTCCGACCTGACCAGAGTACGGTCTCTGGATATCGATTCCGGTCTCGCAGCGGAACTGCTGGACCTGCAGGAATCCCTAAATATCGCCAGTAACGCCATCGAGGGACTGGGCGCCGAGATGACAACGCTGACCGAGAACGGCGGCGATGTCAGCTATTCTTCGCTGGATACACTGCGGCAAGAACTGCAACTGGCGCTGCTATCGAGCGATACCGGCGCAACGAGGGTCCTGGACACCGCTGTTTCCACCTCTTCCACCAGTCTTTTCGCACGGTACCGCGGCGTTCTCCTCGCCATCATCGCGGGATTTCTCATCAGCGCGGTCATCGTACTGGTCATGAGATATTTCGACCGCACCGTCCGGGACGGAAACCAGGTCACCAGCCTCCTCGGGATACCGCTGCTGGCTACCATCGGTCCGGTCAGCGCCGGTAACGGGCACATATCCGCCACGCTCGAAGAAGTGCCGGCGGAGTACCTGGAATCATTCCGTTTGCTGCGCACAAACCTGAACCTGGAACCCAACAAAGGCAAGGTCCTCCTGATCAGCAGTCCCAAGACAAAAGAGGGCAAGACCATCGTGGCAACGAACCTGGCCCGGATCATCGCGCTGCAAGGCCGCAAGGTGCTGCTCATCGACGGCAACCTGCACAATCCGGAGATCGCCGGAATCTTCGGGATCGGCGGCGAGAAAGGCCTCTCCGAATTCCTTGCCCACGGTAAAGAAGACGGGATATTCGTCAAGGAGGCCGAGGGCATCGACATACTCCCCGGAGGAGAACCCTCTAAAATCTCCGCGGAACTGCTTTCTTCACCCAGGTTGAAAGCGTTCCTGGAAAAAGCCAGGAAGGAATACGACATCATCATCGTGGACAGCGCCCCGGTGGCGGACTGGACGGACACGCGTATCCTGGCGAGGAACATCGATGGCGTCGTCCTGGTCTTGCGGAGCAATGCATCCAATATAGACGTGGTGAGGGAGGCCAAGCAGGCGCTGGAGGCCGTCGGCGCGCACATTGAAGGCTTCGTCCTCATGGACGGCAATAAATGAGTTCATGAGAACAAGGTTCATCGTTCTGGCGGTCTGGACGCTCTTCGTCATACTGCTTCTTCTCATTCCCCTGCAGGGGGAGGTTCCCGGTCCGCGGATCCCCTACTTTGACAAGATAGCCCATTTCGGCATGTTTTTCGTGACGGGGTTCATCAGCGCCTATGCGTTCGGGTTTTTATCGAAGCTGGCGTCCCGGATGGCGTCAGGCCTGGTTTTCGGTATCGTGCTTTCCCTGGGGACGGAGCTCGGGCAGTCTTTAATATCCTACCGGACGGCGGAACTCTTGGACCTGGCGGCCGATATTGCGGGAGTGGTGTTCGGGCTGTTCGCCTTCACTCTGGTGTATGCCTGGAAGCAAAAGATATGATACCGGGGCGGCGTTCTAGCGATTTGCCCGGCTGCCCAGGCGCCAGACCAGCAGGATAATGATGAGGCCGATCAGCACCACCGACCCGATACCGACTCCTAGCCATAACCAGGAAACCCGGACGACGTTGTAGTCCGGTTTCGGTCCGATAGTCGTGGTCGTGGTGGGATTGATCACGCTGAACTGCCCGCCGATACCGTTTATGTCAACCGTATAATCACCGGCATGGTCCGGAGTGAAAGTGAACCGCGCCTCCAGGTCCTTACCCGGCTGTAACTCTATATTCCGCCGCTCTACCTCCGAACCGTTGATCCGGAAAACGGCCTCGAAATTCCCGGCGCTTTCCCCGGTATTGGCAGCCAGTATCAAGACCGTCACTGCATCACCTACCTGAGGTCCGGACGGGGTTACCGTTAACGATGACAGGGTGAACACCGCCGGTCCCGGCGGCGGTTTAACCGGCGTAGTGGTCGTAATGACGGCTTCCGCGGACTTCACGGTTATCGTCCTGGAGAGATTGCCGACCTGGATACGATATTCTCCCGGTTCATCCAGCGCAAAGGCCGCGCTTACCGTCCCGCTCTCGTGGCCGTCTAGGGTGACCGTTTTCCCGTTCTTCTGTTCGCCGTTCACCAGGAATTCGACGGCGTAAGTCCCGGCCAGGTCTCCGCCATTGGCGACGGTAACGCTGACGTTGAAACGGTCTCCAGTCTTTATCTCCGGGCTTTCGATAGACAGGTTACTCAGCGTGAACTCGGCCGGTCTCGTTCCGGCCACGACGGCGAACCGGCAGAGGTGCGTGACCTGTACAGATATAACGTTGTTGACGGTATCGACCGTACAATCGAGCGGCTCCCAGGCCTCGGTTTCAGCGTTCCAGGTATAGATGCAGAGGTCTTCCTCGCCGACTCCCTCGGGGAGAGTTTCTTCATCGTAGTAGAGGTTGAGGACGGCGTAGGGATCGAAGGTCAGGCCGTTGGGAGTGATATCGTAGACCGCCCCGATGAAGACCGATTCTTCCGGTGGATCGCCGGGTTCCGCGAGCGTAGCCACGGTGAGTGAGTATGGTGGATACCCGTTGGCGTTGAGGACCAGGGTGCCTTTAGGAATCACCAGTTCGAGATGGATATCGACGCTCTGGGCGATGACCTCTTCCCAGAGGGCGCCGTCAGCCGAAGACGAACCGGAGATATTGGTAAAGCGCTTGTCATCCGTGGCGGTGCTGCCTCCGCCTCCACCTCCGCCGCCTCCACCACCACCGGGTGTTGTGGTGGGAGCTATAACCTGGATGCCTCCATTGTTCCAATCAACGGCTATTCTTTCGGCGTTGCTGTCACTCAGCACCCCATTTTCAAGCCTGATGGTAGTACTGCCCGATTCCACGGCGGTGAACACGAGCGATACTAGAGACCCGGAACCTGTCAGGGTATCACCATTTACATAGAAATCCTGGATAACCCGGATTGTGCCCTGGGTCCCGGCAGGGACAAACCCAGACGTTCCGGCTGTTACAGCAGTGCGGTTGATGCTGCCGCCGGCCAGCACAGGTCCGCCAGTGCTGTCGGTAGTAACACTGATCACGTTGGAATCGTAAACGATATCATAATTGCAAGCGGCCAGGCCGGTCACATCGTCGATAGTCACGTTAACCGTGAAAGTATCGCCTTTATCTACCGATGACGGGCAAACGATACTTACTGAGCTAGTATCACCGGCAGCCAACCCCGGTAAAGGGGCGGCTGCCAGGACTGCCATGCCGATGGCCAGGATGAGGCTTATTCTTGCAGCTATTTTCATGTTACCACTGTGTCAGTTAAGGAATGGTTGTTCCGTTATGAGGAACGCTCCAGGATGATATTCCGGATAGCGACCATATCCGTTGCGTCCCATTCGCCGTTCATGTCCAGATCGCACCAAGATGACCTGTCGTACCCCGGATGCTCCATGATAGCGTGCTCAAGATACGTGATATCAATCGCCTGTATGATACCGTTACCATCAGAGTCACCAGCAACGCAGACCTGAATAAACCAGGTATCAGCAGCATCAGTATTCCCCAGAGCATCGGTGACAGTCAACGTCACAGTATAGTTCCCTGTCGCTGTGTAATTATGCTCAAGGCTGGCGGTAGTACCCGCCGGCGAACCATCCCCAAAATTCCAGCTATAAGTATAAGGAGTTTTACCGCCAGTCGTTCCCGCCGAACCGAAGAGAATCAATTGACCAGGGATTGCTTGAGTGTTATTTGCAGTGGCAACAGCATCCAAAGCACCGTAAACGGTGATGTAACCAGTTTTCGTCACGGTGTTGCTATCGTCCGCCGCATCGGTGACGGTAAGGGACACTGTTTTCTGTCCAATTGTGTTGTAGCTATGGATAGGATTGGCTGAGGTATTGTCCGTTGAGCCATCATTCTCGAAATCCCAAGCGTAAGTATAGGGGGCCGTACCGCCCGAAGGCTCTGCCGTGAATGAGACCGTCTCACCGACCAGGACCTCGGTCACGTCCGACGTAAATTCAGCTACGACTGAAGCGATGATGTTAACGGTGGCCGGACTAGGCGGCCAGTTTGTAGTGATCGCCGTTGCAGTGATGTCGCCCAGTAGCCCATCGCTTATTGTGATATTGCTACTAGTTCCTGCAGCCCCGATGGCCTGAAAATAGATGACGGAGAGATAACCGCTACCCGTAACTCCATCTAAACCAGGGATATTATTAACCACCCTGATGGTACCCTGCGTATCTGCTGGGATATATGCCCAGGAGTCAGCCGCAGGGATAATAGTAGACCCGATCAAACCATCAGCAACGCCCGTTACTTCGAGGACCGTCTCATCATAAGTGATATCGTACTGGGCCGCGTCGAAATTTTCGACACCTTCTACCTGGATTCTTAACGGAAAAGTATCGCCTTCCGGTACTTCGGTTGAGTCGAGCCCGATGGTCACGACGCTGTCCGCCGCGGCCGGGACGACGATCAGCGTCGTCAACGCGAGCAGACATACCACCAGGACCAGTCTTACGATTATTTTTTTCATTTTCAGGACCTCCGGAAAACAGGTTTAGTCATTAAGGATAAGACTCTTGTAATAATGCACGGGCATGTTGTTTTCTTTGGGATACCAGAGTTCGGACAGCCGGATTTTTATGGCGGCGGCGGCGTTATGGCGCTCGAACCAGGCGGGAAGGCCTTCATCCGGGTAGTTGTAAACGTTCTTGCCTGTGGAGTGGCGGAGCAGGATAGCTTTTACGGTTTCCCGGTCCGTGAAAAAGCCCTTTACCGCGGTAACGATGAATTCCGCCAGGGCCGGTCCGGCTGCATTGTTCGCCCTTTGGTTCGGGTGCGAGTCCGGGACACGGTGGTTCAGTTCGTAGTCCGGCTTGAGGAAATCAGTCTCCGGGTCCATGAGGATACCCCGGAAGTCCCAAACGCGGATATTGGGATGGTTCCCGCCTTCCTGGAGAAAATCCCTTTTGAGCCATTCGGAAAATTGAGTAGCGCGGGCGGCGTTTTCCGCCTTTTCGCCTTCAGACGGTTCATACAGACGGTGCCGCGGGGGCAGGGTCCATACAACAAACAGTTTTTCGGGATACTCGTCGAACTTCTTTCTCACTTCCCGGTATACCGCCTGGTAATTTTCGATGCTCTGCCTCGCCGATGAAGGGTCCGCCTTTCCCGTATCCGGCAGGACATCGCTGGCGGGGAAACAGTGCTTCATGATGATAACATCGTACTTCGCCAGGATTTCGGCAAAGGGTTTCTCCGGGGCATCATCCGTGCGCGATGACGCACCGGACAGGCTGACGGCCTTCCGGGCCCATCGTTTCAACGATACGGGCACATGGTTCTTAATCGACACAGGCACACTTTCCCATTCCGAGCTTTTTCCTGACCGCGCACAAAATCCGAGGGTTTTCCGTTTCATCGAGCCGGGCGAGGGCCGTCTCACGGTCCATGTAACCTTCCCGCACCAGGTTGGCGAGTTCATATGCGTAAGGGTGGAATCCCAACCGCTCCCGGTGCACGGCATTACCGAGCGAATTCAGGAGGCAGTTGGTGGAATTGGCGTCGACGTCCCGCGGCGGCTCCCAGCCGAGTTGTCTTATACTATCGTAAATATCCTCTTCATTATACTCGAGGAACGCCAGGGGATGCACGTAGACGGGATAGCGGAAATCGTCGCGGAAGTGGCGTTCCTCCAGTAAAAACGGCCGTATCTCGTCACCGGCTATCTTATACAGCGGATCAAAAAGCGACCGCTGCATGTACCGGACCATCCGGGCATTGTTGTGAATGATGGATGACGAGACCGGCGCCTGGCCGGGCGACCAGCCGTAAGCGATGAGCGGGATGTTTCTTTCCATAGCCAGGCGGAGCGTGCTGTACTTGACCACACCCATGCAGGCGGTGCAGATGCTGCTGGCTTTCTCCAGCGCTTTGGGGGCGAAGATATCATCGACGGCGCAGTGCCGGAATATCCTCGCCATAACGTCGTACCGGGGCTTAAAAAAGATGTGATCGACGCCCAGGTTTTCCACGACGTTGATGATGTTCTTCCGGGCCTGTTCCGAGACGAAGCCATTATCGATGGACACCGCCAGGACGTTGAGTCCATAGTCCTTCCTCAGGACAGCCACCGTCTGTGTACTGTCCTTGCCGCCGCTGTAGCAGACCAGGACATCATGGGCGGCGATACCGCGGACCTCATCGAGCAGGGCTTCGAATTTTGCCTTGTACTCCGCCTTGATGCCGGCGCCGGCTTTTTCCGCGTTATGCTCCCGGCAGAAATTGCATATCCCGGACTCATCGAACTCGATGCCCGGGAAGGTGTCCGGCAGCACGCAGGTCTTACAGATTTTTACGTTTTTCATATACTACGGCTTTCTTTCAGCCTTTCGGTTGTTCACAGTTTCTTCCGGGCGCTCAGCACCCTGACAATGTCCTCGTGGTCTTTGTGGTACTGCAGGTCCTCGTAATGCTCGTGTCTGCTCAGGGTGCGAGACACCAGTTTTTCCTGGCCTTCTCCGATCTCGAAGACCAGCAGCCCGCCCGGTTTCAGGACATTGACGGCCTCGTTGATGAGCCGCTGGTAGAAGCTGACGCCGTACGGACCGCCATCGAGGGCAAGTTTGGGCTGGTGGGCCGAGATTTCCGGAACCATCTTTTCTATGGATGCCGTCGGGATGTACGGCGGATTGCAGAGAACGACGTCGATTTTCCCCTCGTATCCTTTCTCAATGAACGGTTCGAAGAGGTCGCCGCATGCCAGGGTAATTCTACCGCCCAGGTTGTATTTCTCGATGTTTTTCCGGGCAACCTCGACTGCCTCGGGGCTGACGTCCGAAGCGAATATATCGACGCCGGAAGTCCTGAGAGCCAAGAGCACCGGGATATTGCCGCAGCCGGTGCCGACGTCCACGGCGACCTGTTTCGGCGCGGTCTTCTGCCGCTCTTCGATGAAACTCACGGCAACGTCCACGAGGGTCTTTGTGTACTCGGTAGGTATGACCGTATCAACCGTGCAGTGGAGCGTGAGGCCGGCAAAATGGGCATAACCGAGGATATATTCCAGGGGGACTCCTGCTTTTCGTTCTGCAGCGAGTTGCGCAAAATCGACTTTATCCGGGTCGATGCAGGAGACATCGGCGCGACTCATCGCCCCTCCCGAGGCAATGTCGAGCACGGCCAAGGTCTCGGCCAGCGGGTCTTCCAACCCGTTATCCTGAAAGGCCTCAAATATTCTTTTAATTTCTCCCGGCATCGGTTGTCCTTTTCTCAGCTAACGGCCAGTTGTTCTTTCCCAGACCCCGGCGCCGGCGGCATGGAGTGCAGGTGCCTGGTAGCGGCGGCCTTGGCGTTGAAATCGCGGAAAGCCCGGTTTACTTGCGCCTCGGTCAGGGACATGGTCCGGCAGACGTCCGCCACCGGCACATTATTCTCCCAGGCACAGAGGAGAAGGTCGAGCTTGTCATAGGGCATGCGGAAATAGAACTCTTCGTCGGACTGGACGAAGCTGAAAGTATCCGGGCTCGGGGCGCGCTCGATAATCTCGCGGATGACGCCGAGGTGTTCCGCGAGCTGGTAAACCTGCATCTTGTAAAGACGCGCGATGGGTTCGATATCGACGCCGCCGTCGCCGTACTTCACGAAAAATCCCTGCATGTCCTCAGAGCGGTTTGTGGTACCGCAGACAAGGTAGTTATTGAGTTCAGCATAGTAATATAGTTCCAGCATACGGGTGCGCTGTTTCATGTCCGTAGCGGCGACGATGCCGCGCATGCCGCGGGCGTCGAGCCGTTTAGACTTTACGTTGCCTTGCGGGTCTTCCACGTATAGGGTGAAGTAATTAAAAGCGTCCCGCCCGAGAAGATCGGCAGGCAGGGAAATCTTGGACTTCCAGCCGGCGGTATATTCGGGGAAAATGCTTCTAATGATATCATCACGCTTCTGATAGGCGCCCATGCCTTCCAGCGCCGGAGTGATGTCTATCCTGACGGTCTCGATGCCCAGTTCGGCAGCGTGTTTGGCGGCATACTGCTCCGAGACGGGATTGGACTCCCGTTCCGGCATGACGAGGCCGAGGACATTTTCTTTACCAAGGGCTTCCACGCAGAGGGCCGCGGCGACGGCGGAATCTATCCCGCCGCTCAGGCCGACCACCGCGCCGTCCCGTTTCATCTCGCGGACCTGCTGACGGATGAATTCACAGAGGCGTTCCGTTTCCTGCCGGGCGTCTATATCGAGCACATTCCTGGTGAATTCCATCTTCATTCCCCTCGAGCGCTTAACTGCTGCTTGCATATTTTCCCGTTACTGCTTTTTGGCAGGGCATCCAGGAGGACGACACGCTTCGGCACCGCAAAGCTTTCCAGCCGCGCTGCGCAGAAAGCAAGGATGTCTTTTTCCGTAACAGCCGATCCCGCGGAGATATTGACAAAAGCGGCTATCGCTCTGCCGAGGATATCGTCATCCATGCCGATGACAGCGGCCTCGACGATGTCTTCCATCTCGCAGAGGACGTTCTCCACTTCCCTGGGGCTGACCATGTGGCCGGACGTCTTGATGATGTCGTCCTTGCGGCCGAGGAAATAGAGAAAGTCTTCTTCGTCCATTTTGAAGAGGTCGCCGGTGTAGAGGACCTTTTCTCCGGGATACGGTCCGGGTCGGAGCGCCCGGTCGGTCTCCTCCGGGAGTTTCCAGTATCCCTTCATAACGTTGGCGCCACGCACGACGAGTTCGCCGGTCTGGTTCGGTCCGGTTATCTTCTCGCCGTTTTCATCGACGATATAGACTTCGGTATTCGGCATAGCCTTGCCGACAGACGAAGGCCGTTTAGTGAGTTCCGACGGCGGGAGATAGGAAACGCGCTTGCATTCCGTCAGACCGTACATGGAGTAAATATTGACGTGAGGAAACAATTGCTGGAGTTGCAGGAAATGTTGCGGAGGCATGCTCTGCCCCGTGAAGGTCAGGTACCGGAGGTGAGAAAAATCTTGTCTGTCGAGACCTTTCAATCTCAGGAGCAGCGCGGCCATGGTGGGGACCAGCGGCCAGCCAGTGACCTTCTCTTTGATGACCAGGTTGACGACCTGTTGCGGGAACACAAAACCTTTTTCCAGGACCACCGTTGCGCCGCACTTGAAGCCCATAAGGACCTGGTAGAGGCCGTAATCGAACGCCAGCGGCAGCGCATCCAGGATGATGTCATCGCAGGTGTTTTCCAGGTACTCCGTAATGGAATTGGCCGCCGCGACCATGTTGAGGTGGGTCAGCATGACGCCCTTGGGTACGCCCGTGGAGCCGGAGGTATAGACGAGGCTGGCAAGGTCGATATCGATGCAGGACGGCGCCGGTCTTTCCGGGGAAGCCCCGGCGACGAGCCTGTTGTAAGAAAGGACCTTTATCCCGATGTTCTTAAAATCATCGCCTCTCGCTTCACCGGTGAGGACAACGCGGCGGAGAGCGGGAGCATTGGAGACCGCGCCGGAAACCTGTTCCAGCAAGTGAGGACTGGCTATCAGTGTCGTCGCTTCGGAATTTTCAAGGATGTTTTCAAGTTTCCTTGCCTTGACCTGAGGATCGATGACGGCAAAGATGCCGCCAGCCTTGAGGACGCCGAAAATCGAAACCACCGCTTCAACGGAATTTTCCAGGTAAACGACAGCCCGGTCCTGCCGCTGAAAACCGTCATCAAGCAGGCCGCTGCCGAGAGCATTTGCCGCCCAGTCGATCTCCAGGTAAGAAAACCGGTTGGGGCCGCAGACAAGCGCGGTCTTGCCGAGGCTGTTGGCCGCGCTTCTCTCAAGAAATTCCTGAACCAGCATGGTTTCGCCTTTTCCGGGGGCAGTTAGTTACGCCTCGACGGCGGCGAGTTTAAGACTAACGTAAGCTAGAATCTTGTTGATGGAGTCCAGGTTATCCGGGACCATTTCTTCGTCCTCCACGCGGAAGCCGAAGCTCTCTTCAATGAAGGAAACCAGTTCCAGCACGCCGAGGGAATCGATTATCCCCTCGTCGATGAAAGAACTATCATCGGTTAGGGTAATTGCCTTGTTTCCCTTGAGAAATTGCTCATTGACAAATTTGGTGATCGTTTCTTTTGTTCCCATGGACATCAACTCTCTCGTATATTTTGAGCAATGAAAATCATTCCCGATACCCTGATTTACGACTACTACATTCTACTTAAGTTCGTGTCAGTCTCAAGTTATTTTGGGTTAACTTTTGGTTAGAATCTTCATTTTTTCGATAAATTTCCGTGAAGTCAAGCAGGAAGACCGGACAGAGAGAGAAAGGGCGGCTTTACAGCGGCTTTCAAATAATAGCATGAAAACAGGCGCCATACTGCGGCCGGGGAACCACCTTACACCCCGGAGAAAACAGT
>CAZPSP010000064.1:10227-13783 GCA_964589285.1 uncultured Dehalococcoidaceae bacterium | reverse complement strand
TGGAACCAGCGCAGACGCGGGCGAAGGTAATCGCGGCGCTGGAGGCGCTCAAGACCAAGCAGGAAACGCGGCCCTGGAAGAAGCACGGGAACATCCCGATGTAGTGGGAAGTCAAAAGGCAAAGGTCAAAAGTGAAAACCGGGCGTGGTCCAGACCGGGTTGAGGACAGGCTTAGTCTTATTATGACCATCGTGGTAGATTGTTAATCTTCCACTTCCAGAACCGCCAAGAACTGAGCGGGGGTCAGGATGATACCAGAACGATCCGCAATCCGGGGATTATCGAAGAAGTGACTATCTCCAGTAACAAAATAGTCAGGACCCGCAGCGATAGCTGCTGCCAGAACGGAGGCGTCCGCCCGATGGATTTCTTGGATCCATAGCCCCAATGATTCAGGAGACGGGTCTGGAACGATCTGAAGTCGTATGTTCGTGAGAAATGACCATAAAGCCGGCAAAGCTTCGGGGAGTTTGAGGTTTATCGTTCTGACCAGTTCTTCCAACACCTGTTGCGAGACCACGATGGCGAAATCGCCGGAGACCGCCCATCGCAATAAGGTTCCGGGGATGCCGTGAGGTGAATAGAGCCCTGAAAAGATAACGTTGGTATCGAAAAAGGCGCGGAGGTTAGTTTTCGGCGCCATATCGTTCCCGTGCTATGTCCTGCCTCACCTGTCTTCCGGCTTCCTGGAGTTCTTCCTCGCTGATTCCAGAACGCTCGAAGGCCCTTTGTATCTCATCGAGCGCTTCCAGTGCCAGCGTTTTCCGCGGCCTGGCAATGAGAACTCTATCTTCCACGGATATTTCCAAGATATCTCCCGGCCCGATGCCTAGTCTCTCGCAAATATCGTTGGGAAGCGTAATCTGTCGCTTGGGACGAACCAGTACGCTGGTTTGTTTTTTCCTCATTATACCTTACCTCGTAGGATATCCCACGTCTTACATCCTACCACTCCATTTTGCCTCAATACCGGTGTCATGTCAATACGGCTGACGCATCCGCAACTTATCTAGCGGACCGAAGAGACACAGGACCCACCTGGTCGCGCAGTTTATTTTCATGGTAAAGGCAGGCACTCATTTCCGGACGGAAATAGAGATTGCCACAACCCACCTGAGGCGGGTTTCGCAATGACAAGGCAAGTAGAGCATGACAGCACCGACCGTATCCCGTTATAATGGTACCGAGGTTTATCTATGGGAAAAACGATAGCAGAAAAGATTTTAAGTGAAAAATCCGGCTCGGATGCACGGGCCGGGGACATCGTCATTGCTCACGTGGACCTGGCGTTCGTCCAGGACACCACCGGGCCGCTGACGGTGCGGACGTTCCAGGGCAGCAGCATGAAAAAGCTGGCCGATCCGGCGAGGACGGTGCTGTTCGTGGACCACGCGGCGCCGAGCCCGAACGCCAATCTTTCCAACGACCACATCACGCTCCGCAACTTTGCCGCCGAGAGCGGCTGCGTCATGTCCGACGCCGGTGAAGGCGTTTGCCACCAGCGCGTGGCGGAAGCTTACGCCCGGCCGGGAGACGTCATCGTCGGGGCGGACTCGCACACGGTAACAGCGGGAGGCGTCGGAGCCTTCGCCACCGGCATGGGATCGTCAGACGTAGCCGTGGCGATGGGCCTCGGCAAGAACTGGTTCCGCGTACCGGAGACGATAAAGGTCGAGGTCACGGGCGGGTTCCAGAAAGGCGTCAGCGCCAAGGACCTTATCCTGCACCTTATCGGGAAAATCGGAGCGGACGGCGCCACCTACAAGTCCCTGGAGTTCCACGGGGAAGCGATCAAAAACATGAGCCAGTCCGGGCGGTTCACCATCGCCAACATGGCGGTGGAAGCCGGGGCCAAGGTCGGGCTCTTCGCCGCGGACGAGACAACGAAGAAGTACCTGGAAGCTGCCGGACGCGGAGCAGAGTACCGGCCCATCGACGCCGATCCCGACGCGGAGTATGAATCGGTCGTCACCATCGACTGCTCCAAACTGGAACCGACCGTTTCCAAGCCGCACCGGGTGGACAACACCGCCCCGGCAAAAGAACTAAAAGGAACAAAAATACAGCAGGTGGTCATCGGCACGTGCACGAACGGACGGCTGGAAGACATGGCGATGGCCGCGGCCATCCTGAAAGGGAAGAAGAAAGCGGACGGGCTGCGGCTCATCATCGCTCCGGCTTCCCCGCAGGTGCTGCTGGAGAGCATCGAGGCCGGGTATATCTCCGCGTTCGTCGAGGCGGGCGCCATGATACTGCCGCCGGGCTGCGGGCCGTGCCTCGGCCTGCACCAGGGGGCGCTCGGCGATGGGGAATCGTGCCTGTCCACCGCCAACCGGAACTTCGAGGGACGCATGGGCAATCCGAAATCGTTCATTTATCTCGCCAGCCCGGAGACCGCGGCGGCGTCCGCGCTGACCGGGACCATTACCGATCCGAGGGAGGTGCTGTAATGCTGAAAGGAAAGGCCCACAAGTTCGGGGACAGCATTTCCACGGACCACATCATACCGGGCCGCTACGCCCATTTGAGGAGCAATCTGCCGGAACTTGCCAAGCATGTGCTGGAAGATGCGGACGTGGACTTTGCGAAGAAGGTACAGCAGGGCGATTTCGTGGTGGGCGGCAACAACTTCGGGCTGGGGTCCAGCCGGGAGCACGCGCCGCTGGTAATCAAGATGGCCGGCGTCTCCGCCATCCTGGCGAAGAGCGTGGCGCGGATATTCTACCGGAACGCCATCAACCTGGGGCTGCCGGTATTGATCTGCGATACGGACAAGATCAATGACGGTGATGAGTTAGAGGTAGACCTGGCGGCCGGGACGGTGAAAGATGTAACCAACGGGGCGGTGCTGACCTTCGGGAAGATACCGGAGACGATGCGGAGAATACTGGACGAGGGCGGGATCATTCCGTACATTGAGAAGTATGGGGACATCAAGGTGTAGTTGCGGTTTTTCACTTGACCGTTGATTGAGATTGCCACGCCCGTTTCGGCGGGCTCACAATGACAGTATCGGAAAAAGAAGCTGGGTTATCCGGAAAAAACTATGAATTGTGTCATTCCCGTGAAAACGGGAATCCATGAAAGGTGCGGCACATAGATAGAGCGTATTATGTGTATATCCTGGCCAGCGAGAGGCGCGGTACTCTCTACGTTGGAGTGACAGCGGACTTATTGCACCGGGTGGAAGAACACAAGAACGGAGCGGTTGCAGGTTTCACGAAGAAGTACCATGTGCACATGCTGGTCTATTATGAGGAACATCAATACATCGAAGATGCGATAGTGAGGGAAAAGCAACTGAAGAAGTGGAACCGGGCCTGGAAAATAGCTTTGATAGAGAGAGATAATCCGGAGTGGAAAGACCTTTACTATAATCTCGTTTAAAGCAGTGATGGATTCCCGATTGAATCGGGAATGACACGTACGGTGTTGAGGGCACAGGCCCATAACCGGTACCAAGACTGAGATGGATTCCCGATCAGGTCGGGAATGACACGGACGGTGTTGAGGGCACAGGCCCATAACCGGTACCAAGACTGAGATGGATTCCCGA
>CAZPSP010000064.1:0-10127 GCA_964589285.1 uncultured Dehalococcoidaceae bacterium | reverse complement strand
TCAGGTCGGGAATGACACAACCATAGTAAGTTAATGAAAAACCATAAATCGATTTGGAGCAAGTAGTATGCCATATAAAGTAACGTTCATACCCGGCGACGGCGTGGGGCCGGAAATTGCGGAAGCGACGAGGCGCGTCCTCGAAGCTACCGGCGTGAAGTTCGATTGGGAGCTGGGCGAGGCCGGCGCGGGCGTCATCGAGAAATACGGGACTCCCCTGCCGGATAGTGTGCTGGACTCCATCCGCAGGAACAAGGTCGCCATCAAGGGGCCGGTGACGACGCCCATCGGCACCGGGTTCCGGAGCGTGAACGTGGCATTGAGAAAAGCCCTCGACCTGTACGCCTGCGTGCGGCCCTGCAAGACCTACTCCGGCGCGCCCACGCCGTTCCGGGACGTGGATATCGTCATCGTCCGGGAGAACACGGAAGACCTGTACGCCGGCGTGGAGTTTGAAAAAGGCACGGCTGAATGCGCCGACCTCATCGCTTACATCAACGGTAAAAAGGGGGACGTGATCAAGCAGGACTCCGGCATCAGCATCAAGATGATCACCGAATCCGGCACGCGGCGCATCGTGAAATATGCTTTCGAGTATGCCCGCAAGTACGGACGGAAAAAGGTCACGGCCACACAGAAAGCCAATATCATGAAGTACTCGGACGGGCTTTTCCTGTCCGTCGCTCGGGAAGTGGCGAAAGACTACCCGGACATCGAATTCGGGGAAGCGCTCATCGATAACCTCTGCATGCAGCTTGTCCGCCGCCCGCAGGAGTACGATGTTATCGTGGCGCCCAACCTCTACGGGGACATCATCTCGGACCTCTGCGCCGGATTGGTCGGCGGGCTGGGGCTGGCTCCTGGGGCGAACATCGGGGCTGATACGGCGCTCTTCGAGCCGACGCACGGCAGCGCCCCCAAGTACACCGGCCAGAACAAGGTCAATCCCATGGCGATGATGCTCTCCGGCGTACTGATGCTGCGGCACCTGGGAGAGACAGAGGCCGCCGACCGGATGGAAAATGCCATCGCCGGCGTCATAGCGGAAGGAAAAGCCGTTACTTATGACATGAAACCGACCCGAGATGATCCATCCTCCGTGGGAACAGCACAGGTGGCGGATGCGGTCATCGAAAAATTATAGCCTGTTATGCTCTTGAACATAGCAGCCGGGTATGCTATATTGCCTCTACAGTAATAAAAAAGGAGTCCGTTAATGAACAAGGCAGAAATCCTGGCATTCATTTCCGAAGCCCGTATAGCGTTCCTGGCCACCACCGACGGCAAGGCCGCCAGAGTGCGCGGCATGGAGACCTACCGGGCCGATGAGAACGGCCTCATCTTCTACACGAGCAAAGCCAAGGAAGTCTTCAAGCAGCTTGCGGCCAATCCGGACGTCGAAGCCTGCTATTTCGCCAAGGGAACGCAGGTCAGGGTGCGCGGCAAGATAGAAATAGTGGAAGACCTGGCCCTGAAGAAAGAAATCGTCTCCAACCGCGATTTCCTGAAATCGATGTATCCCAACGACGAAGCGTATGCGAACATGGGCGTCTGCCGGCTGAAGGGCAAAGCCACCACCTGGAGCATGCAGGACATGGCCGCCCCCACGACGTTCATCGACCTGTAGATCAGACTCACTCCATGAAAGGAACGACATGACTCCTGAAAACACCGCCGGGGACTGTATTTTCTGCAAGATCGTCCGGGGAGAGATCCCTTCCGATATCGTCTACCAGGACGACGACGTCATGGTGTTTCCGGACATCAATCCGGCTGCGCCGGTGCACCTGCTCATCATCCCGAAAGAACATATCCCCTCCCTGGCGGATATAAACGACAGCCATACCGGCATCATCGACAAGATGGTCAAAGCCGCCAATAGAGTAGCGCGTGAAAAAGGCGTCGGCGAATCCGGGTACCGGCTCTGCATCAACAACGGTCCGGACGCCGGGCAGGTGATCCCCCACCTGCACATGCACCTCATGGGAGGAAAGCGGCTGGGCTGGAGCCACTGACCCCGTTTTCTGAAAGAACCTGAAAGCCCCTCTCTGGCGGAGGGGCTTCTTTTTACGAATCAATTTCCCGTTCAAATGTGTACAATTACGTATTCAATCCGGACCGTAAACGCTTCACATTATAAGCGGAGCCGTGCTAATCACCATTGATTTGCATTAAGAAGGGCGGCTTTCCAACCAATACGTTGTGGGGAGTGAGGGGCCATGAGAAGGAACATTTTACGGGTTTTCCTGCCGCTGCTATTAGGAACAACGCTCGTCCTGGCTGGTTGCGGAGCGGAAGAGCAAACATTACCGGCGGGAATCGACCAAACAGGGACCGGGGGAAACCAGCTTCAACAGCAAGCCAACGCCGTCACGATACCGGATTTCAGCCCGATCGTATCCGAAATCCGACCGTCGGTGGTGACCATCGACGTGGATATCGTCGTACTGGATGTCTTCAACCAGCCCCAGGAACAACAGGCAGCGGGGACCGGATGGATCTTCGATGATACGGGCAACATCGTCACCAATAACCACGTGGTGGAAAACGCGGACAATGTCACGATCACTCTCAGCGACGGGAGGGTTTTTGTGACGGACAGCATCTTTACCGATCCGTTATCAGACCTGGCGGTGGTCAAGATCAACGCCCGCAATCTGACCACCGCGCGGACCGGCAATACGTCGGACCTCGATGTCGGTGACTGGGTATGCGCCATCGGCAACTCGCTCGGTTTAGGGATCAGCGCGACGGTCGGAGTGGTGAGCGCCCTTGATGTGTCCTTTCAGAATGAGGGTGAGTTACTGACGGGATGGATACAGACGGATGCGGCCATCAATCCCGGTAACAGCGGCGGTCCGCTGGTAGACACCGCGGGAAATGTCATCGGGATAAACAGCATCAAGATCCAGCAGACCGGGATCGAAGGTATGGGATATGCCATCAGCATCAATGAAGCCCTGCCGATCATCCAGAGACTCATCAATGAGGGAGAGGTCATCCGGCCTTTCATGGGCATCACGGCGCAATCGGTAACTCCATCCATTGCGACGCGGTACGGGCTTACCGTCCAGTCCGGAGTACTGGTTGCCAGTGTCAGTCCCGGCAGCCCGGCGAGCGCCGCCGGCCTCCAGGTCGGCGATGTCATCCTCGCCGTGGGTGGAACCACAATCAGTAACCTCGGAGAGTTGCTGCGTACCATTAATACTTACGAGATAGGCGATACCGTCTCGATTACTTACTGGCGTAACCGGAGTGAAAACACGACCGACATTACCCTCGCCGCCTCTCCTTCTTCCGCAGGTTAATCTTTACCGGCAGGTCCCAGAGATAACAATTTGTATAGACAAAATATGTTATAATCAGTTAAGACTACGACCGACAGGAGGTAAACATGTCAGATAAAGACACCATGGCAAGTTTCGGGTTAGGATTGCTTATCGGCGCTGCCATCGGCACGGCCATAGGCATGCTGTACGCGCCGCAGTCCGGAAAAGAAACACGTGAGTTGATTCGGGAGAAGGCGATAGAGACGAGAGAAAAGGCGGAAGATATCATCGAAGACGCCAGAGAGCGTGCCAAAAAGATCGTCGCCGACGCCAAGACCAAAGCCGACGAACTGACCAACAAACAGCAGCCCCGGTAACCGAATCATTTATTGCAGAGAAGAATGGCGGACGGCATCACGTGTTGTCCGCCGTTCTGCAGTCCTAACTCCGGCGCGCCGCCGGAGTTACCCCGTTGCCTGCCGGACTGCCCGCCGCCCGTTTGTATATCCACAAGGCTTCTGTTATCATGAGGAGAAAATAGCAGGCCTGTACAAGACCGTCGGCCCCGCTCTCAGGATAACGGAGTGCAGCTAACGAAAAACCGTACGACAATTCTCACCATCGTCTTGATTGCCGTTTTTGTCATCCTTGCCTTTCTCATCCGAACGATCCTGCCGTTTGACAAGATTTTCACTGATGAAGGTATCAAGTATTCCAGCATCGACGCCTATTACCAGGTAGGCATCATCGACAACTGGGTACACAATTTCCCGAGCCTGACGGAACTTCAGCCGTTTCTCGTATATCCCGGCGGTCAAGGTTACGGCTCGGTCCACTTTTTCAATTTCCTTATCGCACTTATCATCTGGGTGCTGGGCCTGGGATCTCCCAGCCAGCAATTGATCGATATCATGAGCGTGTACTATCCGGCGGTCCTGGCGGCGTTGACGGTCATTCCGGTCTACTTTATCGGGAAAACGCTCATCAACCGCTGGGCGGGGCTGCTGGCAGCGGCGTTTTTCTCCGTCATGCCCGGCGAATACCTCGGCCGTTCGATAATCGGGTTCACCGATCAGCACGTGATGGAGACCCTGCTGACAGCGCTGGCCGGTCTGTTTGCCATCCTGGCCATCAAGACCGCCAGGGAAAGGGACCTATCCATACGAAACGTCCTGAACCGGGAGTGGAAAGTCATAAAACGCCCGCTCGTTTACAGCCTGCTGGCCAGCCTTTTCCTGGGGCTGTACCTTATCTCGTGGCTGGGCGCTCTGCTGTTCGTGTTCATCCTTGTCATTTATCTCATCATCCAGTTCATCGCGGACCACGTTACCGGGCGGCAGACAGAGTATTTGAGCATCTCAACCTTTTTCATTTTCTTCCCGATAGCCCTGATAATGTACTGGCCGCTGGCCCCCAGCCTGAGTTATGTATTTCCATTAATCATCGCCGCGCTGATTCCGCCGGCACTGGGAGCACTCTCTTACCTGATAAAGAGGCAAAACTGGCATCCGGGATTTTATCCGCTCGGGATGGTGATTTTAGCGGTCATCGGCGTATTTTTGTTCCGGGCGGTGTCTCCGGCCGCATTTGATTTCGCCATCGACCAATTGGCAATCTTCAACCCGAGCGGTTCTTCCGCGGAAACGACCATGGAGATGCAGCCGTTCCTTTCTCCTCAAGGTTCTTTTTCCACGCAGGTTGCCTGGGGCAATTTCACCACGAGCTTTTTCCTCTTCCCCTGGTGGCCGATCCCGGGGTTCGGTCTCATCGGCCTGGTCTTGATGATCGCCGTCATCATTAAAGAACGGGGAAAGAACAGCGGTCTTCTCCTCTTTGCGGTATGGTCGGCAATAATCCTGCTGTTGACACTGGGACAGCGGCGTTTCGCCTATTACCTGGTGGTCAATATCTCTCTGCTGTCCGGGTATCTTGTCTGGCAGGTAATATGGTGGGCAGGAGCCAGGAGATTCATCAACCAGCAACCGCTACCGGCCGCGGCGGTAGCGGGAGCGGCAACGCCGGCCACCGGAGCCATAACAAAGGCTGCCGACAATAAACCATCAACCGGCGGGAATGCGGCCCGTTCCACATCCAATGCCAGAACAAATCCAAAGAAGAAGCGCCGGGCAGCGGCCAGCCAACCTCAACGCAAGAAAACCAGCAGCAGTTGGAACACCAACCACACGTTCGTGACCGCTGTTGTGCTCTTAGCAATGCTGGTCATTTTCATGCCCAGCCTGAACAAGTCCATCGATGTAGCCGCGGCCGCGGCCTATGCCCCTTCCGACGCCTGGCAGGAATCGCTGGAGTGGCTCAAGAACAACACCCCGGAGCCGCTCGGCGAAGCGGACGCATTTTACGGTCTATATGAAAGCCCTTACACTTATCCGGACACGGCTTACGCCGTGACGAGCTGGTGGGACTACGGCTACTGGATATCCCGTACGGGGCATCGTATCCCGAATGCCAACCCTTCACAGGACCCGAAACGCATCAAGCCGCTGGCACAACTCCTTCTTTCGACAAATGAGTCCGAATGGGCCCCGCTGCTGGCACAATTCAAGACCGGTTACCTGATGATAGACAACACCATGGTCACCACCAAGTTCTGGGCCATCGTGAATTGGGCGGGGCTGGACCTGGATGACTATATCAGCACGTACGCGGTGCCGCAGGAAGGAAAGCTCGTGCGGGTTTCGGTCTACAATCCCGCCTATTACGATACGTTACTGGTAAGGCTGTATAACCTGGATGGTAAAGCTGCAGCCGCGCTAAAACCCGTGGTCCTCGAATACGTTGAAAAAGTAGACGGCAGCGGTAATTCCTACCGGCAGGTAACGGACGTAAAAGAAACGGAGTCCTACGAGGAAGCAATGGACTATATCGATGGACAGGATTCGGGTAACTACGCCATCGTGGGCGCCAGTCCGCTCCAGAGTCCGGTACCGGTCGAAGCGCTGAGCGGGTTCGAACTGGTACACGAATCTCCGCAACAAGCGAGCGTCCAGGCAAGCATCACGACATCAGAAGTCAAAATCTTCCAGTATACCGGAAACTAGCCGGCGCGCCCTATCAGGCGCGAATCCCCTGAATAATTCCCACCAGTTGCCGGGCGCGATGGCGGAAGGTATGCTCGTTCATCACCCGCTTCCTGGCAAGCCCGGCCATCCGGTCTCTTTCTTCCGGTGAATTCAACAACCGCCGGTATACTGAAACAGCTTCTTCAGCGCTGTTAACGATGATCATCTCCCGGCCGATATCGAACCATTTTTCAATACCGTTATAGGGCTGAGAGACGATACAGGCCCCGAAAGCGGCCAGCTCGAAGGGGCGTGAAGTGGACGATGCGTAGATACTGGTGTGAGACCACCGGGTGATATTGAGGTTGATGCGGCTGCGGCAGCAGAAATTGCGCCACTCGCTGTAGGACAGGTCGCCAAGGCGTTCCGCTTTGCCGAGGTCGATGGCGAACCCTCCGCCGGCCACGGCGAACCTGACGTCCGGCATCTCCCGGGAAGGGATGGTTATCATCTTCTCCATCCATTCCTTGCGGAAATCGCTCCCGTACCCAAAGAAGGAGATGTCTATATCCTTTTCCACTTCCAGGGGTGAGGCAAGGTCTGTATCAATGCCATACTGGAAAGCGTGGACGTTCTTCGCGCCCATGCGGAGCAGGTCTTCCAGGCAACCTTCCGAATTGGCAAGGAAAGCGTCATACTCGGTCAGGTCGGCGCCCTCATAGTAGTTGAACTTGAAGCCGCGGCTGACGGTATATTTCGGGAGGCTGGTAGGCATGTCGCCGTCGTAATAAATCACCGGTATGCCGAACTGCTTTTTCAACAGGGCCGGGATTCCGCCGAGGTGGTTGATGGGGACGTTCATCACGAGAACGGCGTCGATGTTCTTTTCCCTGCTCAGCAGGTCCACGAGGTGGTTCCGCCATCTGGGTTTGATGTGGTTCCTTATGAGGGTACTGGAAATCGGGGTCAGGAAGGTCTTTTTACTCGGTGAAACACCGGCCTTCTTACGGCGGTCGAGATAAGCATTATAAGTGCGGCTTTCCCAACTGCACGGGTTGGGATAGGTGCGCCACCAGAGGCCCTGGACAGGGTCGCCGAGGTACGGGGTGGCGATGACCTCATTACCGGTCTCATGCAGCGCCTTGAGCAACTGCCACCAGGCCGGCGTGCAGCCGAGACGGAACTTCAGGTCCAGGGTTGAAATGACACAAAGTATCTTCATTTAACGGCGCTTTTTTCCACCATACCGTGTATCCAGCGGTACGTTTTTTCCAGACCCTGCTCAAGAGGCGCCGAGGGGCTCCAGCCGAGTTTTTCCCTGATGAGGCGGTTATCCGAGTTGCGTCCCCGGACGCCGAGAGGGCCTGAAATATGCTTGATGGTCAGGTTTTTACCGGCTATTTTCATGATCATGGAGGCGAGCTGGTTGATGGTCACCATCTCTTCCGAGCCGATGTTGACCGGACCGGAGAAATCCGACTTCATTAACCGGCGGACGCCTTCCAGGCATTCATCGATGTAGAGGAAAGAACGGGTCTGGAGGCCGTCTCCCCACATTTCTATTTCACCGCCGTCCGGCGCCTGGGCAATCTTGCGGCAGAACGCAGCCGGGGCTTTTTCCCGGCCGTCATTCCAGGAACCTTCCGGCCCGAAAATGTTATGGAACCGGACGATGCGAACATCCATATGGTAGTTCCTGATAAAAGCCAGGTAGAGCCGCTCGCTGAAGAGCTTTTCCCACCCGTATTCGCTGTCCGGGGCCGCGGGGTAGGCCGAGTCCTCCGAACACCTGGGATTGTCAGGGTCCATCTGGTTATACTGCGGGTACATGCAGGCAGAGGAAGAGTAGAATATCTTTTTCACGCCGGCTTTATAGCAGGCTTCCACCATGTTGAGGTTGATGAGAGCGGAATTGTGCATGATATCGGCGTCATTATCACCGGAGAAGACGAACCCGGCGCCGCCCATGTCCGCGGCGAGCTGATAGACCTCGTCAAAGGGCTGATCGGTAACTTCGGCGCACACCCGTGGATCGCGCAGGTCCCCGATGACGAAATCGTCCGCCGTGGTAGGCGCAAATTCCGGGTATTTGAGGTCTACTCCGCGCACCTGGTACCCTTCCTGTTTCAAGCGGGTAACCAGGTGACTGCCGATAAATCCGCCAGCCCCGCAAACAAGAGCTTTCTGCATCATTGACTCCTCATCTGTCTTTATCTCGGTTTAGTATCCCACCGCATTTTAGACCAGTGGCTGCACTCAAAGCAAGGAAGCTAACCTGCACTATTGGCTGGTGGTTAACCATCGGCGCCGGGGCGAAATTCATTGCTTCCGGAGAGAATCGAAGAGCCCGGCAAATTGACGGGTCATTTCCACGTGGGAATACTTCATAATTTCCGATAATTTACCGTGGTAGAGCACTTTTCCGGATGTTTCGTATTCGCGGTACATGGCCGACAGTTCTCGTTTAACGGACTCGACATCCGGGGCATCGATACCGGCCCCGGTTTCTCTGAGTAATTCGCTCACGACGTCCGGGCGGCCATCAACGGCCAGTATGGGGCGTCCGGCGGCAAGATACTCGTAAATTTTACCGGAATACCAACCAGCCTCATTACCGGTCTTCCACTTGGCAAACAGCAGCAACTGGGTTTCCGACTGCTTCTGCACCGCCTCGGCGCGCGGCACCGGACCATACTGCCGGGCCTGAGCCGTAAGCCCGTATTCCCGGAGCGCGTGCTCAATTCGTGCCATGGGAGCCCCGTAGAACCTGATATCGATATTGTCCCCTGGTATTTTTCCTTCATCGATCAGTTGCCGTACCGCCGCGAAGAAGACGGTCAGGTCTTGTCCTTCCGGGTAAAAGGTGCCAGTATAGGTGACTGTGAATTTTGGTGTAAGGGGCCCCGGAGGGTCGTTGAGTTCTTCCGGCGGGAACCCGTGCTGGATGGAGAGGACCTTGTTGTGTTTATGGATCTCCCGCAAGGTTTGCGCCCACGGTTCGGAGACGGTCGTCATCATGTCAGCATTTTCAAATGTGGCTTTTTCAAGGCGCCTGTCGAGCCATCTACGGACGGGACTGTACCTGTAGTTATGGTTTCTTGACCAGAGGTCCGGCAGGTCGGCTATCCAGGGGATACCAAATTCGGATTTCAATTGATGGGACACGATGTGGCTGATGGTGGGATGACAGCTGAACAGCAGGTCGAATTTCTCTTCCTTCAGCAGTTTCCTGCCGGCCTCCAGCGCAAATTCCTTCCACCCGCGATTCGGATCAGGGTAGGTAATAACTTCTCCGATCCGGTTTGAGATGAATTCCACGATGTTACTGCGGGACGCGGAGCCCAAGTGCGATTGTACCTGCTGTTTAAAGGTCTCATTCTCATTAAACCGGAACAACCGCTGCCAGAAGTGGAAGATACTGCGGTAGTCCGTGCCCACCACCCGGTACGGAAGGTCATATTTACCGAGCAAGCCTGGTGTCAAGATAACCGGTTCCCAGCCGAATTCCGGTAAACGTTTCATGAGGGGCAGAACACGAAAACTTCCTCCGGGGCGTGTATAGGGGTGGAAAAACCCGACGATCAGTACTTTTTTCACTCATCTACCTGAAAGTAGGCGCGGTAATCTCCCCTAGTGTATACTACATATCAGTATCCGAGCAAATACGAAAATCCCGGACTGATACCATATCATTCGTGTCCAGGGTGCTTAACATGATTTCATAATCCAATGAAAATCTTACACGCATTCGATATGTTCACTCCTTACGGGGGCGGGATTGTAACGGTGATGCGAGATGTTACGAAAGCCCTGGCCGCCCGCGGGCATCAGATCGTCA
>CAZPSP010000063.1:7767-13851 GCA_964589285.1 uncultured Dehalococcoidaceae bacterium | reverse complement strand
CCAGCAAAATTGGGGGTTAGCCTGGTTTTTTCGTTATGGTAACTTGATTTTTATGTATGGCCCGATGAGAAGATTCGAGGGTCGGGGCCACGGGTAGGATAATCCGCGCTAACTATTATTTACGACTGTACAATGATGTCCCACAAACCTTACGAATTGCGTTATAATAGAAAGTGAAGCATATGCTGAGCAAGAGAATTATCGTCTGTCTTGATGTCCGCGCCGGCAAGCTTGCCAAGAGCGTCAAGTTCGTGGACACCAAGGACATCGGGGACCCCATCGAGAAAGCCCGTCAGTACTATGAAGACGGCGTGGACGAACTGGTCTTTTACGATATCACCGCCTCCCGTGAAGAACGGGACATCGTGATACAATTCGTGGAAGCGGTCGCCAAACAGGTCTTTATCCCCTTCTCCGTCGGTGGCGGGGTACGCTCCGTGCAGGATGCGACACGGCTCCGCAATGCTGGAGCGGAGAAAGTAAACATCAACACGGCGGCCGTGAAACGCAAGGAACTGATATCTGAGATCTCCCGCGCCATCGGCGCCCAGAGCACCATCTTGTCCATGGACATCCGCCGCGCCCCGGTATCGGAGGTCATCCCTTCCGGCTATGAGATCGTCGTCAACGGCGGGGTGACACCCACCGGCATCGATGCCCTGTTGTGGGCCAGGACCGGGGAAGAACTCGGCGCCGGGGAACTGGTCATCAACTCCATCGACGCGGACGGCACCAAGGACGGCTATGAACTCAACCTGACCCGGACCATCGCCGATGCCGTCGGTATCCCGGTCATCGCATCCGGCGGAGCGGGCAAGCCGGAGCACCTGTACGACGCTCTGACCGAAGGCCATGCCGATGCCGCCCTCATCGCCTCCATCGCCCACTACGGGCAATATTCGGTACGGGAACTAAAACAGTATCTGCATGACCGCGGCGTAAAAATCCGCATGATCTAACGGCATAATCACTCGCTTTTTCATCAAAAATGCGTTATACCTATGGTATGCAGGTCTTTGAAAAGTAGTATAATATACTCCTGTTACCCTTCACTCATATGAGCGCCATCGAAGAAGTCAAACAAAAAACAGACATCGTCGAGATAGTGGGACAGTACGTGACGCTGAAAAAGTCCGGGCGTAATTTTTCAGCGCCCTGCCCGTTCCATAATGAGACGCACCCATCGTTCTTCATATACCCGGAGCAGCAGAGCTGGCACTGTTTCGGCGCCTGCAACACGGGGGGAGACGTCATCTCCTTCATCATGAAAAAGGAAAACATGGACTTCGGGGACGCGTTGCGTTACCTGGCAGAACGGGCCGGCGTCACCCTGCCCTCTTTCACCCGCGGTACGGAGGAAAAGGACGAAAAAGAACGATACTTCCAGATAAATGAAGCCGCCGCCGTCTACTTTCATAACAACCTTCTGAACTCGCCCGCGGCGCAGAAGGCGCGTGATTATGTAAAGAAGCGGGGCTACACGGACCAGACGGTCGCCGATTTCCAGCTCGGGTACAGCCTGGATGCCTGGGAAGCCCTGAAGCAGTATCTGAAGGAAAAGGGATACGAGGAAAAAGAACTGGTGGCCGCCGGGCTGCTCTACCAGAACGAGGACGGGAGGACGACGGACCGTTTCCGGGGCAAGCTAATGATCCCGATACGGGAGAAACGCGGCAAGGTGACCGGTTTCGGGGCACGCGTCCTCGACGATTCCCTGCCCAAGTACGTCAATTCGCCGCAGACCCCTACGTTCGATAAGAGCGGCACGCTCTTTGCCATCGATAAGGCGTCCTCCGAGATACGCAAACAGGACCGCGCCGTCATCATGGAAGGCTACATGGACGTCATCACCGCCCACCAGAACGGCGTGAAAAACGCGGTGGCATCCATGGGAACAGCCATCACGGAAACCCAGGTAAATATCCTGAAGAAACTGAGCCATAACCTGGTGCTGGCCATGGATGCGGACGCCGCCGGTCAGGAAGCCATGCTGCGGACCGTTGGGCACGAGAACACCCTCGATGCGGAAATACGCGTGGTGGTGCTGCCGGAGGGCAAGGACCCGGATGATGTGATCCGGGAAGACATTAACGCCTGGAACGGGCTTATCGAAGGGGCCGTTCCCCTGCTTGACTTCCTCATCGATACCACCATACAGGGCATGGACCTGAAAACGGCCGGAGACAAGTCAAAGGCGGCACGGCGCCTGGTGCCGGTACTGCGGAACATGAAAGACAAGGTCCGGCAATCGCATTACCTGCAGCACCTGGCGCGGCTGCTGGACGTGCCGGTAGCATCTCTCCTGGCGGAAATGGGACCGCAGACCATCACAAGCCGGAGAAAGACCGCGGCGCCGGTCAAGCCGGCATCGCCGGTGAAATCCGCCGGGAACGCGCTGGAAGAATATTTCCTGGCCCTGCTCCTGAGGTATGCGCAGCTCAGGAAGAATGCGGACATCCCGCCGGAAACTTATTTCACAGACAGCACCAACCGGGAAATCCTGCGCGCGCTGTGCCGGATCGAAGAACCCTTCCCCTCCACGGTCGACGCACTCAAAGAGTCGCTCGAACCGGCGCTCCATGAACACGTGGACGCCATCGCCGAAAGGGAATTGCCGTCGACAAGGGCGGGGACCGATGATAAATACACAGACTGTATCCTGCGTTTGAAAACACACTATTATAAGACGCTTTTCGCGCGTAAAGCCGCCGCCGGGGTCGCCGGTAACGACCCGACTGTCCCGGAGGAGAACATTTCTTTCCGTGACCAGCTTTACGAGGCTGAAAAGAACCGTAAAAGAAGCAGTTCGAGGAGATAAGCAGTAATGGCCGAAGAGAAGAAAGCCAAAAAGAACGAGAAGGCAGCAACGGAAGAGCAGGAGGACGTGGTGCGGAAGGCCATGGAAAAGGACGATGGTCCGATGCCTGCCGTTGTTGGAGAGATGGAAGAAGAGACGACCGAAGAAGAAGACCCCTGGCTCAAGGCCAAGGCTTTCGATCCCTCGAAGGTGGAAGCGGAGAACGAGGAAGACTTCGATCTTGACCTGGCGGCCGAAGATATCGCCGAACAGGACATTACGGACGACCCCGTGCGGATTTACCTCCATGAAATCGGCCGTGTACACCTCCTGACCGCCGAGGACGAAAAGAACCTGGCCCGCCAGATGGAGGAGAGCAAGTACATCAACGCCATCCGGCAGGAATATGCCGCGGAATACGGGCGGCAGCCTTCCTCCATGGATATCATCCTGATGATGCTGAGGAACCTCGGCAAGTCCATGCCGCTGGTCCGTGAACTCCAGGAAAAGTTCGGTATCAACCAGGTGGAAGGCGGACTGGCCAGCATCTACGATGAAAAGATGAAAGAAGTGCTCGATAATTCCATCGATCCGCAGATCGTCCACGACATCGGAGCGAAGCTGGACATACAGGTCTCGGACATCGAGGAGATGATCGTTAACCTCTCCCTGGCGAGCCGGCTCATTCCCAACGCCTTCGCCGATTTCATCCAGAAGGACATGTTCTACGCGGACGCCGAAACCCTGACCACGGATGAGAACTTCATCGTCGCCCTGCGTAACCACGAACACACCCTGAACCGGTTTTTCAACGATGCCGTGCGGGAAGGCAAGAAAGCTGAACGCCACCTCATCGAGGCCAACCTGCGCCTCGTGGTGAGTGTTGCCAAGAAGCACATCGGGCGCGGCATGTCCCTCCTCGACCTCATCCAGGAAGGGAACATCGGCCTGATGCGCGCCGTGGAGAAGTTCGACTACCGCAAGGGGTACAAGTTCAGTACCTACGCCACCTGGTGGATACGGCAGGCACTGACCCGTGCCATCGCGGACCAGGCCCGCACCATCCGCATCCCCGTCCACATGGTTGAGACCATCAACCGGTTGCTCCGCATCAGCCGCCGGCTGGCTCAGGAATATGGGCGTGAACCGACGTCCCGGGAGATCGCCAAGGAAATGGAAGTCTCCTCGGATAAGGTACGGGAGATCGTCAAGGTCTCGCAGTTGCCCATATCCCTGGAATCGCCCATCGGCGAGGAAGAGGACAGCCCGCTGGGTAACTCCATCGAGGACCGGAATGCGCTGCCGCCGGTGGATATCGCTTCCAAGCAGCTTCTCAAGGAGCAGATCGAGGACGTGCTGGGGACGCTGACCCCGCGCGAGCAGCGGGTCCTGCAGTTACGGTTCGGGCTGGAAGACGGCCGCAGCCGGACGCTGGAAGAGGTCGGCGTAGAGTTCAACGTGACCCGCGAGCGCATCCGGCAGATCGAGGCCAAGGCGCTGCGGAAGTTGCGTCACCCCAGCCGGAGCCGGAAGCTGAAGGACTACCTGGAATAGGCCTATTTACCAATCGCGTTTGGTCCATAGTCAGCGGAGAGCTACTCATTACCGTAATAGAGGGGGCGGGTCAAGTAAGTGACCCGCCCCCTTTTGTATCCCGGCTGTTGCGTTGTTCAGGTCACCGAGTTCCAGGCATACGTGTTTCCGGTCATGCATCCGGATCTTTGTATTCACCTAGGATTACACGGTATTATTGCCAATTTCCGAAGTCCGAAAATACCGGACTGGATCTTTTCGCAGGTGATAGCTGTTCCATCCGTGGCGAATTCATGCGCTTTTCGGAGCGCATCCAATTCTCTTCTTTGAACACATAAGCCGCGGGAACGTAGTTTGGTTTTTCTTTTCACGTTTGGATAAAGTCGGTTTATTCGTTTACCAGATGATAATAAACCGGTCTTTCAGGGCGCCATTTCCGTAAATCAATAAGTTCATTCACGTGCGTCCTCCAATACCTGCGCGAGCAACGCTGGCCTACAATGGTCACTGAAGGAACAGGGACGGTAGTCGCTGTCAGATTGAAAACTACGCATTATGCTTGGATATAGCCTCAACGCCATGGCACCAACGGCGGGAACGGTCTTCATTATACCGGCGCGGCGATAGCAGCGGACAGGACTTCCGCCCGCCGGGGAACCTGCAGCGCAACTTTCCCTGACGCCTTCAAATAAAGAGGGCCGGCGGCGCCCGGAAAGGAAGGCTTTTCCATGGGATGATTCCACCGGAGGACATGATTCCTATCCAGACAACTTGGAGGTAAGAATGAAGAAGCTATTGATAACGGTGTTCGCAGTGCTGGCGCTCGTACTCACCGTGTCCGGCTGTACCGCAACCGGAGGCCCGGATGATCCCATGATCGATTCCTTGACGGCGGATGTGATCGATACGGGCCAGGGATATGACGTCCAGCTCGACCTGGAGGTTGCCAACTTCGAGGTTGTTGACAGCCTGGAAGGCGGCACCGGTGACGGTTATTACGTGTTCTATATGGATACCGTCCCCTCCGGCGCCATGGGGCCGACAATACCGGGCACACCGACGACAACCGTCACTCCTACGAGCACCACAGCGACAACCACCGAAACAGAGACAACAACGACGTCTCCCACTGAGACCGAAACGACGACAGCGTCTCCTACCGAAACTGAGACAACAACCACGACTACAACTACCGGGACTGAAACCACGACGACATCTCCCACCGAAACAGAGACCACGACCACAACCACTGCTACAGCCGGCGGCACGATAATCGAAGTGCTCGAAGCTGATGGCCAGTTCACCATGCTCCTCGATGCCCTCGAACAGGCTGGTCTCACTGATACACTGGAAGGGGAGGGACCTTACACGCTCTTCGCGCCCACGGACGATGCCTTCGGGGAACTGCCGGAAGGCACACTGGAAGGGCTTTCCGCCGACGAACTTGAAAACCTCCTGCTCTATCACGTCGTTGGTATGGCCTATACGGCAACCGACCTGGAAAGCTACCATTGTCTTCCCTCGCTCTACGAAGGCACGCTTCTCAACATCAGTTCCGAGAACGGGGCGATCATGGTCAATGACGCCGAGGTCATCGGTCCCGATCTCATGGCCACCAATGGGGTAACTCATGCCATCGATATGGTCCTCATGCCGCCGGAGGCGACGCCGACCTCGACCGCGACGACGACTACAGCCACGGCCACAACGACCACGGAGACCGAAACTACGACAACGTCTCCTACCGAGACCGA
>CAZPSP010000063.1:0-7667 GCA_964589285.1 uncultured Dehalococcoidaceae bacterium | reverse complement strand
ACTACGACAACGTCTCCTACCGAGACCGAGACTACGACAACGTCTCCTACCGAGACCGAAACCACGGCAACGTCTCCTACCGAAACCGAAACTACCACAACATCTCCTACCGAGACCGAAACCACGGCAACGTCTCCCACCGAGACCGAAACCACGACCGCGACCACAACGACGGAAGGTGATAACATCATCGATGTCCTCGAAGCTGACGGCCGGTTCGCCACCCTGCTCAACGCCCTCGAGCAGGCTGACCTTACCGACACACTCATGGGAATCGGCCCCTACACCCTTTTCGCTCCTACTGATGAAGCCTTCGAGGAGCTTCCCGAAGGGGCCCTGGACGGCCTCACTGACGAAGAACTGACCAACATCCTTCTCTATCACGTCCTCGATAACGTGGTGGACTCCGGGGACGTAATGGAAGCCGACGCCCTTATACCTCTTACCGGGGAAACTATCTTCGTGACCAGCGATAATGATACCGTGATGCTTAACGACAGCGCCGAGGTGATCGAAACGGACATCACGGCGTCCAACGGCATGATTCACGTTATCGATGCCGTCCTCATGCCGCCTGAAGTAACGTCGACCACGTCAACAACGATAACCGGGGCTGAAGAGCCGGCACTGACGACACCAGCCCAGACCGAAACACCGGAGCTAACGACGCCGGCCCAGACTGAAACGCCGACCGGTACAGCCACAACGACTACCGAGACCGAGACCACGACAACCACTGAGACAACAACGGCAACGGCAACCGCCACAGGTCCAGCCGGCGAAGACACCATTGCCGGCATCCTGGAAAATGACGGACGATTCAGTACCCTCCTCGGTGCGCTCCAGCAAGCCGGCCTTGCCGAAACGCTTGAAGGCGATGGCCCGTTCACTGTATTCGCTCCTACCGATGAAGCCTTTGCTGCCCTGCCCGAGGGACTCGTCGAAAGCCTGTCATCCGATCAGTTGGAGGAAGTGCTCCTCAATCACGTAGCTTCCGGTATCATGACTTACAAGGACCTCGCGCTGCTGACCAATCTTCCCTCGCTATCCGGCGGCTCCCTCGATATCTATGTCACGGACATCATGATCGGTGACGCTAACTTCATCGAGACGGACATCATGGCATCCAACGGCATCATTCACGTCATTGACGCAGTGCTCGTTCCGGAAGACCTGACAACACCCACCACGACAACGACCACTGCGACCACGACAACGTCGCCTACCGAGACCGAGACCACGACGACGTCTCCCACGGAGACCGAAACGACGACAGCGTCTCCTACCGAGACTGAAACCATGACCACAACCACTGAGACCGAAACGACAACAACGTCGCCTACTGAGACTGAAACCACGACCACAACCGCCGGGACCGAAACGACGACAACATCGCCCACGGAAACCGAGACTACGACGACGTCTCCCACGGAGACCGCGACCACCACGACATCACCGGATCAGGTTGCCGGGTTCCCCAGCCTTTCTCCGAGCTATACGTTCGAGGATGTCCCTCCGGGTTACCATGTATTTGCCGCGCAACTCGTAGATCCTGAAGGCAATCCCCTTACCCCGCCGGTGGTGATAGCCGTCCTCATCCCGGTGCCGTCATCTGAAGGAGGAAGCTCGCAGACGACAACCCCAACCTCTCCAACGACAACTACGACACCCATGAATCAACCTTGATGGACCAGATAAACAAAACGAGAAGCCGGTCCGTATTCACGGGCCGGCTTCTCTATTGACAGGAGGCGAAAAGCCTCACTTGTTTCCGGTAACTGCTCTTGCACCTAGTATAAAGGGGAAATATTAAGATTCCATGAACAGATAAGCAGATTGTACTCGAGTACCGGAGAGAAAAGAGAGGACGAACATTCTCCGGCGGGGGCAGACCGGGAGTAAGGCATAATAATCCGCGAGTCCTCCCTACTGCTTCAACTGCTCTCCTTCAGGCAAGTTCAGGATGAGCGGGAATGGGAGGACTCGCGATAATCGGTGGGTTATTTCTTTACCGGCTTCGTCTTGCCGATACGGGTATAAAATTCCTCCGGGATATTGGCCCGGTCTTTGTAAAAAACGAACTGGCAGTCTTCCTTGCCGATGGGGTCGGAAATGAAGTGGCAGAAGGTAAAATCGCCGGTATTCTCGATATCCAGGGCCTCCATCACCGGGCAGTGGACGCAGTAGAGAGGAAAGTCCTTTTGCTGCCAGGTAATGTTATGGGCTTCCTTGACTTTACCGAGGCCTTTTTCGTAGCCGCCCATCTGGATGAGTCGCTTCCCGGAACCGCAGGGCTTCATGGTGATGGTCACCTTCTCATCATCCTCCTTCACCTCGATCGGTTGCAGGTGCCCCTGGAGCCCATCAGCCATTCCTTCCACGACCTTGCGGAAATCCGTCTCGCCGGAAGGAATGAAAGCGACTTTCGATTCGATGGTATGGGCCTGCCGTTCCGCTTCCTCGAGAGCATCTACGCCCAGCTTATCGTAGATGTATGTCTGCAGGCCGGTCACCCAGGTAAAGTAGCCGTCGTGGAGATGGTTGAACTGCCGGTACATGTTCTCTGCCAGTTCCTTGGCTTTTTCCCTGTCGCCGGCATCGATGGCATCCTTCACTTTGTCCAGCGTGCGTTTCCCCATTTCCCTGAGTTCTTCATCGGTGAATATGCGTTGGCTGCTCATGCTCGTACTCCTTTTACCTTAATGAGGGACGTTTTGACTTACAATAGAACGGGGAGCGGACAAGTGTCAAGGCGGTGATTGTCGATGGAAGGCAGCTCCACGATATAATTTCCGGTAAATCACTCTGGTGATCCCAGCCGTATGACGAACAGCGTTAGACTGGAAATAGCCGCTCTTCTTGGAAAAAGGAATGGCGGGCAGCCTGAGGCTGCCCGCCATTCTTACCTGTTGATTGCTGAAACAAGGCCTTCTGCTATCTTGTTAAAGATAGAGATCGCCGAGCCCCGACGTGAGCGGGGTTCGCAGTGACAGCTTTTCTATCAGACTATTTAACTTCGACAGTGGCGCCGGCGGCTTCGAGTTTGGTCTTGGCGGCGGCGGCTTCGTCTTTGCTGACGTTCTCTTTAACGTTGCTGGGAGCGGCTTCCACCAGGTCCTTGGACTCTTTCAGGCCGAGAGCGGTGAGTTCACGGACGGCCTTGATGACGTTGATCTTGTTGGCGCCGATCTCTTTGAGGACGACGGTAAATTCCGTCTTCTCTTCCACTTCTTCAGCCGCCGGGCCTGCTGCGGGTCCAGCCGCCACGGCCACCGGGGCCGCCGCACTGACGCCGAAGGTGTCTTCAAGCGCTTTCACAAGGTCCGCCAGTTCCATGACGGATAGGCCTTTTATGCTTTCGATGATACCGTCCAATTTAGCGTTGTCAGCCATGTTATGCTTCCTCCAGTTGTTTGATTCTTGCATTCAATACATTCATTACGCCGCGCATCGTGCCCGCCAGAACGTTGACGATGCCGTACAGCGGGGCCTGAATGCCCCCGAGTACCTGGGCGATAAGCACCTCTTTCGAGGGGAGCTTGGCGAGTTTCTCGACGCCCTGGGCATCCAGTACGCTGTCCTCGAAGAAACCGCCCTTGATGGTCAGGATTGATTTTGCAGCCTTGATGTAGTCCGTCAATATCTTGGCCGCCTCCGGTATTTCCCCATACCCGAAGGCCACGGCCATCGGTCCGGTGAATTTCGGAGCCAGTTCCTCTTTCCCGGCATTCTTAGCGGCGATCTGGGCCAGCGAGTTCTTGATTACCCGGTACTCGATGTTGGCGGCCCGCAGCTTGCGGCGCAGATCGGTCATCTCCGCCATGGTCAGGCCGCGATAGTCCGTCAGAATCCCGACGCTGCATTTCTCCAGCGATTCCTGGAATTCCGTTACTATCTGTTCTTTTTTCTCGTTTGGCATGTAGTGTACCTCCTCCGGTCAGCCTTCCGCCCTTCTTCCACAAAAAGTAACGTCCCCGGGCAAACTTGCGCGAGGACGCTGGATATCACCTTGCGGTTGATTTCATCCTCGGCAGGCTTTTTTTATTAAGTCCCGGTCCTATCGGGACGCCCGCTGTCTATGGACGCTGTATTCAGTTGTTATGTTTTATTCTAACATGCCCGCGGCATGCTGTAAACTAGCCGGCTGTCAATGTCAATGTCTGCGATAGGTCGAGTTTGACGCCCGGGCCCATGGTCGATGTGATGAAAGCGCTCTTGACGTACTGCCCCTTGGCGCCGGACGGCTTGGCCTTCACGACGGCTTCGACGACGGCGGTGAGATTGTCCATCAGCGCCTGGTCTTCAAAGCTGACCTTGCCAAGCGGGACATGGATGATGGCGGTGCGGTCCAGCTTGTACTCTACGCGGCCTTTGCGGGCATCGTTGATGACGCGGGGAAGGTCGTTCATCTGCGCCACCGTGCCGGCCTTGGGGTTGGGCATCAGGCCCTTGCGCCCGAGTATCTTACCGAGCTTACCGACCTTGCCCATCATCTCCGGAACGGCGATGGCGGTATCGAAATCGGTCCAGCCTTCTTCGATCTTCTTGATGAGATCGTCGCCGCCGACATAATCGGCGCCGGCTTCCTGGGCTACTTTTTCCGCCTCGCCCTGGGCAAAGACGAGCACGCTGATCTTTTTACCGAGGCCGTGAGGCAGAAGCGCCACACCCCTCACCTGCTGCTGGGCGTTACGGGGATCGAGCCCCATGCGCAGGTGGAGTTCGACAGTCTCATCGAACTTGGCGGGAGCGGCCTTTTTCACGACCTCAATGGCGTCCTTGGGCGCGTAGGCGGCGGACTTGTCCACTTTTTTCGATGCTTCCACGTAGTTCTTTCCGCGTTTCATGTTACTCCACCTTCACGCCCATACTGCGGGCGGTACCTTCGACGATTTTCTCGGCGGCCGCGACGTCGTTGGCGTTCAAGTCCTTGGCCTTCATTTCCGCGATCTCATGTAGCTTGGCCCGGCTGAGGGTCGCAAAGACCTCGTGTCCGGGACGCGCGCCTGCTTTTTCGACGCCGAGCGCCTTCTTGATGAGGTCGGAAGCGGGCGGCGTCTTGGTGACGAACGTGAACGAACGGTCTTCATAGACGGTGATCTCCACCGGGACGATGGAACCGGTCATGGACGCGGTGCGCTCGTTATATTCCTTGCAGAAGCCCATGATGTTGAGGCCGTGCTGACCGAGGGCGGGTCCCACCGGCGGGGCCGGATTGGCCTGACCGGCGGCTATCTGCAACTTAATGACTGCTTTTACCTTTTTTGCCATTGCAGTTCTCCGGAAACCTAAAGTTTATCTATCTGGAGGAAGTCAAGCTCCACCGGCGTTTCCTGGCCGAATAAGGAGAGAAGCACCTTGACCTTCCCTTTTTCCATGTTGATTTCATCCACCACGCCCACGAACTCCACAAAGGGTCCGTCCACAACGCGTACGCTCTGCCCCTTGCGGTAGCCCACCTTCACTTTGGGGGCTTCCGCGGTCATCTGGTTGAGAATCTCCGCCACTTCTTTTTCGTTCAGCGGCGTGGGTGTGGTGCCGCTGCCGACAAAGCCGGTAACGCCCGGGGTATTACGGACCACGCCCCAGCTTTCCTCGTTCATGTTCATCTCAACGAGGACGTAACCTGGCAGGATCTTCCGGGTTACCGTGCGGCGGCGCCCGCCGCGGACTTCTATTTCTTCTTCCGTGGGAATAACGACCTGGGTTATTTCATTCCCGTAGTCCATGAACTTGATACGCTGTTCCAGGTTCTTCTTGACACGTTCTTCATGCCCGGAATAGGTATGGATCACGAACCATTTTTTACCATTCTCCGCCACTATGACCTCACTCCCGAACTGGATGAGAAAATGTAAACGGTTATACTCCGCCGGCGGTCACTTTTTCCGGAGGACATAACCGTTTTCCAGTTACCGGATAAAAACCCGGCTGACCAGTTCCGAGAATCCAAAGTCCAGCGCTCCCAGCACGGCAGCCGCTACCACGGTCACCAGTAGTACCAGACCGGTTAGGTAGACGACTTCCCGCCTGGAGAGCCAGACCACTTTTTTAAGCTCGTTGAAGATTTCCCCAAAGTACGAAAAGAGCCGGAACCCTTTTTTCTTGGCTGCTGCCTGCGTCATGATGGTCCTTTTACCCGGGACGATGCCCGCTTATTTGGCCTCCCGGTGTATGCGGTGCTGCCGGCAACGGGGGCAATACTTGTTCAGTTCCAGACGCTGAGTATCGTTCTTGCGGTTCTTGGTGGTGGTATAGGTGCGTTCTTTGCATTCCGTACAGGCAAGGTAAATCACGCCCCGAGCTTCTGCTTTCTTTGCCATTTTGTCTTATTTCCTGCTGATATATTCAGCCCGGAAGGGAAGCCTTCCGCTTCCGCTTTACTGCGGCCGAATGTGCTTCCCTTTCCGTTATTTTCCTTTTCAGCCCGGTATACCGGGCAACGGGTTATTCCAGGATCTTGGTGAACGTGCCGGCGCCTACCGTCCTGCCGCCTTCGCGGATAGCGAACCGGAGACCTTCTTCAAGGGCGACCGGGTAGATGAGCTTGATCTTCATGTTGATGTTATCGCCGGGCATGACCATTTCCACGCCTTCGGGCAATTCGATCGTACCGGTAACGTCCGTGGTGCGGATATAGAACTGAGGCTTGTAGCCGTTGAAGAACGGGGTGTGCCGGCCGCCTTCGTCCTTGGTCAGCACGTACACCTGGCCTTCCGCGTAGGTATGCGGCTTGATGGTGCCGGGGGCCGCGAGTACCATACCGCGTTCGATATCGCCGCGTTCAACACCGCGGAGCAGCGCGCCAACGGCGTCGCCGGCTTCAGCCGTATCGAGCGATTTGTGAAACATTTCCAGACCGGTGATGACGACTTTGCGCGGTTCATGGTGAAGGCCGACGATCTCGACTTCGTCACCAACCTTGCAGATTCCGCGCTCCACCCTGCCGGTAGGCACGGTGCCGCGGCCCTTGATGCTGAACACGTCTTCAACGTGCATGAGGAAGGGCTGATCGACGGGGCGCTGCGGGGTCGGGATGTAGCTGTCTACGGCTTCCATCAGCTTGAGGATGGGGCCGCACCACTGGCATTCGGCGCTGCCGCAACCGCATTCGAGGGCCTTGAGCGCGCTGACGCGGACAATGGGTATTTCATCACCGGGATATTCGTACTTGCTGAGAAGCTCGCGAAGTTCGACCTCGACGAGCTCGAGCAGTTCTTCGTCATCCATCATGTCGACCTTGTTCAGGGCGACGACCATGTAGGGCACCTGCACCTGGTGGGCCAGGAGGATGTGTTCCCGGGTCTGCGGCATCGGGCCGTCCGGAGCACTGACGACGAGGATAGCGCCATCCATCTGGGCGGCGCCGGTGATCATGTTCTTGATGAAGTCAGCGTGTCCGGGGCAGTCGATATGGGCGTAATGCCGCGTCGCGGTCTCGTATTCGATATGGGCAATAGCAATGGTGACGCCACGCGCGCGTTCTTCCGGCGCATTATCGATAGAATCGAATGCGCGGTACGAGGTATTACTCATCCCTGCCTTGGAAAGAACCAGCGTGATCGCTGCTGTCAGCGTGGTCTTACCGTGGTCAACGTGGCCGATGGTGCCAACGTTAACGTGCGGCTTAGTCCTCTCAAATTTCTGCTTTGCCATTTCATCCTCCG
>CAZPSP010000062.1:0-13859 GCA_964589285.1 uncultured Dehalococcoidaceae bacterium | reverse complement strand
TCCCCAGTTCCCCAACCAATGCCCGCAGGTTTTCCAGGGCAAACAGGTCCGGTTCGTCTCCGCCGATGACAAGAAGACTGACGGGCCGCTCCGACTTGATGAGCGGCATTGCCTGGAGCAAACGGTCTATGCCTTTGATGGGGTCTATCCTTCCAACAAAAAGGAGCCTTATTTCATCTCCATCGGTACTACCGGGCCATTCCACCGGCGTTACCGGACGGAACATCTCAATATTCACACCGCACGGGACAATGCCGATCTTCTCCGGCTCAGCGCTGTAATAACCGATAAGGTCGTTCTTCTCCCGGAGAGTACTGGCGATAATGCGTTGCCCATCACGGATAGCTTCCCGCTCTGTCATGATTCTCAGGTCGGTGTCATCATCCCCGGAGCCGGAGGCGTTCTTGACTGCTCCCAGGGTATGGAACATTAGCACGTGCGGGACCTTCCACCACATCCTCACGTAATTACCGAGATAGGCAGACAGCCAGTAATGGCTGAAAAGGATGTCATAGCTGAGATCGTTGGACTTTCTGAAGCTCTCCAGGTTGCAGCCCAGTTCCGGCAGGCAGGAGTAGACAGCCAGCTTATGTACCTGTATCTCGTCTCCGTCTTTGAGGTGGATGACCCGCGCATTCTCCCCGATTGGCACGATAACCGGGTCTGCCATATCATGGACACGCGTGTAGATATCCACAGTGTGTCCCATGCGGTCCAGTTCCCCGGCCAGTTCCCGGATGTAGACGCTCATCCCGCCGGTATCGCGGGCTCCCAGCGCCCCTACCGGGCAACTGTGGGCGCTCAGTAAAGCTATTTTGAGGTTACCGCCGTTTTCTTCACTCATATCCGATACTCATTATGTCAATTCAATAGTGCAACTTGAAAGGGGGACATCGCTGCCGCCGAGGTGATATTTGTAAGCCTCGTTTCCTTTCAGAAAATCGAAATACTTGACCTTTCTTTCGATGCTATCCTGTATCGTCATGACCTTACTGACCAGACCGACACTCAAACCGGTGTAGTTCGGATCATACCCGCAGTTATATAAGTAGCGGCGGCCATTATAATCAAAGAAGATGATGGAAGCCACCTGAAGCCCGTCCAGTTCCAGCACGCCGAGGCGCAGTATCCCGGCGCCGCCGAGTTTCTTCATCAGCTCCAGGAAAAAAACCTTCATTTCCGGCGTCAAGAACGTCGCCTTGTCGTCCCTACTTTCCACGAACATGGAAAAGAAGTTGTCCACTAGAGGGCCAATTTGTGTCCATTCATCGAGAACGCGGTAGGTAACATCTCCAGCTTCGTACACACGGCGCAACTTGCGACGTACTTCGTGCCGTTGCTTGGATGTGAGAGCACCCAGATAACTCTCGAAATCATATGGGAGCCCCATCTCCACTGTTGTGTCTTCATCGATATTTGTGAACCCGTATTGTACTTCTTCGGCATGGCGGCGCAAAGCGTTCATAACGTATGAATCTGGTCTGACATGTCTCAATTCCAGATGGTTCAGACCGTCCGCTTTGACAGCCTGTAAAAAGCCTTGAAAAAACCTTGCCTCATAACCGGGACGGACGATGAAGTCCTGGTAATCGCAGACATCAGTACTGCCCATGAAACGGAGAGAACCGCCTGATACCATCAGCGGCGCTATGCCGATAATACCGTCATTATTCCTAACGGCCTTGATATACGGCGTATTGCCTTCCCCGAACGACGACCACCAGGCTTCAAGCCAGGGGGGAAGAACGAAAGGGTGCGGCCAGTCGAGGGATTGAGCCGTTTCTTGCCAGTATACGTGCAGTTCATCCAGGCGAATGTCAGAGACGATATAGCTCATATGTTATTAACAGTGTAGCATGCAGCTATAAAAGAACCAAATAGCAGAAGAAAAAAGTGGGGATCCAGCATCCCGCTTACAAAGGCAAGATATCTTTGAGATGGGGGAATTCATCTGCCCCGTGCGGGAACAGGAGTGACTGGGTGAAGATGGCGTTGAATTCCGGTTCCACAGTCAGTTCCACGTATTCCACCTGGCGCGCCCGGATATCGGCTTCCTGTCGTTTCCCGATGTTGAGGAGGGCCATCCTCGCCCCGTCTCCGGCGGCGTTCCCGACAGCCACCACCTTGTTCTGGTCGCAATCCGGGAAAAGCCCTATAACCGCCGCCGAGGTCTTATCTATATAGCTGCCGAAGGCACCCGCCAGAACGACCTTCTCCAGGCTTTTGACACCCATCTTGTTCATCATGATCTTGCTGCCGGCGTACATGGCCGCCTTGGCAAGCTGGATGGCGCGGATGTCTTTCTGTGTAACGACGATGTCCCGCTCAATGGCAGTCTCCTTTGCCCAGGCGATGACAAACTCGGGGGCTCCATCGGTTACTCTTAACCGGGATGATTCCAGTCCCTTGACGAATCTTCCGCCCTTATCGATAATGCCGGCCAGGAACATCTGGGCCGCGGCATCGAAGATACCGGACCCGCAAATCCCCAAAGCGCCTATTTTCCCGTCTTCATCGTTCCATTTATCGTTGCCGATGACCTTGAACCTGACATCGAGCGTCGCAGGATTGATTCTCAGCCGTTCGATGGCCCCCGGAGCGGCCCTCATGCCATGCTTGATCTCAGCGCCTTCAAATGCCGGTCCGGTGGCGCATGATGTAGAATAGAGTTTCTTGTCATTCCCGAATATAAGTTCGCCGTTAGTGCCGATATCGATAATGAGGGCCATTTCCTGGTGATGATACGGCTCTTCGGCGATGAGCACCGCCACATTGTCCGCGCCGACAAAGCCGGCTTCTATGGGCAGGACGTGTACGTAGGCGCCGTCGGCGATATGCAGCTTGAGGTCTCGAGCCTTGATGTCCTGGGAATGATGGACCGCCGGCGGGAACGGTGTTTTGCCGAGCGCCCTCGGGTCCAGGTTGAGGAACAGGTGGTGCATGCAGGTGTTGCCAACGAGCACCATATCAATGATTTCAGACCGGGCGATACGGGCTTTTTTCGCCGCCCCGGCAGCGAGTTCATTCAGCGCCTTGATAATGGCGCTATGTATCTGTTTAAGACCCTTCTTACTCCTGGTAGCGTAGCTGATGCGGGACATGACATCTTCCCCGTAAGCCACCTGCGGGTTCATCATGGAATGTGTTGCTACCACTTCACCAGTCTGGAGGTTACAGAGATAACCGGCCACGGTGGTCGTTCCCACGTCAACGGCGAGGCCGTATGAAGGTTTCGCTTTCCCCGGTCTGACACGGATAATCTCCCGGTTTTTCCAGAGGGAAACAGTGACTTTCCAATTGCTTTTGCGGACCGTTTCCTGGAGGCTTTTGAGCACATCGTAATCGATGGTTAAACCGTCGAGCTGGCATACCATCCTCAATTTTTCGACGATACGTTCGAAGTCCCCGGTGGTATCGTGGAGAGAAGCAGGGTCGAGTTCGATATAACACTCGGTGATGGCGGGATTCAGGCTGATGTCCCTATGCGTGGCTTCTTTACGAACGACCTGGTTGCCCTTGCGGCTTTCCTCCGGGATGAACACGACGAGGTCACCATGTATCTTGGTCTGGCAGGCCAGGCGATATCCCTGCTTGAATTGCTGCGGAGAAATATTGACGCCGTTCTTGGCTTCGGCTGTGACCGTCGATGAGACGGAAGAAGTGATGCCGTATTTAGCGAAATGGCCTTCCTCTATTTTGACGCGGCACTTGCCGCAGACACCATTACCGCCGCAGATGTTCTCGATACCGGCACCGAGTTTTCTGCCGGCATCCAGTATCGTTGAACCTTCTTCAACCTTGCCGCGAAGTCCCGATGGTTGAAATACTACGGTGAATGATTGTTTCTTTGTCACTACGTATCCCTGCAGTCCGCTATACTAACGAAGCAATTTTTTGATAGTGGTGGTCCGCGCCACCGAAGCTGTAATCATACGAACGTACGCGCCTGGTATAATAATGGAGGATGTGGTCTTCCGTGAAACCGATAGCTCCGTGGGCCTGGTGGGCGGAATGCATGATACGGGTACAAGCCTCACTCACCCATGCCTTGGCGATAGCGGCTTCACGCGCTACCGGCAGATTCTCCGCGATCTTCCAGGCGGCCTGGAATGTCAAATACCGTGAACCTTCCAGGTCCATCAGCATATCAGCGCAGCGGTGCTGGATAGACTGAAATGCGCCGATGGGATGCCCGAAGGCGATCCTCTCCTTGGCATATTCCAGGGTGAGGTCCAGGGCTTTATTTGCCAATCCTATCATCTCGCTGCAGCGCGCGACTGAAGCCCTCTGCATGACCTTCTCGATTAAATCCCAGGCTTCCCCTGCCTCGCCCAGAACGCTTTCAGCCGGTATCACTACATCAGTAAATGTAATCTCAGCCTGTTTGTCACCGGAGACTGTTGCCAGCGGGTTCATCTGGATGCCGGGGGTTTTCGCCTCAACGATAAAGAGGGAGAGGCCTTTCTCCGGTTCATCTTCATTTGCAGTCCGCGCGGCAACGATAACGTAATCTGCATTGTGGCCATCCGGCACGAACATCTTGGCGCCATTAAGCAGGTAATTGTCTCCCTTTTTCTCCGCCTTCATGTTGATAGCGCCGGGAGTATACTTGCCAGAACGTTCCGGTAGCGCCAGGGTCGTAATAATTTTGCCCTCGGCAATCCGAGGGAGAAATTCTTCTTTCTGCGCTTCGCTGCCGGCTTCGGCAATGGCGCCGGCCCCGAGAACGACGGAAGCAAAGAACGGACTTATGAAGCAGGCCCTCCCCATTTCCTCCAGGACTACTACCAGATCGATGAAATCCCCAAAGCCGCCATACTCTTCCGGTATCGCGAGCCCGGTCAGATTTGCCGCGGAAAGCTTTTTCCAGAGTTCCGGGGCAAACCCTTTTTCGTCTTCCGCCATGGCTTTCAGCACTTTGTCCGGGAATTCATCGGCCAGGAAGTCCCGTGCCATGGTCTGCATCATTTGCTGTTCTTCATTCAGGCCAAAATCCACTATAGTCTCCCCTATACTATGCTAGCGCAGTCGTGGCAACCCAAGGCCCCGCTGCGCAATCACGTCCCGGTCAATCTCTGAAGTACCCGCTTCCATGCTGTGCCCGAACGAACGCAGGTAGCAGGAAGAAATGCGCCCGTATAACGGCGCCAGCGGAGATTCATCGGACAGCAGTCCGTACTGTTTGAAAACCTGCATCCCGAATTCAGCCACGTGCTGGATGGACTCGAAACCGAGCAGCTTGCACATGGCGGCTTCATAGTTGGTGGCTTTTCCCTGTTCCTGCATCCAGGTCACGTGGTAATGGGTGAGACGAGCGACCTCGATCTCAGCGGTTAGTTCCGCCATCCGCCGCTTGTTTTCTGCATCCAGCATATCCATTTCCCGGGCGCCTGCCACGATGTCATCAAGCAGCGTCCCGGCGATGGCATATCCCAGGTCCGAGGTACGTTCATGGTCGAGCAGAGACATGGCGACATACCAGCCCTTGTTCACGGCGTCGACGATATTTTCTTTCGGCACAGGGACATCGTCGAGAAATACTTCGTTGAAATCGTGATGCCCGGCCATGTTGATGATGGGGTTGACAGTTATCCCGGGGGTTTTCATATCGATGAGGAAAAAGGTAAGGCCGCGGTAGTTGGGCTGAGCGTCCCGGTCGGTCCGGGCGAGAAGGAATATCCAATCTGCAAAGTGAGCGTAGGTGGTCCAGATCTTCTGGCCGTTCACCACGAAGTGATCGCCTTCATCCCTGGCAAAGGTCTCGATGGATGCCAGGTCTGAACCGTGGCCGGGTTCGCTGAGCCCTTCGCACCACATCACCTCGCCGGAGGCAATGCCCGGCAGAAAACGCTTTTTCAGTTCTTCCGAACCTTTAAGCAGGATGGCCGGAGCAACGAAATCGACTGATAGCGAATGATAGCCGGGGCAGTGGTGTTTCGCCAGTTCTTCCCGGAGGACCAGGCGGTAAAAGGGCGATAGTCCTTTTCCGCCGTATTCCACGGGCCAATGCATGGACAACCAGCCTTTGGCGCCCATCTTCCGAGAAAGGTCGCGGTGGATATCGATCCAGCCTTCCTGGCCGGACATATCGAAGAAGCTGACCTTTTTCTTCTGCCAATCCTGAGGCGCCTCTTTATCCAGGAAGTCCGAGACTTCCTGCCGGAAAGCTTCTTCCTCCGGGCTGAATGAAAAGTCCATGCATCGCCCCTGTTGTTCAAGACTATTGCTTGCTTATTTACCGGTGAACTTCGGGTTGCGGCGGTAGTTCATCGCCGTAATGCCCTCGTTCAGGTCTTTGGTCATGCCGATCTCGCCGGAGATAGCGCCTTCCAGGTAGAGGGCGGTGCGCTGGTCCGCCTGGGCTCCGTAGTACAGGAGTCCCTTGGCGTATTTCTGGGCCAGCGGCGCGCCGGAGGCCAGTTTGGCGGCTACCTTGTCGACGGTAGCTTTGAATTCCTTCGGCTCAGCTACCATGTTGACCAGGCCCCATTCGAGGGCTTTGTCGGCGCTGACCGGATCGGTCAGGAGGATCATTTCTTTAGCTCGGGCCCAGCCGATGAGCCGGCCGATACGCTGGGTACCGCCCGCACCGGGTACCAGTCCAAGTGTCAGTTCCGGCAACCGAACGATGGCGGTCTTGTTCATGATACGGATATCGCAGGAGACCGCGAGTTCCAGGCCAAGCCCCATGGCCGGGCCGTTGATGGCGGCGATGACCGGCTTGGCATAGGTCTCAATGCGGGTAAGGACATCATGCGGGGCTTCAGAGAAGCTCATGGCGGCATCCACTTCACCGGAAGCGAACGCGGCAAAGTCCGCACCGCCGCTGAAGTTACCGCCCGCGCCGGTGATGACGACGCACTGGACATCATTGTTAGTTTCGAGTTCGGTCAGGGCCTTATTTAGTTCAGCGACCATATCGGCGACGAAGGCGTTGGCTTTGGTGGGGCGGTTCAGGACGATGGTGCCGACCTTGGTCGCGGCATCAATTTCGACCTTGATCATTTCGTACTCGCCGGGGCCGTAGGAGTAGAAACCCTGCCCCGTCTTGCGGCCGAGCTTGCCTTCCTTGACCATGTTCGTGAGTACCTTGGAGGCCTTGTAGCGAGGCGCTTTCTTGTAGGTATTGTAGAGGCGATCGAGTTCATTAACGATGACATCGATACCGAAGCTGTCCGCCATGCGGAGGATGCCGCGCGGATAGTTCAGGCCGAGCAGCATGGCGGTGTCGATCTCTTCCTTGGTCGTGGCTTTCATCTCAAGCAGTTTGGCGGCCTCGTTGACCGAACCGGCCAGAACGCGGACCGGGTTGAAGTTGGCGCCGGCGTTCATGGGAATCTCGTTGGTCTTGCCGCCGGACCAGTCATAGTAACCCTTACCGGTCTTCTTGCCGTAGTTGCCGGCCTTGAAGCATTTAGCGAGTATGGGAGCGGGTCCGTAACTCTTGCCCCACATCTCCGCGAAGTATTCCATGACATGCATCTGGGTATCGATGGAGCCTCCACCGAGTGTATCCTGGAGCTCCAGCATGCCCATCGGCAGACCGAGTTTGTATTTGATGGCAGAATCCACTTCAAAAGCGTCTTTGGCTTCTCCCTGGGCGATGGCCCAGTCTGCCTCGTTCGCCATGTTAGTGAAGATCCGGTTGGCGACGAAACCGGGGGTATCGAGGCAGTTAACGACGGCGCGGCCCATCTTAACGGCGACTTCCGCCGTCTCTTTGAGGGCATCTTCAGAGGTCTTATCCGTTCGTATGACCTCAAGGAGGGTCATCCGGCTGGGCGGGTTAAAGTAGTGAGTACCGACCACCAGCTCCGGATGTTTGCCGGCTTCGGCGATCTCGGTGATGCTGAGTGAAGAGGTATTGGTAGCGAAAACGGTATCGTCCGGGCAGAGGTTCGAGACTTCTTTCAGGACGCTCTTCTTAAGATCCATAATCTCCGGGATGGCCTCGATGATGAAGTCCGCGTCTTTGACGGCTTCTTTCAGATCGACGAGGAAGGTCAGCCGGCTGAAGATGTCTTTCTTGGCCTCTTCCGTCATGCGGCCCTTGCTGATGCGGTTATCGTAGATGCTGTTCAGGGTATCCTTGCCGCGCTGGAGGAACTTCTCTTCGATATCGCGGCATTTGACAGTATAACCGGCTTCGGCGGCGAGAGCGGCGATCTGCGCGCCCATGGAACCTGCGCCGAGAACGGTAATCTTCTGTATCTTCTTCATGATTCCATCCCCTTAATTTTACGTTATTCAGACAGCCGTTTTACTTCTTGTTTACCGGCTCGAAGGCGTAGTAAACACGTTCGTGTATCCTGACGTCTTTCTTGATTTCCACAGGATAGGCGGGAACATCGAACACCACCAGTTGTACTTCGTCACCGTTCTTGACATCCTCGAGTTTGCAGTTGAGGAGGCGTACGAGAAGGTGCTTGAGAGGATGGTTTTCTTCAAAGCCCAGCCAAGCCATGACCAGGGGAGACTCGAAGCCGACCGGATTGGGGGACATTTCTGTCACGGCGACGATTTTGGCTTTTTTGGGCATATCGATCCATTCAAGATCATCAGACCAGCACTTGGTGCAGGCTACGCCCGGTGGATAGTCGATGTTGCCGCATTTCTTGCATTTGGTGGTGGTCCAGCGTCCTTCTTTCAAGTTGTCGTAGAACGGGTGAATCCTGTTGTGTTCCGGGGCTTCCCACGGCCACATATCCAGGATGCCGCAATACTTGTTATCGATATAGGGAGTAGCTAAGATTTGGCTCTTTTCCAGTTCAGCCATTATGTTATTCTCCTCTTTTTTGCTTCAATCTTTATAGCTTATGATCCTGCGCCTTACTTGGGTTCGGTGCCATAGATAACGACGGTGTGCTGCGCGCACACGCCGCTGAGGTTATGAGTCAGACCGAACTTGGCGTCTTTCACCTGGTTCCGGGCGCGTCCCTGGAGCTGTTTACATATCTCGACCGCCTGGCGCGCGCCGGTAGCGCCGTAAGGATGGCCTATTGCCAGCAGACCACCGTCGGTGTTGACCGGGGTCTGGCCGTCGATTTTTATCTGCCCGGAAGCGCAGAATTCGCCGCCCTCACCTTTCGCGCAGAAACCGAGTTCTTCGACTTCAACGATCTCAGAAATGGTGAAGCAGTCGTGTGTCTGAGCGACATCGATATCTTTGGGAGTCAATCCGGCGGCCTTGTAGGCGATTTCACCGGCTTCTCTGAGATGGGGCCAGTCTGCCAGGGTATCCGCCGGCCAGTGAGCGGTCATGCCGTGTGTCGCGGTCTGGCCGGTGCCGCGTATGTAGACCAGTGGTCTGTCGGTCATTTCTTTCGCCCGTTCTTCCGAGGCGATGATGACAGCGGAAGCTCCGTCAGTAACGGGGCAGCAGTCATTCAGGCCGAAGGGTTCGCAGATGGTACGCGCGGTCATATAGGTATCGAGATCAAGCTCTCGGCCGCCGAACTGGGCGTTGGGATTGGTGAACCCGTAATTGTAGTTAGTAACGGATACCGCACCCATTTGTTCCTTGGTCGTCCCATATTTCCTCATATGGTGCTGTGCGATCATCGTGAAGAAGGGAGGCGGTACGGCCAGCCCCATGGCTGAATCCCAGTCATGGTCATTGGTGATGAGGTTCATATAGTTGCTTTCCCAGCGCGCGGGCATGTTCAATTTTTCCGTGCCGCAGACCAGGATTACGTCAGAGATACCGCTCTCGATGAGACCGGTAGCCAGGATGATGGCGGTATTTGAACCGGAGCAGAGGGTGTCGACCCGGACGCAGATCGATTTGGGGTAGATACCGAGGCGATGGGCTACAATCGGCGCCGTGTTCACGGTGTTGGAATTCCTTCCACACGTTGTAGAAGCAAAAATGAGGCCGTCTACATCCTTCGGCTTCAGGCCCGGGATGTCCTGGGACAAGGCGTTGGTGGCTTCCTGAAGCATGTCGAAAATTGTTGCTTGCCTTATCCCGAATTTACTCGTCCCCCCACCGACAATACAAGCTCTCTTAGTTTGTGCCATACGTACTTCTCCTTATGAGATGTTTTCTTTTAGAGTCTATGCGAAAGCAACAGGTTGTTGCGGATAGAAAGTCGTGGTGTGGTTGTTGTTGTTCATCATTCAGTTACCAATAATCATACCATTTATCGACGCTACAGGTAAAGAACGGTAGACGAGTGTGTATTTGCGTTTTTTCATGCGCCTGGAAACAGATATTGCGAATATGTTTGCTGATTATCAACCAGTTGGTTTAACAACCGCTGGTTTTTCGTTTCCGGCGTTATCCAAGGCGCGAACAATACAAATGCGTAATGCCAGCGGACGTATTTGACACGCGCAGACGCAAATCTATATTATGGTAAGGGGTTATTTCATACTCTTAAGTTCAAATGGAAAGGAGATAGGCATGGCTAAAGGACAGGAAGAGGTAGTCTTATCTACCTTATGGTCAGCGGGCTGCGGTTCTCACGGCGGCTGCGGCTGTCAGTTTTATGTCAAGGACGGTAAAGTCGTCCGTGTTGAAGGCGATCCGAACCATCCTTGGAACCAGGGACGGCTCTGCGCCAAAGGCCTGGCACTAACCCAGTACATCTATCACAAGGACCGTGTTCTGCACCCTCTCAAGAGGGTCGGCGAACGCGGTGAGGGAAAATGGGAGCAGATCACCTGGGAAGAAGCTTTTGACACGATCGAAACAAAACTAAAGGATATCCGGGCCAAGCACGGCGCCGAATCCGTTATCTTCTGCCAGGGCACCGGCCGGGATATCGGCGGTCCCATTACCTTCCTGATGTATGCCTACGGCAGCCCCAACTGGGTCCAGGTAGGCCTGGCGGGGCATGCCTGCTACACACCGCGCCTGGGCGCCATGTTCGCAACTCACGGTAATTATTGTGTGGCAGATTGCTCCCAGTTCCTGGAAAAGCGCTATGACGATCCCGAGTGGACGCCTCCCAAGTACATCCTGGTCTGGGCGCAGAACTTTACCGCCGGCTGTCATGACGGTTTCTACGGCCACTGGATCGTCGACTGCATGAAGCGAGGGTCTAAACTGATATCGATCGACTCCCGCTCAACCTGGTGGACGACCCGCTCCGAGCTGCACCTTCAGAACCGTCCCGGCACTGATGGAGCCATCGCTCTCGGTATGCTTAATGTGATCATCAACGAGGGCATCTACGATAAAGAATTCGTGGATAAATGGTGCTACGGCTTCGACGAACTGAAAGAGCGCGTTCAGGAATATACCCCGGAAAAGGTTGAGGAAATCACCTGGGTGCCGGCAGACCTTCTCAGGGAAGCCGCCCGTCTGTACGCGAAAAATAAGCCCTCGGCCATCCAGTGGGGCGAACCGATCGATGCCATGCCGGCCGGCAGTGTCGTATCCCAGGCAATCGCTCTGCTGTGGTCCATCACCGGGAACATCGATAATCCCGGCGGAAACGTCATCGCCATCAACTCTCACGGCGTGACAACTTACCCGTTCTCCTCCGCCGAACTGACCGAACTCTACGGGGCGGACCTGGTCAAGAAACTCAACGAAAAACGCATCGGGGCGAACGATTACCCGATGATCAAGAACTTCCGCGGCTGGGTACAGCCGGACGTCCTCATCGAACAAATGGAGACGGGCAAGCCGTATCCGGTCAAAGCCGCTTGGATACAGACCTCCAATATCATCGGCGGGCAGGCCGCCGACCCGAGACGGCATTACGAGGCGTTCAAGAAACTCGATTTCATCGTCGGCGTGGATGTTTTCCAGAACCCAACGACGATGGCGCTGGCGGACATCTTCCTGCCGGTCTGCTCTATTGCAGAAAAGGACAGCTTCCGCTCCTGGTGGCAGCCCCTGGGTGTCACGGTGAAGGCCATCCCGAGCATCGGCGAATCCAGGTCAGACTGGGAGATCAACCTGGAAATGGCCAAACGATTGGCCACCACTCCTATCAAGTTCAATACCGTACGGGAACTCATTAATGACCGTCTTTCCGCCGGTAACACGGACTTTGAAAAGCTTAAGGCAAAGGGCTGCTGGGAATACCCTCCGGTCGGCCATCGAACCCGCCCTTACTACCGGTATGAAAAAGGCCTCCTGCGTAAAGACGGCAAACCCGGCTTCGAGACTCCGACCGGTAAAGTCGAACTTTATTCAAAAGCTTATGAGGAATGGGGCCTCGATCCGCTGCCTTACTACGAGGAGCCCTGTGAAAGCGATGTCTCAACGCCGGAACTGACCAAAAAATACCCGCTTATCCTGACCACCGGCCGGCGTTCGCCCGTATTCTTCCATTCCGAACTGCGCCAGATACCGTGGCTCCGTGAACTCGATCCGTTCCCCGTCGCGGAGATCAACGATAAGACCGCCGAATCACTCGGTATTGCCAATGGTGAATGGGTGTACGTTGAAAACCACCATGGCAAGATCAAAGTGAAAGCCATGGTCGTGCCGACAGCTCATCCCAGGGTAGTGACCGTACCGCACGGCTGGTGGCTGCCGGAGACCGATGGCAAGGAGCCGAACCTGTTCAGCACCTGGGACCATAATGTCAACAACCTTTGCACGATGGGCAATCAGGGCAAATCAGGCTTCGGTGGTACTAACTATCGTTCCGGTATCTGCCGCGTTACCAAGATCGAGGGAGGAAAGGAGTAGTCATGGCCCGTAACGGTTTATTGATACAATACGATTGGTGCACCGGCTGTCATGCCTGTGAAGTCGCCTGCAAGCAGGAGCACGATTATCCTGTTGGTGTATGCGGCATCCGGGTGGATGAAGTTATCATGAACGGACCGGAGAAAGTCAGTGTTGACTTCGCTCCCTTCCTCACCCGCTATTGCGATCTATGCATGAACAGGGTCAAGGACGGACAGGAACCTTCCTGCGTCAAGCATTGTCAATCCACCTGCATTACTTACGGCACCCTGACTGAACTTGCCAAAATGCAGGAGAAAACTCCGCATTCCAGTCTTTTCGCGCCGCGATAGTTTTATCTTTGCACAAAAAAGAGGCCTGGATTCCAGGCCTCTTTTTTGTTATCTGCTCCGCGGGCCTATTCAGCCGGTCCGATTGTCAGGGCTCCTGTTTTGTCCCCGGTGTTGGATGTAGCAACGATCAGCCAATCCCCGTGCTCGGCGGTGACCATCCAAGAGTCATCTATATCTATCTGGCTGCTGACATCCCAACCTTCATCTTCAAGATCGTCCACGTACGAATCCATGTCGGTATCGACATCTTCATAAACGATGGTGTATTGTGTCCCTTCCGGGTTATCGATCTTGGCAACCTGGGTCAGGTTTCCGTCGAGCTTGGGTACGTAATTGGGCAGCTCATCCGGCCATTCCGCATTATCGCCGGAGGTCATGTGGTAAGAACCATCGTCAGACTCGATGTTGACCTCTCCGTCATCGGAATCTATGTCGATCTTAACGTCGCCTTCATCCGAGTGGATGCTGATATCTTCCCCATCGGAATTGATATCAACGTCTCCGTTGCCGGACTCAATCATGTTTTCCGCAAGGTCTTCAGCGGCGTTGCCGCAACCGGTAACGGTTACCAGAAAAATGCACATGCTCAATATTAATAGCAATCCAAATGTACTGATTTTATTCAAACTATCCTCCGGTAAAAACTGAATTTGATCATTTGAACTTCGTGATACAGGCGCGCCATTCTGACATCCGAACTTCCTTGTTACATCGCCCTTCTGAAAACAGCGACTATAAATTTACGGTCTTTTTTCCCAGCGCTCTGCACTCCTCCAGGATTTCATTTGACGGTTGCCTCGCGGTATGCACGCAATTGCTGATACGCTTCATCCGAAGACCATCGCAGATATGTTCGATGGACTCGATGGCCGGCG
>CAZPSP010000061.1:1507-14013 GCA_964589285.1 uncultured Dehalococcoidaceae bacterium | reverse complement strand
CCATGTCCAGCGGATTGCCGATGTTGAAGCGCTGCTCGTTCTCCTCCCCGAAGACAGTGTCCATGTCCGCCTCGGTAGCCAGGTGTACTTCCGCAAAATGGGGCGGTATCGTCTTGACCGGCTGCGGCCCTTCGGTGAGTGTATCAGCTCCGCCGATGGTCAGCATCGGCGTGACGTGGATCTGCCCGTAGGTGCTCGTGCCGCTGAGGACCTCCGCCATGAAGGGGTCGGAAACGTCCGCCGGGTTGAGGCTGATGCGTTCGTCGGTGAGGCCGAGCCGCACGTCCGTTATCATCCCGAAGAAGCGGCGCTTCTGCCCGATGATGGTCACGTACCGACCGACCACCATGTCCTCGACGGATATCTGCGTGTCCAGCCGCACGTCGACGCCGCTCTCCAGCGATGCCCCCGTGACGATGCCGAGTCGTTCAGTCATTGCAGCCTCCCCAGGATGGTCTTCAGCCGGATGAAATCGCTGCTCAGCAGGGCGGCCAGCTCCCGCCCCGCCGCTACGAGGAACGCCCGCGGATCGTCCTGCGCCGGCGCCAGGTTGCGGAGCGTCGCCGCCACCAGTTCCTCTCCCGGCACATCGACGGCGGCGTTGAGCAGTATCGTCAGGAACCCGAACGATTTCCCGAACTCCTTCACTTCATCTGGTTGACATAAATAGACAAACCCGTGGATGCGGGCCGGCTGCGGCGGCAGGTACTGCCGGATACCGTATCCGTTCCGGTGTCCCGCTACCACCACGGTGATCTCGCTCCGCAGCAGCTTTGCCAGTTGCGGTGAAGACTCGTAGACCGCTTCCTCGGTCGCCTCGTCGCGCCCCCGTGCTATCGGCCGGCGCCCTGGTTCCAGGCTCGTCGTGCCCGCCCCCGCTACGATGCCGTAGATGTCCCCCGTCCTCACTAGGCTGCCCAGGTTCGGGCCTTCCTGGGACGGGTATAACTCATAGCACTGCGCTATGTACTGGGCGGTAGACGTCTCGATGACTTCCGCGATTTTATTCGGTTGTTCGTTCATAACTCCAAAAACTCATCTACGGTTAATTGAGCCTGCTTGATAATAGCTCGCAATGTTCCTTCGGGTATAGCACCTGGATGTCTGGGAACGGTCGTTCTGGCGCGCGAAATAGGGTTCCACCAGATTTCGTGGCTTCCATGAGCTTGGCGGTCGAAGGTGAAACCTGCACGCCTGAGCTTTCGTGTTATCTCGCCGCTGGTGAAGCCGGCCAGCCTGCCCATCAGGACAAATTCACCGGTATTCTGGCTTTTCCGGATGCCGGTGGCGCGCTTCTCAATGAAGCAGGTAGTTCGTCACCATGTTCCTCATAAGACTCTATCAGTTTTCGGGCAACGTCTTGTGCTATTTCCAAAGTCTCGGCCACAGTGCGGCCTTGAGCTACTAAGCCTGACAAATCATCGCTGGTAGCTAAGAAACCGCCTTCAGGTAACGGTTCTATTTGTATGTCCAGAAAAATCTCTTTCATTTCATAACCTCACGTGATTTCTCGCTGTAATTATAACCCTACTACATCCCCCTTACCAGAAAATCTGGATATCGGATACGATCGCCCGGCCGCCGCTGTCAGACTCCATATAATAAAACATCCACAGCCCGTCCCACCAGCTATCGGTACGGATGTTGGTCATGGACATGTAGGGAACCGCCACCGCCCGGTACTCTTTACCTGAAACTACCCGGGCTATCGTGTCCGGCCCTCCCGTGCAGTCGACATACACCAGCCCGTAATCGGTGGTAAGAAAGGCATTCAAGGCATGGCCCCATATTTCACCATCTAACGTGACCTGCACTTCCGCGCACCGGATGCCGGCTGCCTCGGCAGCGTTGTGCAGGTCGCGCGAGAACTGGGAACAGTCGTATTCGTAGAGGATGTATTCATGGTTCTCCGTCCTGTCCGTCGCCAGGAACGCCTTGAGTTCCGCCCAGGTAGGGTCTTTCGCTTCCGGGTTATCGATGAGGAGAACATCGCTGCACTGTTTGCTCAGTTGCACCCCTATGTTCAGCCCGCTCAATGTCTCGTTGGCGGCGCGGTATTTCACTCTGATCTCGGCCAGTTCCCTGTCTTTTTCTTCGACGCTCTTCTCTGCACTGTTCAATGATGCTTTGGTAACACCGAGTTCTTTCTCAATCGCGTCCAGGTCGTACTTGACCGATTCCAGTTCCTCCTGTGTCTGGACCAGCGTATGATTGGTCTCTTCCAGCTCGCTTTCTCTAGCGGTCAGCGCCGATTTCGTTTCGGCCAGTTGATTTTCGGTATCCGCCAGCGCCACCGTTCTTTCACCGAGTTCCACCTCGGTGGCAGCCAGTGTGTCCCGGACCCCGGCGAGTTCGTTTTGCAGGTCGTTGATATCCGCATTGAGCTGCCTCGATTGCATGAAAAAGAAGCCTCCCCCCGCCAGCGCCGCCGCCAGCAGGACGGATACGATGATCAGGGAAATCTTCATGCTTCCTCCTCCGTTACTGTCCGGATTCACGGTTTTCTACTCTAAAGGACCGGCTTCGGTCACAACGCCGTAGCGGGCTGCCCTGCAGTGGTCCGGGTCGGGTCGTTGCTCCTATCAGATCCACCTTGTTCTTTTACTCAGGCTCTTGGCGGAACCCGTCGTCGATATCTTCTCATCCGCCATGACGGATTCGACCAGCTCCCAGAAATACTCCCGGTCCGCGCCGGTCACCACGGCCTGCTCGTGGGCTTCGCTGAGGACGACGGGATAGCCGTGGCCTTTCCGGCACTGGTCGAGCGCCAGCCCGTGCGCCAGTCCTACCAGCCGCTTGTCCTGCGCCACCCACTGAGGCACTTCTATCCGGGCGATCTCCTCACCCGCCTTCACGTAGAAAAAGTAAACGCGGTGCTCGCCGTACCTTTCCGTTATCTTAGAGGGTGAAACGAACAGCCCGGAACGCTCGCCCGGCGCCAGCAGGTCGAAGAAAATGTCCCGGTCCCGCAAGCCTGCCACGCGTTCGCAGGCGCGTTCCGCGCCTGCCGGACAATCGCGGTCGCAGTCCGGAATATCGTTGGGACAGACGGCCACCCGCAAGGCATTGACCACGTCCGTACCACCGGGGAAGCTGATATAGCTGGCCGGGACGAGCGTCCGGTCCGCGCCGAGCTTCTTCATCACGTCCAGGCACTCCAGGAAACCCTTGACCAGGAGCACGTCCGCGACGTAGTCCGGATAGCCTTCCAGCCCCCATTGGATGAGCGTGCCGTCGATGAGCGCCAGCGTCGTGCTTCCCGGCGGCTGCTGTCTCGCCATCTCCGTGAGCGCGCGCCATTCCTCGACGCTCCGCCTGATACCGAGCAGGTTGCTGTCCATGAGGTATTCCCGCCCGCCGCCCGGCTGGGTAATGACCATGTCCTTGGGATCGGCGTAGAGCGTGGGCGTGCTGGATAACTGCGCGTCCGGCTGGCTCCCGTAGGTCAGGGAGACCGAGCCGGTGTTGATGAGGTAGCAGCGGGCCGCCCGGTGCCGGTCCACGTCGATGTGCGACCCGTCCGTCGCCATGACCGTAAAGTCCTTCGGGACGGCCGGGGCCGGATATCGCTGGTTCAGCCCTTCCGTCAGCCCGGCGACCAGCCACGTCGTTTTAGCTGCTTCTATCTTCTTCTTCAGGTCCCCCGCGTCGATGGCCGGGTCATTCAGAGTCGCCAGCGCGAAGGCCAGCCGCTCCCGGCGTTCCGCCCCGGTGTTCTTCAACGTTCCGATCATCGCGCCCACCTGCGCGGCTACCCTGGTAAGGTCCAGTGACATGTCCCTATCTCCCTTTCGCCCCAGTATAGAAGAACGCGCGAAAAATGCCAAATGACGCCAGGAGAGTTAGGAAAGTAACAGGCGAGATGAAAACAAATGATGAAAACGCTCATCCAGAGCTTGTCGAAGGACGGGAGAGGCTCCCGGTCTGTAGCCCTACTCTTCGTTTCTGATTGTTGATAGTGCTTTTTGCTTTGCTCTTCCACCCGCCGCGGCCGCCATGCGTCTGCACGATTAAAAATGATATAATTAACACGAATCTATCAGCAGAAATCTCAGGAGCAGCCGTTGTTCGCAGCCCTCGGTACCGTCATCCTCACGTCCCTCTCCGGCGTCATGGCCCCTGGGCCGATGTTCGCGGTGACACTGGCCAAGAGCCTCAAGTCCCCGTGGGCGGGGCTGCTCGTCTCGCTCGGCCACGCCGTCATCGAGGTTCCCCTCATCCTGCTCATTTATTTCGGACTGGCCCGCTTCTTCGAGAACGAAATTCTCAGCCTCGTGCTGGCCGTCCTCGGGGGCGCCATGATTATCTACATGGGCGTCGGGCTGTTCCGTTCCCGCCAGGCCATGGCCCGGGAAGGCAAGGATACCCCTTACAACGCCTTCGTCGCCGGCATCCTCATGAGCGGCCTCAACCCCTTCTTCCTCGTCTGGTGGGTGACCGTCGGCGGACTGCTGCTCCAGCAGTTCCTCGGGGCGGTGGGTACCTGGGGACTGCCGTTCTTCATCATCGTCCACTGGATGTGCGACTTCGTCTGGCTGACCCTCGTTTCTGTGAGCATCTACAAGACGCGCTCCTTCTGGAGCGTCCGCGTGCAGGAATGGGTCTTCATCGCTCTCGGCCTGGCCCTGTCCTACTTCGGCGGTCAGTTCATCGCCAACGGCCTCGATGACTACTTCGACACGGGTATCTGGAATATCGTCAAGTGGGTGCTTTGGGTGGGCATCGCCGCCGTGGTCGTTATAATGGTAGTCCTGGACATCCGGCGGCACAGAGGGGCTTCCGGCCACGGTATACCGGAGAACTAATCCAGATATTTAGCCCCTCAAAAAAAACTCCGTTTGTGTCATTCCCGACCTGATCGGGAATCCATGTAGGCTCAGCAATGGCATGTCTATTCAGCAAATCATCGGATCAGCTCGATAAATCGTCCCCCTTGCAAAGGGGGAAGTGGGGGTTTCAGAAGATTAATGCCCAACCCAAAAGCCCGCCACCCCAGCCCGAAGCAAGTCCTCTATTATTTTTTACTTTTTTATCTGTGTTTTTGATCTTTGATTTTTGAGATTTGATTTAGCTTTTCCTGTCTTTGCAGGCAATGATCCCGCACTCCGTACAATTGTCGTCGCACGGCTCCACGTGTATTGTCACGTCTGTATTCCGGAGTCGCTGCCGGATGTCTATCTCCAGGTGTTCGGTCATGTCATGGGCGGTCGCCAGGCTGGTGCTTTTCGGCATCACCAGGTGAACGTCCACGTACCGGTGGCTCCCGGCCTTGCGCGTGCGCAGCTTATGGAACTCTACTACTTCTATGCCCGTGTGTTCGGTGATGGCGTCCCTAATGGCATTCACCTCTTCTTCCGGCAACTGGACGTCGACGAGCCCGCCGAACGACGTTCTCAGCACATCCAGCCCGACCTTCAGGATGAACAGGGCCACCAGGCCGGCGAGGATGCTGTCGATGACGTACAGGCCGGTGAAACGGACGATGATGAGGCCGGCCAGCACCACGAGGGACGAATAGATATCCGCATTGAGGTTGTCCGCGTTGGCCGCCAGGGCCAGAGAGTCTTCCTGCCGGGCTACCTTCCTCAGGTGTCGGGAAAGGAAGAAGCTGGCGATGACCGCAACGGCCATCACGGCGATGCCGGCCTCCGTGGTCTCCAGAGCGGTTTGCGATAGGCCGCGCTGGATGGCGGAATAGATGATGGAACCGCCCGCCACGAAGATGAGTACCGCCTGCACCACCGCGGCCACGTTCTCCGCCTTGCCGTGCCCGAAGGGATGTTCCGCATCGGCCGGCTTCGCGGAGAAACGCACCGCCGCCAGGGTGATCGCCACCGCGAAGAGGTCCAGGAAGCTGTCCGCCGCCTGCGCAAGCACGCTCAAACTGCCGGTGATAATACCCGTCACCACCTTGATGATGATCAGGGTGACGACGACAATCACGGAGAGACGGGCTGCTCCGCTGGCGCCGGAAAACATTTCGCTCTTACCTTACGGCTTCGGCCTTCTTACCTGATGCACCTCTCCACGGGATCAAACGGCCCCACTCGCCCTTGTCCCACATGACCAGCAGCCCCGGCGCTACGAAGATCGAATCGAACAGCCCGGCCAGGATGCCCACCAGCAACACCACCGCAAAGTTCTGGATGGTGGAGCCGACGAACAGCAGCAGCGCCAGTACCGTGATAAGCGTCGTGAGACTGGTGTTGAAGGAACGGCTCAGCGTCTCCACGAGACTGTGATTGACCGTTATCTCGAAGTCGTTGTGGCCCCCTCGGAGCGTGTTTTCACGGATGCGGTCGAAGATGACCACCATGTTGTTCACGCTGTACCCGATCACCGCCAGCACGCCCGTGATGAACATCAGATTGGTCTCCCACCCTAGCAGCACGCCGAGTATGGAAAAGACGCCGAGGGCCACCAGCGCGTCATGGATGAGCGCCACCACGGCGCAGGCGCCGTACCGGAACGGCTTCGGCATCCGCCGGAAAGCCCACGTGATGTACAGCAGGATGCCGACGGAAGCTATCAGCAGCGCGATGATGGCGCTGTTGATCGTCTCGGAGGCCGCTTGCGGTGATATCGAGCTGAACGAGGCCTCGGTAAGCGCCCCGAACTGCTCTTCCAACTGGCCCTCGAGCGAGTTCTTCTCCTCGTCGGTCAGTTCCTTGGTGCGGATGAGAAAGTCGCCGGCGGACGTCTTCTGGATGACGGCGTCGGTATAGCCGGCATCGCCGACCGCCTGCTTGAACTCATCGTAATTTATATCTGACTCGAAGCTGACCGTCAGGATCGAACCGGAACTGAATTCGATACCCGGTTTCAGCCCCGCGGTCGCCAGGAATATGACACTGATGAGGATCAGTATCCCCGAGATCAGGAAAGCCCAGTATCTTTTACCGATGATATCGAATTTCATTTTGTACCCCAGTTCGAGAGATATAGCCTCGAATTTCTCCCCGGCCCGCTGGATACGAAGAATCGGAGCAGCGTCCGGGTGATGACGATGGCAGTGAACATGCTCATGATAACGCCGATGAGCAGCGTCACGGCAAACCCCATCACCTGTGAACTGGCTATCACGCTGGACGCCAGCCAGATGAGAATGATGCAGGCGATGATGGTGGTAACGTTACTGTCCAGGATGGCCGACCAGGCCCGGTTGAACCCCTCCTCCACGGCCGCTCCCAGCGTCCGCCCTTTACGCATCTCTTCCTTGAAACGCTCGAAGATGAGGACGTTCGCATCTACCGCCATGCCGATGGAGACGATGAAACCTCCCAGGCCGGCCAGGCTCAGCGTTACCGGCCAGAGCTTGAATATTGATAGAACGATCACTCCGTAAATGACCAGGGCGAGACTTGCCACCACGCCCGGAGCGCGGTAGTACGCCATCATGAATATCATGACCAGGGCGATGCCGATAAGGCCGGCTTTCCAGCTCATGTCGATGAAGTTGGCGCCCAGCGTCGCGGAAATCGTTTCCTGGTAGAGCGGCGGCTTCTCCAGCGGGATCGGCAGGGACCCGGACTTCAGCAGGTTCGCCAGTTCTTCCACTTCCTGGGGAGTAAAGCTCCCTTCGATCTGTGCGGAAGAACCGTATGTCGCCTGGTTTATCTGCGGGTAGGAGAGCATCGTGTTGTCCAGGAAGATGCCCAGGGCCCGCTCGATTTCTCCTGAGTTGGCCCGGTTATACAACTCCGTGGCGACCTCGTCGAATATCTTGGTGCCCTCGTCCGTCCACTCGATGCCCACCACATAGGCGGGGACAACGCCGGAAGTGTCCTGGAGCGGCTGGGCGTCGGCCAGCAGGCCGCCGGTCAACTGCTCGCCGTTGGCGCCGCGGGCGGGTACCCATGCCGGCAGGGTGCCGTAATCGGTCAGCGTATCTTTCTCTATCTTCTCACCAGCGGCGTTCGTGAAATATATATTGCCTTCATTGTCTTTGGTCAGGATGGCAATCGTCCGGTGCTCCTGTTCTCCGTCTTCGGTATACTCGGTAAGGGAAAAGAGCCGGTCCCCCGGTTCCTGCGCGTCCACGAAGTACAGGTTGTCCTGGGCGAGGTAAGTGCTCAGCGTCACCGCGTCGCCGGAAGTGTTGACTTCCACTTGCCGGAATTCAAGGAAACCGGTCTGCTCGACGAGCTGCTTGGCGGCGTCGATGTCCGTAAAGCCGGGTAACTGGATGAGGATGCGGTCGTCACCCATCCGCTGGATGATCGGCTCCACAACGCCGTACTTGTCGATACGGTTTTCAATGGTGATGATGGTCCGTTCCAGGGCCGCGTCCCGCTCGCTGGCGGTCATGTTGTCCGCAAAGTCCGCCTGGTAGACGAGGTGCACGCCCCCTACCAGGTCCAGGCCGAGCTTGAGGCCGTCACGCCCGAGCCGGTTCGAGTCCAGCGGCAGAATGGTCCACAGACCAAACCCGAAGATTACCAGGATTATCACCAGCACGATTATGTTTTTTCTGGTCATTTCTCTCCCTGAGATGGCCGGTCCGCCCGCGAGCGGTCCGGTCCGCTTAACATTTGCCGGATATAGTTAATGGCCTGCTCCCGGTCGGTGACTTCACCGGCTGCCTGGGCTTCCCGCAAGGATTCCAGCAGTCGCCCGATGCGCGGCCCCGGTTCCAGGCCGAATGTCTTTAGTATAGCATGACCGTCCAGTAACTTGTCTTGCGCCCGTGGCGCCGGTGACGGTCCGTAGTGTTCCTTCAAAATATGCCCGGTCATCAGCGCGTGGCCGCGCCATTCATTCATGTCCAGCGTGTCCCCGCGGGTCGCCAGGTGGTCCGCCAGGCACAGGTACAATATGTCGATGCCCGTGTCCCCGGTGTCCCGGAAGAAGCGGTAGATGGCCCTTCCCGTCGGCAGCCCCACGTTGCTCATCTGCGTCGGCCGCATGTGGTACTTGACCATCAGCGAGACCAGTTGCGTCTCCCGGCGGCTGAAACGCAGCCGTTCCAGGATGCCGGTCACTATCTCCGCTCCCTGCTGCGGGTGCCCCAGGAACCGGGCGCGCCCGTCGTCATCCACGGTCTTGGTGGCCGGTTTCGCAATGTCATGCAGCAGGCCCGCCAGCTTGACGAGCACCTCGTGCGTGCTGCCGTGGTTGACTTCCCGCTCGAAGTGCCGGCGCAGTTCCTCCGACCACGGTACGACGGACAGAATGTCTTCTTTCACATGGTCCCAGCCGCTTCTATGCAGGACGAATTCCACCCCCGCCACCGTGCGTATCGAGTGCTCCAGCACGTCCCAGACGTGTATCCTGGGCTGGTCGATGCCGCGCGCCGGACCCAGTTCCGGAATAAGGCAGGTCAGCAGTCCCAGCCGGTCAAGGTGAAAGAGCCGCTCCGCCGCTCCCGCCGGCGCCAGCAGGCGCAGGAACTCTTCGCGCGTCCGTTCCCCGGCAACCCCGGCGATGAGGCCGCAGTCCCGTTTCATCAGGTCTTCCGTTTCCGGTTCGATGCTGAAACCGAGTTCCGCCGCAATGCGCACGGCCCGCAGCAGCCGCGCCGGGTCCGCTGTGAACGTGGTGGCGCCGACTGCCCGGATGACGCTGCGCCGCAGGTCTTGCCGCCCCCCAAAGGGGTCGATGCAGCGGCTTTCATCGATTTCGGAGACACCGTCTTCCAGTTCGCAGGCTATCGCATTCACCGTGAAATCACGCCGCGCCAGGTCCTGCTCGATGCTCCCGCTGAAACTCGTCAGGTCTACTTCCCATTCACGCCCCGGCAAAACGATGCGGCTGATCCGGTTCTCCGCGTCCAGCGTGACCGCCTTGCCGCCGAGTACCTTCGCCAGTTCCGGCGCCAGGCGCACGGCATCCGCCCCCACGGCGATGTCGATGTCCGCCGTCGGCCGGTTCAGCAGCGTGTCCCGCACGAATCCCCCGACCAGGTACGCGGCCGTACCTTTTCCGGATAGGAAACGGCTGATCTCCGCGAGCAGATGGGAAACGCCGGGTTTGAGTACCCTTTTCGTGTCGTTCATGATAAGCAGAGGCATCTTTTTAACTATACTAGCCCCCATACCAATTTTCAAGTGAAAAAAGATAAAATCAGCTTCAAAAATTCGGCCCGGAAGGGGTCCCGGAAGGGGTTGGGACCGGGTGGTCCGTCATCGGACATCGTACGGGCGGCGTTAGCCGGTAACGTAGGCGCACCGCGCTTTTAAAAATCGAGTAAAATGCTACGTAATTACCGGTTTTTATCATTATTTTTTCTTGAAGATACCATCGATGATTTCCGCCGAGGCCCGCTGCAGATTCGTCTTTCCTGAGACCGCATTGTTCAGGATATCGTTGAATAGGGAAGTCGCCAGGACATCCTCTAAAATGCCCCGCCAGGCGGCTTCCAGCAGAGCCAGCAGTTCCAGCCGCAGCCGCCGCTTCCGGCGCTCCTCCATCTGCCCGGTCTTTATGAGGTGCTCGCGGTGCTTTTCCAGTTCCCGGACAAGTTCGCCGATGCCCTTCCCCTCGATTGCCGTGGTCAGGACGACCGGCGCTTTCCAGTCCTTTTGCGACTGCGTCAGGGTTTCAAGGTCTTCCTTCAGCAGGGAAGCGCCGTCCCGGTCCGCCTTGTTGATGACAAAGATGTCCGCCGCTTCCAGGATGCCCGCTTTGAGGGTCTGGATATCGTCGCCGGCGCCCGGATTGAGGACCACCAGCGTCGTGTCCGCCGCCGCCGCGACGTCCACCTCCACCTGACCGGCGCCGACCGTCTCGATGAACACGTAGTCCATCCCCATGGCGTCCAGCACGTGAACGGCGCCCAGCGCCGCTTTCGCAAGTCCGCCCGCCCAGCCCCGCGTCGCCAGGGAACGTATGAACACGCCGGGGTCCGTGCTGTGTTCCTGCATCCGCACCCGGTCTCCCAGCATCGCCCCGCCGCTGACCGCGCTGGAAGGATCGATGGCTATCACCCCGGCCGTCTTTCCCTGCCCTCGCAGTGCCTTGATAATCGCCCCGGCCAGCGAGCTTTTTCCCGTCCCCGGCGCTCCCGTCACCCCGATGATGGCCGCTCGCCCGGTCTGCGGATAGATCAGGTCCATCTCCGGCGCGGCCTCGGATGCGCCGTTCTCCAGCAAGCTTATCAGCCGTGCGGCTGCCCTTGCGTCTCCCTTGATTACCTGCCCGGCCAGCGCCATGCGGACCCTCCCTTTCTCCAGCCAAGTATAGCAAAGACAGGATTGGTTTGTATAAGGCAGGTTAACGGTGCCGAAGGTACTATTCCGGAGACTACCTTCCTACTATGTGATTTCTGCCCCGGAGCACGGATAATGGGTACGGAGACAGACAATAATTCCGTGGGGAGCGCGATATGGCTGAAAACGAACAGGTTGCGGAAAAAACGGACTATCTCACGCCCGATTCTCTGAATGACTACCGTTCCAAGGTCGGCGAGATCATCCGCTCGGAGAACCAGCGTTTTATCCAGCTTGCGGAAGAGCAGGCTAATTCGATCATTGAAAAAGCCTGGCAGAAGGCTGAAGCCATCGTTCAGGACGGCCAGACCAAAGTCGCCGGTATGCTCTCGGAAGGCCAGAAAAAGGCTGAAGACTTCATCATGGAAAGCCAGCGCAAGGCCGCGGAAATTGGTAAGGAAATAGAGGAAGAGGCCCGTCAGCGCGCCGAGGGTATTCTGGAAGAAGCCCGGCAGCGGGGCCGGCAGATAGAAGCCGACGCCGAGGCTGAAGCCGCCCGCCAGGCCAGGACCCGCATCAAGGAACAGGAAGAAAAGATGCTGGAAAAAGCCCGGGAAGATGTGATTGCTATCCTCGAAGCCGCTCGGACTAACGCCGAACAGGAAGCCAACGGAATTATTGAGAAGACCAAGGAAGAAGCCGGCCAGCTCGTCGGCGAATTGACGGAACGCTACCGCAAGGAAGCCGAAGAACGCGCGGCCCGCATCCGCAACGAAGCCTTGCAGAGAGCCAACAAGCTCATCGATGACATGACCCGGCAGCAGGATGCCGCCAGGGCCGTTATCGCCGGTACCCTGAAGAAGTCCGAGGTCTTCCTGGAAAGAGTCAATGCGGAGATCCAGGCGGAAATGGAATCCCTCCACGAGTCCGTCATGAAAGCCCGGGAAAAAATGGAAGCTACGCTCGAAACGTTCGATTTCCCCGTCGGAGAACCTGAGCTGGATATCGACCTGCCGTCCGCCGCCCAGCCGGACAGCCCCGCCCTCTGGATTAACCTCAACGGGACAAAATCGGACGAGGAAGACGGTTCTTATAACTTCTACGGCCAGATGGAACTTAAGGCACTGGCATCAACCGACCCCGTCCAGTTCCGTGACTTCAAGAGTTATCTTTCCAGGGTCGACGGACTTCGTTTCCGCGGCGAATCTTCCGGCGAAGAAGGTACTGTCGCCTCCTACGAGGTCAGTGAACCCGTACCGCTTGTCGAGATTCTTAACAACGCCCCCACGGTCGGCAAGGTCGTCACCCACGGCGACAGCGTCAAGATAAGCCTCGAATAACCCCGAAATTGTCATTCTG
>CAZPSP010000061.1:0-1407 GCA_964589285.1 uncultured Dehalococcoidaceae bacterium | reverse complement strand
TGCCTTCATACAAGGCAAGCTCTTATCAACCAATCTCCCACCGTGTCATTCCCGACCTGATCGGGAATCCATCACCGCCGGCAGCAATACTCAGCATTCGCCGGAGAAGAACTGGACCGGCACCATGGGTCGTCTCTTTCTTTCGCAAAGTAAGAGAACCCCAGTAGGGCGGCTCCGGCTTCGCCGCAGCCGCCGCATTGCCGAGAGCACACAACTATCACCAACTGCACACCGGGTAGCGCGGGCATCTTGCCCGCGGCCTCCATGCCTTCATACAAGGCAAGCTCTTATCAACCAATCTCCCACCGTGTCATTCCCGACCTGATCGGGAATCCATCACCGCCGGCAGCAATACTCAGCATTCGCCAGAGAAGAACTGGACCGGCACGATGGGTCGTCTCTCGTTCGCAAAGAGAGATCGAGAGAGATTTGGTGCCTTACCCCTCTACGCCTTGTTCCCGAATGGATGGATATCGCACATCACCATCGGCCAGTCCAGCGTCACGATGCCCCCCGGCCAGTGAGGCACCCACGGCTGTGTGATGACCGCCGTCGAACGGTTGAACGTGTGCTTCTCCATCTCCTTGCCGAGGCATATCTCGAAATCCGCCCCCAGGTCTCCCATATCTTCCGGGTCTGTTCCCACAAAACACATTACCTGCGTCGTGGCGTGGGTGTGCGGCTTGTCCGGGTCCGGCCCGATGCGGTACGGCCCCCGCTTCATGCTTTCGTAAATGATCATCATGTCGATGCCGCCCCGGTTGAAATCGATGAAAGAAACGTAGCCGCCGCCGTCGTCCCGGTTGGCCGGGCCGTAGTTCCAGGCCCCCTTCCGCATGAACGGTACGTTGATGACCTGCTGGCGGTGTTTCGCGCTCCAGTCGACCGGAGGCGTCGGCTGAACATCGGGGACATACGGTTTTTCCGAGTATTCCTTCGCCACGGACACTTCGACGAAGACGAAGGGGTAATCGAGCCGGTTCACCGTCATCGGGTAATGCGGCATGCCCTTCGGAATGGCGATGCCCGTGGTCGTGGTGATCATGTGGGTCTCCATCTCCTCGCCCAGGCAGATCTGCACTTCCGCTCCCAGTTCTCCGATGTCGTCCATGTCCAGCCCCGCCAGCAGCAGGACCTGGTCGAAGTCATGCGTGTGCGGCCCGTAAGGCTCGCTGCCCATCCTGCCCGCCAGGTTCACGGTCCCGTAGGTGATGTGCGCGTCGATTCCCAGCCATTCACTGTCCATGACGGCGTTCAGGCGCATCGGCCCCATTTCCTGCGGCTCAAAAGGTAGTTCCCTCACCCAGCGTTCGTATTTTGGGGTCATTCTTCTTTTTTCCTTTCCCGTTATATTGGAGATATTCTAGCGGTATTTGATGGAGACATACAAGGTATCGTTTGCTCCTG
>CAZPSP010000060.1:2686-14180 GCA_964589285.1 uncultured Dehalococcoidaceae bacterium | reverse complement strand
TAGCCGCGCCGGGAACACCCGGCACGCCGCTGATACTGGAAGGCCGGGTCACGGACCGGGAAGGAAAACCGGTCCCCCGTGCCTGGCTGGACTTCTGGCAGGCCGATGGCAACGGCCGCTATGATAATGACGGCTTCAACCTGCGCGGTCACCAGTATGCCGACGAAGAAGGCCGTTACCGCTTGGAGACCGTCCGCCCTCACGAATACCTCATGCGGGCCGCCCATCTCCATGTTAAAGTGAGGGCAAGAGAAGGCTCCCCGGTGTTCACCACGCAGCTCTTTTTCCCGGACGAAGCCCGCAACAGCACCGACCCCCTGTTCGAGCCGGGCACGACGGTTAATGTGGCGGACTCCACGGACCGTCAGCATGCCCGGTTCGATTTCGTCATAGAGACGTGAGACCTTCCGGAAATCATGGGTTCCTTTCCGCCGCACCCTCCCTCCCGAGCGGAAACTGCGGGCTGCGCCACCGTGTGACGGTCATGGTCCGCGCGTAATTACTCCAATCTGTCGATTGTCCGGCCTGTATCGAATCAGCTATACTTGTTGTGCAGGCATGAATAATTACTTCGTTTTTGCGGCGCCGGAGTAGCCTCTCACTATGAAGGACCTGTCTCCCGCCGCATCCTCCGCTCCCGCCAGGCAGCCCGCTTACGGCTGGGTCATCGTCGCCGCCTGTTCGCTGATGATCTTCATCACCTACGGACTGATCTACAGCTACAGCGTCTTCTTCAAACCCCTCGCCGAACATTTCCAGTGGGACCGCGCCACGGTCTCCATGGTCTACTCACTGGCGGTCATCATCCGTGGCGCGGTATCCATCGGGGCGGGATGGCTCGCTGACCGGTTCGGGCCGCGCAAGCTGCTCATCGGGTGCGGCCTTTTCATGGGGGCGGGTTACCTCCTGGCCTCCCAGGTGACGGCCCTCTGGCAGTTCTTCCTCGCCTACGCGGTCGTCGAAGCCATCGGCATGAGCGGTATCTTCGGCGTGGGTACCGCGCTCGTTTCCCAGTGGTTCACCAGGAACCGCGGCCTGGCGCTCGGTATCGTCGCCTCGGGGTCCGGCCTCGGGACGTTCCTCATCGTACCGGGGGCGGAACGTCTGGTGGCCGCGCTGGACTGGGACGGCGCGTTCGTCGTCTGCGGCATCGCCGCCGGGGTATTGATGATACTCGGAGCGTCCTTCCTCAAACGACCGCCACAGGACGTGGCTCAGTTAAAGTCGGTTACCCCGCAAAAAGGTACTCCCGTCGCTAAGTCCCTGCGTGATTCCCGGCTGTACCTCATCATGTTCTGCTTCCTGCTGTTCTTCTTCGGGACGCAGATGATTATGGTACACCTCGTCAACCACGCTACGGACCAGGGCATCGACCCCCTCGTGGCCGCCACGTTCATGAGCGTCATCGGGATTATCAGCATCGCCGGGCGGCTTTCCATCGGCGTCCTCGCAGACAGGATCGGCGTTCACCTCTGTATGGTGATATCCGGCCTTTGCCTGATCGCCTCGTTCGTCCTCGCCCTGTTCACCACGACATTATGGGGATTCTACCTCTTCGCGGTCATTTTCAGCATACCCTACGGCGGCGAGGTTACCCTGATACCGCTCGTTATCGGCAGGTACTTCGGGACCAGGGCGATGGCGACCCTCATGGGGTTCACGATATTCGTCATCGGCCTCGGCGGCGCGCTGGGGGCCTGGGTGGCGGGCAGGATATTCGATGTCACCGGTAGCTACCAGTGGGCCTTCATCATCGGCGCGGTCTTCGGGACGGGCTCGCTCATCCTGGTCTGGATACTGAAACAAAAGGACAACAAAAAACCGGGTAACTAGAGAAGTGAACCGAATTCCTCGATAGTGAGATGAGCATCCTTGATTATGCGGGATAAAGTACCCTTTTTAATTGGTGAATGTGCCGGAACAGTTATTTTAATGACCTCGTTGCTTGTTCTTTTATGAAGCCGGATATGACTTCCTTTTTGTCTGACGATGATGAAACCTGCACGCTGGAGAGCTTTTACTACCTTTCGGTATGACAGCCCTGCCAAATCCATTACACAACGACCTCTTTTACCCTGGTATTGCTATCTTTAACGATGTCATCCTCAATAGGTTCAAGGTAGAGTTCTATTGCTTCTCTGATATTTTGTAAAGCTTCATTTTCCGTGTCGCCTTCGCTTATACAACCAGGCAAAGAAGGTACATATACAGTAAAACCTCCTTCTTCTGCCGGCTCAAGGACAACTTTGATCTTCATCATCCTCCTCCTACTTCCGGTGCTTCTTCACGAACCGCCCTATCCGGTGGAGCGCCTCGTCTATCTCCGCCAGCGAGGTGGCATAACAGCACCGCACGTGCCCCTCGCCGCTCTTACCGAACGCCGCTCCCGGCACCACGGCCACCCTCTCTTCCTTGAGCAGCTCTTCCGAGAACGTCTCGGAGTTCATGCCGGTGCTGGTAATGTTCGGGAAGGCGTAAAAGGCGCCCTTCGGTTCGTGGCAGGGAAGACCGATGTCGTTCAATCCCTTGACGATCACGAGACGCCGCCGGTTGTAATCCGCGACCATTTCCTCGACGTCCGCTTCGCCGGTCTTTAATGCCTCCAGCGCAGCCACCTGGGCCATCGTCGGAGCGCTCATGATGGTGTACTGGTGTATCTTCGTCATGGCGGCGATGATTTCCTTCGGTGCCATCGCGAACCCGACCCGCCAGCCGGTCATCGCCCAGGCCTTGGAAAAACCTCCGAGCAGTATCGTCCGCTCCCGGGCGCGGGGCAGGCTGCTGAAACAGGTATGCTCGACGCCGTAGGTCAAACGGGCGTATATCTCATCGGAAATAACGAGCAGGTTGTGCTTCTCCGCCAGGTCGGCAATGGCCTGGAGCTTCTCTCGCGGCATGACGCCGCCGGTGGGGTTGGAGGGATACCCCAGGAATATCGCCTTCGTCCTGGGTGTGATGCGCTTCTCGATTTCCACCGGGTCAATCTCGAAACCGTCTTCCTGCCGGGTGGATACCAGTACCGGGGTCCCGCCGGCCAGGATGACGCAGGACGGATACGCTACATAGTACGGTTCCGGCATGATCACCTCGTCGCCGGGATTGATGATGGCCCTCATCGTCAGGTCCATGGCCTCGCTGACCCCCACGGTGATCAGGATTTCCCCGGCGGGCTCATACTCCACGCCGTACTTGCCGTTCATGTACCGCGCGGTCTCCTCGCGCAGCTCGAGGATGCCGGAATTGGAAGTATACATGGTCAGGCCGCGTTCCAGTGACTTCACCGCGGCCTCGCTGATATGCCAGGGCGTGGCGTAGTCCGGCTCGCCGACGCCCAGGGAAATCACGTCGTCCATGGACATCAACAGATCGAAGAACTTGCGGATGCCGGAGGGTGAGATTTGATTGGCGCGCACGGATATGAACCTGCTAAAGGGACCGGATTTATCGGATTTTTTTGCATTCATGCTGGTATCGCTCAGGGCGAACGGTCTACAGGACGACGCGCTGCCGCTTCACTCCCTCCCCGTTGCCAAGTATTTCGCCGTCTTCTTTGTACCGTTTGAGAACAAAATGCGTTTCTGTGGACTGCACGCCTTCCAGGTGGGCAAGGTTCTGGGAAACGAAATCGGCGATCTTGCGTTCCGTCTTGCCTGTAACGACCAGCAGCAGGTCATAGGTCCCGGAAGCCAGGTAAAGCGAGCGCACCTGGTCGTACTGCGCCAGCCGCCCGGCAATAATGTCGAACCCCGCCTCCGGTTCCGGCTTGACCTTCACCTCGATGAGCGCCCGGACCTGCTCCTCTTCTATCTTGTCCCAGTCAACCACCGTCTTGTACTTGAGGATCGTGCGGTCTTTTTCCGCCTGCTTGAGCATTTTATTGATCTCCGCAACAGGCGCGCCGGTCATCGTAGCCAACTGCTTCGTGGTAGTGCGGGCATCATTTTCAAGGATTTTAAGAATTTCTTTCAGCATCACCGGCCTCCTCACAAACCTGGCACAGCCATCGGAATATGAGACCATTATAGCAGAGTTCAGGAATCCGTAGAAAGAGCGAACGGGTTATACTATTTGCATTTGGTTGATCAACTAAAGGCCCTGTCACGGCGAGGGGTCTTCAGACCCCGTGGCGATCCCAGGGATAGAGATTACTTCACGACGCTCGCAAAAACAGGAAAAACAACCAAAACTAAACAGAACATGACGCGGAAAAGAACAACGCAACCGGCACAACCATCGGGCAGCCGCAAACTCTAAAGGCACACTTTTAACCTTTGACTTGTAGTTTTGACTTTTGACCTTTTACGTTTGAATTACTAGATTACTTTCCCTGTTTTCTTTGCCCTGGCATCCAGCGCCGCGCCGATGGCAACGCCAAGCGCAACCCCGATCCCGGTATAGCCCGGGTTCTGCAGAGACGCCGCCAGAGCCGTGCCGAGACCGGAGCCGATACCGATCCCGACTCCCATATACGTCCCCTGGTCTACCAGCTTGTGCTGCTTCTTGAGATGGGCCGCGATATCATTCACCGCTTTCCGGTAGAGCTTTGTGCTTTCCTTCGAAGGGAACTGGGCAAGATTGGGCGCCTCCTGCAATAGTCCGGTGACCTGCTGTTTGTAATCCCCGCAGTCCTGGCAGGTAAGAGAGAACTCGTCCAGCCGGCGCGCAATACGGAGAAGCAGGTCCAACTGAAACGCCGCCCTCTGCTTTTTGTCCAGGGTCAGCTTCAGGTTGGCTATGTCCGATTCCACCCGCTGGTACCAGGCGCTGCCGGCTTCGTAAGTATCCATCTCTACTCCGATTTTAGCATTTTTGAAATCAATTCATCCAGACTGATGGGTGTCCGTGTACTCTCCCGGTAAAATCCGGTTGACGATAACGGTATCACCGCGGTCGAAGCTGATACCGGAGGGTCTTGGCAAATACGAGGTCAATCGTACACCTCGCGCCGGTGTCCAATTGCTATGACCGTCACCATGTGCTGAGAATCGTTGATCTCGAACAGTATCCTGTAGTCGCCAACACGGATTCTAAACAGCTTACGATTGATGAGTTTTTTTACACCGCGTGGACGTGGATTTGATTTGAGAGATAATATTCGTCTGGAAATCCGTGAAGAGATTGAACCCGGCAGCCTGTCTAAGTCTTTCTCAGCCGACGCGACGATATTGACTTCGTACACGGTTTAGTTTTTCCGCTGTTGTTTTCCCTCTAAGTATTCAGAGAATGGACGTGAGGGTTCATTTTTACGCTGTTCATAGACTGCTATATCAATCAAGTCTTCCCTGAGTTCTTCATCTTCAAGAAGACGGCTAATAACAACACGTTTCTCGGATTTCGATAGCGATTCCAACGCCATCATGAAGATCTCTGCTCGAGACTGTGTGGTACTCATTACACTACCTCAATACCAGTATATATCACATCAAATAATAAAAAAATACCCCGAGCTCATACCCCATCCCACCCGGGAGGAAACTCCGGGACCGTCCAGGCGGGATCGGGACGCCACTCCCGCCACTCGTTAAAAGGCGACGTGCCGGAGCAGATCCACTCGGCGACCCTCCGCCCCTCGGACCGCAGTAATGCGGCCTTCTCCGGATGCACCATGCCGAGGTCGATTGCCTCCGCAAACTCATCTTCGTCCTTCCATTCCCAGGATGACAGGTCCCCCGCCACCAGCACGTCCAGGAAATGGTCCCGCACGATGAACCCATGAGCTGTCCGCTCCAGCGGGTCTTCCAGGTTGATGTACCACCGGCCCACGGTAAGGTCCGGGTCGCGGAAGAGTATAACGGAATAACATTCGCCGGGAATCGCCAGCCGCAGGGATGACCATTGCTCGGCGCGCCGCTCTGTCAGCACCCAGTCGCCGGACAGTCGTTGACACGGTCTGACCCGTTCCCCGGCGGACGTCAGCGGGTATTTATAAGCGGTAGTGCGCGGAGCATAGAGAGCGATTATCTCCGGGTCGTCCCGCACGACGGTGACCGGGACGGCCCGGAGCAGCTTGCCGTTCCATACCTCGCGGGTAACGATGGTTTGGCCGGTAAAAAAACGGTCTTCCTCCCGCATTGACTTACAATTCCGGCTTCCTCTTATGCCACTCCGTAGCCTGTTCGTACGCATAGGCCACCCGCAGCATCGTGGATTCGTCGAAGTTCTTGGCCAAAACCTGCATCCCTATCGGCAGCCCGTCCGAGAACCCCGCGGGCACTGAAATCCCCGGTATCCCGGCAATGTTCACCGGCAGCGTACAGATATCGCTGAGGTACATGGACAGCGGGTCGTCCGTCCTTTCCCCTATCTTGAACGGCACGGTGGGAGACGTTGGCGTGATAAGAGCGTCGTACTTTTCAAAAGCGGCATCGAACTCCCGGCGTATGAGAGTTCTTACCTTCTGCGCCTTGAGGTACCAGGCATCATAATAGCCGGCGGAGAGCGCGTACGTGCCGAGCATGATGCGCCGCTTGACCTCCGGCCCGAACCCGTTCTCACGCGTCCTCTCCATGGACTCCCACATCGTCTCGCCGTCGTAGGAGTAGCCGTACTTGACGCCGTCGTACCGGGCCAGGTTGGCGGAACATTCGGACGGCGCGATGATGTAGTACACGGCCAGTGCGTACGGCGTGGAGGGCAGGGATATCTCTTCCAGTTCCGCGCCAAGGTCTTCCAATGTACTCAGGACGGCTTTCATCGCGTTTGAAACCGCCGGCTCCATCCCCTCTACGTAGTATTCCTTCGGGACGCCGAGCTTCATCCCCTTGAGGTCCGGCTTGAGCGCGGCGGTGTAGTCCGGCACCGGCTCCGGCACGGACGTGGAATCGCGTTCATCTACACCGGCGATGGCGCCCAGTAATATCGCGGCGTCCTCCACGTCCTGTGTGAACGGCCCGATCTGGTCGAGCGAACTGGCGAAAGCCACCAGTCCGTACCGGCTGACCCGCCCGTAAGTGGGCTTCATTCCCACCACGGAACAGAACCCCGCCGGCTGGCGGATGCTCCCGCCCGTATCCGACCCGAGCGAGCAGACGGCCTCTCCCGCCGCCACCGCCACCGCTGAACCTCCGCTGGACCCGCCGGGAACGCGGGTAAGGTCCCAGGGGTTCTTCGTCGTGAAGAAAGCCGAGTTTTCCGTGGAGGAACCCATCGCGAATTCGTCCATGTTGGCTTTGCCGAGCATTACCGCCCCGGCGACGTCGAGCTTGTCCATGACCGTGGCATTATAGACCGGTACGTAGTTTTCCAGCATCTTCGAGGAACAGGTGGTACGCACGCCCTTCGTGCTGATAACGTCCTTGATGATGATGGGAATGCCCGCCATCGGCGCGGCTTCACCGGCCGCGATCCGGGCATCCGCCCGCTTGGCCTGTTCCAGGGCGCGGTCCGCCGTGACCGTCACCAGCGCGTTGACCTTCGGGTCCGCTTCCTCGATGCGCTTCAGGTACTGCTGCGTCAGTTCGACGGACGTTGTTTTCTTCTCCCTGAGGAGTTTGACGGCTTCATGAATCGTGACCATGTCTACATCCTGTTCTATAATCTGCCGGATCAGTCCAGCACCGGTTTGACGCGGAAACTGTCGTCCTCACGCCGCGGCGCGTTCGCCAGGACCTCATCCTGGGTCAGTGATGTATGGGGAATATCTTCCCGCATGACGCTGCGCAGTTCCACGGATTGCGTCGTTGGCGGCACGTCATCGGTGTTCACCTCCTGGAGCACTTCAAAATGCTCGAACAGGTTCGATAGCTGCTCGCTGTAGCGTTCCGTCTCCTCTTCCGTCAGGGCTATCCGGGCCAGCCGGGCGATGTGCAGCACGTCTTCTCTGCTAACTTTCATGATGATCTCCGGGGAAAGCTGATTTTTTACGTTCGAGGTACGTTCCGATTATAACACCGGCCTTTCTCCAGCGGCAACCGCTACGCTCAAACGTTCCGTATTTCATGAAAACTATGGTTCTGCTTGGTTTTGGTTGGTCACACATGTTGTCTTTGCGAGCGTAGCGAAGCAATCCCGATCTTCGAGATTGCCACAGGGCCTGAAGGCCCTTCGCAATGACACTGGCTTTATCAATCAACCAGATGCAAATAGTACCAAAACTATCGCAATTCGGCCCAAAACTCTATATAATATAACCAAAGGGTCGGGTACCCGCGCACCTTACCAATAGAAAGGAGGACCTATGACAGAGAGAGTCATGGTATTCATCGATGGTAGCAATCTCTACCATTCTCTCAAGAACCATTTCAGCCGCGCGGACCTGGACCTCGGCAAATTTACCCGGAAACTATTACAAAAGCGACAGTTAGTCAGGATTTATTATTATAACGCTTCTGTGGGACAGAAACAGGAACCCGAGGTATATAAACAGCAACAGGCGTTTTTCGCCAGCGTCAACGCCGTGCCGTATACTGAACTTCGCCTCGGACGCCTGGTCTATACCAATCAGTGGCCCAATGTGCCCCCCTATGAAAAAGGCACGGACGTGCAACTGGCCACTGATATGATTACGCACAGTTATAAGAATAATTATGATGTCGCTATACTCGTTGCGGGAGATAATGATTTCGCCGGGGCCGTCCAGGCCGTCAAGGACAATGGCAAGCATGTTGAAGTAGCGCTCTTCGGGAAACCGGGAACGTCCCAGCAGCTCAGAGAGGTGGCGGACCGGGTGATCATCATCAACGCCCGCCTGCTCAAGGACTGCTGGAGCCGCCAGTCAGGGCAGCGCCCTCAGCAGCGTCCCAGGCCGAACCACCAGCCATCGAACAACCACTACCAGAATAATAACAGCCAGGCCCAGGAAAACAAGGAAAACCACTATCCCCAACCGTCGAACAACGAATGAGTTCCCGTCCGATCAGGTCCGGCGGCGTTTACCGCGCCGCCGGACGTGTTCTCCATGAAGAAGGCGCCGTTTACAAGGACTGGGGCGGGCGGCTGCCCGTGGCCCTGGTCTATCCCAATACCTACTACCTGGGCATGTCCAACCTCGGCATCCACGCCATTTATACCCTGCTCAATTCCTTCAAAGACGTGGTCTGCGAGCGGGCGTTCCTGGAAGACGGCAGCGTCCTGCCCATCTCGCTGGAATCCGGTCGGCCGCTCACGGACTTTGCCGTCATAGCTTTTTCTATCTCCTACGAGATGGACTACTTCAACGCAGCCGCCATGCTCCGGAACGCCGGTATCCCCCTGTTCAGCAACGAGAGGGACGAGACCCACCCGCTCATTATTGCCGGAGGGCCCTGCGTTACCGCCAATCCCATGCCGGTGGCGCCGTTGTTCGATTGCTTCGGCATCGGCGAAGCGGAAGTGCTGTTCCCGGCCGTGCTGCCGGTCCTGCATGAAGGCATCGGCGGCGACCGGCTCAGGCTCCTCGAATCGCTGTCTGCGATCCCCGGCATCTACGTTCCATCCGCCCCTCCTTCACCGCCGGTAACCCGGCAATGGCTGAAAGACCTCGACGAGTTTCCGGCCGCTTCCGCCATCCTCACCAAAGAAACCGAACTCGGCGACCTCTACCTCATCGAGGCGGAACGCGGCTGCCAGCACGGCTGCCGGTTCTGCCTGGTCAACGGCGTCTTCTCCCCCATGCGGTTCCGCGCCGCTTCCGGCATACTGGAACAGGCTTCGGAAGGTCTGAAACACAGGAAACGCATCGGGCTGGTGGGACCGGCCGTTACGGACCACCCGGACATCGTGAACATCATCGACGGCGTCCGCGACCTCGGCGGAGAAATATCGGTAAGTTCGCTCCGTATCAGTTCGCTTTCAAACGACATCATCGTTGCGCTGGCGAGGGCCGGGGCGAAGACCCTGACCATCGCCCCGGAAGCCGGTTCGCAGCGGCTGCGGGATGTCATCGATAAGCGCATCACCGAAGAAGATATCTTCCGCACCGTCGAGAGCATCGCCCGGCGCCGTTTTACCAACCTCAAGCTCTACTTCATCGTCGGGCTGCCGTCCGAGACGGATGGCGACATCGAGGAGATGATAGGTCTCGTGGAGGCCGTCAAGGCAAGGCTGAGCGGCAGTACGCGTATCACCGTCAACGCCGGTCCGTTCGTGCCCAAGGCCGGCACGCCCTTCCAGTGGCTGCCGGTGGCCCCCCAGGAAGACCTGGCAAGGCGGCTCAAGATGCTCAAGGACGGTCTCTCCGGCAGGGGCGTCAAGGTCAGCGACGAAAGCCCCGCCTGGAGCCTGGTACAGGGCGTCCTCGCCCGCGGCGACGAGCGGCTCGCCCCCATGATAGCGGGCATACAGAAACTGACGATGGCGTCCTGGAGGAAAGCCGTGGATGAATACCGGATAGACGTCGATTTTTATGTCAACCAGCGGTGGGACACCGGCGTTCCCCTGCCCTGGTCGGTGGTCGCAGGCGGGACGAAGACGGAACGTCTCTGTGCCGGACTGGAAAAAGCCCTGGGAGAAGACCATGCCTGAATACTATTTCGACATCGAAACGTGCGCCCGCGGCGATAAGCCGGACATGGCGAACGACGAGATTATCGCCATTACCTGGCAGCCGGTGGATAACCACACCGGCCTCCCCCGCGGCCCGCTCCGCATCCTGAAAGCCTGGGAATCCTCCGAGGAAGAGATCCTGCGGCGGTTTTACCCGGTCTTCGATCCCGACTACCCCTGGAGCTTCGTCCCCATCGGCAATAACCTGAGCTTCGATTTCACCTCCCTCATCTACCGCTACCGCAAGTACGGCCGGGAGATTAAGGCGTGGAAGCTCTTCAACGACCGCCCCAGCGTGGACATCAAGTCCCTGCTCGTCATGTGCAACGGCGGCTCGTTCAAAGGCTGCGGGCTGAACAACTTCACCCGTAAGACGCACTCCGGCGACAAAATTCTCGCCTGGTATGACGCCGGTGATTACACCTCCATCGAGGAGTACATCAGGAACGAAACGGAAGCTTTCCTGGAGCTGTACCAGCACCTGCTCAAATCCATGCCGGCGATGTGGCGGCTGTTTGCCAGAGAGATCGGGCTGGAACTACCTGGCGAAGGTCCGCAACAAACGGGCGAAGGTTAACGATGGCACTGAACTCATATGATACAGGCATGAACTAAGAAGTAACCCACCATGCCGGCAACTATCTTCCCGTTTTCGCGCGCCTCAACTGTTAATAGTAACTCTACCCCTGAATCGAAACACGCCGCTCATGGTGAGCCTGTCGAACCATGAAGCCTCGAAAAATAGCGGGTGGAGCCGGCGTCCCTGCCGGTCCGCGGGCCAAACGCCCGCGCGTCATCCTGAACTCAACCCGTAGGGCGGACAAATCCCTTATATCCTTTATTGTCCGCCGTCGGTATACCCAGAGCCATCCTGAACATGGTTCAGTATCCACCAACGATGAGCGCCTATTGTCTGTCTGTAAGCTGACTGTGCCCCGGAACTACAGCAAAGCCAACCCGCATTCCAGTAAAATCTCCGCCGGCCGTCCGTTTTGACCTTTGACTTTTGACCTTTGACTTTTAATCTACCGAG
>CAZPSP010000060.1:0-2586 GCA_964589285.1 uncultured Dehalococcoidaceae bacterium | reverse complement strand
GCCGGCCGTCCGTTTTGACCTTTGACTTTTGACCTTTGACTTTTAATCTACCGAGTCGTTATCTACTACCTGTTCAACTGCTCGGTCACAATGTCGTTCACCATCTTGCCGTCCGCTTTGCCCTTGACCTTCGGCATCAGTTCCTTCATCACCTTGCCCTTGTCGGACGGGCCGGAAGCCCCCACCGCGGTTATGACCTCCTGCACCAGCGCCGCCACTTCCTCGCGGGTCATCTGCTGGGGCATGTAGGCCTGCAGGATCGCCATTTCCTCCGCCTCTTTTTCCGCCAGGTCCGCGCGGTTGCCTTGCTTGAAGGCCTCGATGCTCTCCTGCCGCCGCTTTATCTCCCGCGCTACCAACGCCACGATGTCCGATTCATCGAGTTCGCCCTTGCCGCGTTTCTCGATCTCGGCATTCTTCACGGCGGCATTGAGCATGCGCAGCGTATCGCGCCGGACCGTCTCTCCCTTCTTCATCGCGTCCTTGAGGTCGTCGGATATCTTCTGCTTGAGGGCCGGTTCCTGCATCATGTCGTTACCACCTTCATCCGCCATGCGGTCTTCATCCCGCTGTGCGGTCTCGATTATCGGGGTAGTCGGTTAATTCAAGCCGGGCAAAATTAACGTGAATTCCGGGTTCTGCTGCGCTTTCTGGCAGTCTGCCGGCGTTTGCGTTCGGCGCTCGGTTTTTCATAGTGTTCGCGCCGCCGCAGTTCAGAAAGAATGCCGTCCTGCTGGACTTTCCGGTTGAACCTGCGTAACAGACTGTCAAAGCTTTCTGATCGTTCTGCCTGTACTTCCGCCACGTGAACTCACTCCCTTCGCCGTTATTCTCACACGGTGTAAAAAAGCGTAGGCTCACAAACCAAAACCGTGAGTGCCGGTTTTTCACGACGCACTCACGAGGCACGATATTAGTCTAATTGGCGCACCTCGGGCTGTCAAGAGCGGACAGGTTCCACTCTCCCTGTTATCAATTGCCAGCCCGACATTTTCATGATATGAGAAGAACGTTCCAAAAAAATCCGCTCTCATACTCGGAACAAAGTTGCAGAAATACCGCTGAATCACCTATAGTATTGACAACGTCCCTGCAAGGCGCAGGAATAATAAGGAGGTCCTTTATGGCAGGAATGGAAGAACTGAAGAATGTCGTGCGCGAACCCTATGTCGCGGAACTGAAACCATGGAAATCCATCCACGATGAGATTAAACATCCTATGGTGACCGGCGGGATCGGGGAATTCCCGGAATCCGTCCTCGCGTCCGGTTTCGCCCTCATCACTGAACCGGTCTGCATGGGTCTGCCGACCCACAAGCACCCCTTCGACCAGTGGATTTACCTCATCGGCAACAGCGATAACTTCGGTGAACTTGACGCCGATATCGAATTCACCATCGACGGCAAGATCGTCAAGATCGATTACCCTTGCTTCGCTTTTATCCCCAAGGGCATCATGCATTGCCCGGTGGACGTCAAACGCGTCGGCAAACCTTTCATCTTCGTGGATTCCCGCGTCACTGAAGAAGCGTCCGTCCGTCCTGGAGAGGTCAAGAGGCATAAGGGCGTTCAGTACCTCACCAAGCAGCAACTGGACGAAAAGAAGAAGTAACCCATCGCTCGTAAGCGGGAACACAAGGGAGGGGATGAACACGTGTCTCCTCCTTTTGTTTTGCAGAGCATACCTGGCTCACAATAATCGAGGAGAATGATATGGCCGGACTTAACAAGTTGCAGAACGTCAGACATGAATCGAACATCGTCGAACTGAAACCCTGGCAGTCCATGCATAAAAGCATTACCCTGCCGATGATCACCGCGCTCGGAGAACACGATGTCCCCGGCTCCCAGCTCTACATCGGTTTTGCCTATATCGACCAGCCGGAAGAGAAGATCGGGATCGCACCCCATATTCACAACGACCGCGACCAGTGGATTTTCCTCTTCGGCGCCAAGAATTTCGTAGAATTCGATGCCGACGTGGAATTTTTCCTGGACGGCGAATTCCACAAGATCACCTACCCCTTCTATGCCTATATCCCGAGAGGGATGAGCCACGAACCCCTCAAGATCACCCGCGTCGGTAAGCCCCTCATCTTTATCGATGCCAGGGTCGAACCCGATAAGGAACCGCCCGTCGACCTCAACGGCAAACCCATGAAATTGTAAAAATAACTTTTTAGGAGTACTGTATGGCAGGTCTGGAAAAATTCGAAAACGTAATCCGCGCAACCAATCTCGTGGAACTGAAACCCTGGCAATCCCTTCACAAAACCATCACGGCGCCGATGATATCCGCCCTCGGGGCCAAAGACATCCCCGATAGCCAGATGGGGATCGGATTTGCGCACATCGAAACACCCCTTACCATCATCGATGCTTCCCATACCCACCCGTTCGATCAATATATCTTTATCATCGGCACCTCTGATAATTTCGTTGACTTCGATGCTGAAGTGGAACTGGAACTCGACGGCGTGGTTCATCACATCGACTACCCGTTTTACGCCTTCATCCCCGCCGGCACGCCCCACTGCCCGCTCAGCGTCAAGCGAGCGGGAAAACCGGTCATCTTCGTCGATGCCC
>CAZPSP010000059.1:0-14676 GCA_964589285.1 uncultured Dehalococcoidaceae bacterium | reverse complement strand
CCGCCTCTCTGACCTAGTATGTAATTACCGATGCGGTCAGTATATCAGATGTCGTCCTGAAAAAGATAGTTACTGCTATCGGTGAGTGAGGAAGCGATGATGAGCGTTGGTATCTGTTTTAAGCGCAGGCTGTTATAAGTATTGTTGAGAAGAGCTGGTAGAACCGGCAGGATAAGGCGGTTATAATAAAGCCGATGGATGTTATTTACCCGGAAATCGGTATTTGCGGGCTATCATGCCGGCTGTGCCCCAGTTACCAGACTCCGGCTGCCAGCCGTTGCTTCGGCTGCAAGAGCGAGGACCGCATCAAGGTGGGTTGCCCGTTCATCACCTGCGCCCTGAAGAAGAAAGATGTCGAGTTCTGCTGGGAGTGCCGGGAATATGAGACCTGTGAGAAGTGGGCGACACACCGGGAACTTGGAAAGCAGGTTGATTCCTTCAAGACCTACCAGACACTCGAGGCAGATATTGCCTACATACAGGAAAACGGCGTCGAAGCGTTCAACGAACAACAGCTCGTGCGGGAATCTCTATTCAAGAGGCTACTCGATGAGTACAATGAAGGACGCTCGAAAAGCTACTACTGCATTGCGGCGACGGTCATGACCGCAGAAGAACTTGAGAACGCGCTCGATGCAGCCGGGCAGACGCCAATGGCAGACCTCAAAGAAAGAGCTAAAGTAATGCATGTGATCCTCGACGGAACAGCCTTGAAAAAGGGGTATCTACTCAAGCTTAGGAAGTGACGATGCTCCTCTTATCGTCATGAAACATACTATGGATTTTGATACATAAAAAATCCCCGTGATCGAACCTTGTATACCATTGACAAGCAGCATCTCCGGGGTCACAATTTGCGTGGAAAGATAGTCAGGAAACCCTTTAGGCGAGGAGGCGCTGCTATGTCTAAAGAGAAATGCCAGGACTACTACGAAAGCCTCTACGAGACCATCTCTCTCATAAGTTCACAAAAAGACCCTCGCACCTTGCTCAAGTCCATCGTCCAAAGCATTGCCGAAGCCACTGATTCCAAGGCTTGTTCGCTAATGCTGCTGACACCGGACAAGGAGGTTTTGCTGCATACCGTGGCTTACGGTCTCAGTGACTGGTACCTAAGGAAAGGTCCGGTGACCATCAGCAGGGCCATCTCCGAAGTCCTCGAAGGAAGGCCGGTATCTGTTGCGGACGTTGCCACGGATGAACGGGTCCTTTACCGGGAGCAAGCAAAACAGGAAGGGATAGCTTCCATCCTGTCCGTTCCCATGAAACTCAGGGGTGATGTGATAGGAGTTTTGAGGCTTTATTCATCAAGTCCCCGTGAGTATACCGAGGAAGAGATCAGGTTTGTTGAGACGGCCGGCAATCTTGCTGCCCTGGCGCTGGAGCGTACCCGCGCTTATGAAATGATACAGCGGGACTACGAAACGTTCCGAGAGGACATGCGGCAATGGCAGGCTGAACTCGGTAATGAAGGCTTGATGGGCGACCTTATCACCCCGCCGGAAGAACCGGCCATCAAGATGCCGCCGGGCGGATAATACCATTTTACCGGCATCGGGCTTGTAAGACGATCGGGGGATAGTATCTCGAACGCTTAAAAACGTAACGGCCGCGTGAATTCCGGAATTCATCCCGATTGGGGATAGGAATACATCACCATCCACATCGTACCGTACCTGTCTTTGAAGCTCCCGTAGTAATCTCCCCAAGGCTGGTCGGCCATCTCCATTTCAATCTCTCCTCCGGCGGACAGCCCGCTGAAGATCCTGTCCGCGTCTGCTTTACTATCAGCAGTGATGGAGATATAGGTGTTGTTACCCTGGGTTACCTGCTGGCCGAGGGATTCGACGGCGTCGCTTGCCATCAGGACGTCATTACCGATCGGCAGGGCGATATGCATGATCTTGTCTTCCGCGCCCCGGACGTTCACGCCGGGCATCGGCATATCCTGGTATCGGACCAGGCTGCTGAATTCACCGCCGAATACCGATTTGTAAAAATTGAACACTTCTTCCGTGTTCCCGGGGAAGTTGAGGTAGATATTCAGTTTTGTCATCGATACCCTCCTTAGATCGCTGCTTCCTGTTGACCTCGATACGCCCGTTCCAGCGTGGCGATATCGAACTTTTTCATCTTGAGAAAGGCCTCGGTCACCCGTGCCGCTTTCTCGCGGTCAGGATCGCGAAGCATCTCATCGAGGACGGAGGGAGCGACCTGCCACGATACCCCGTACCGGTCTTTGAGCCAGCCGCAGATGCCTTCCTCGCCGCCGGCCCCAGTGAGTTTGTCCCAGTAGTAATCGATTTCTCTCTGATCCTGGCACTCGACCATTAGAGACACAGCCTCGTTGAAAGTGAAATCATGTTCCAGGGCGCTGTCCATGGCGGCGAATTGCTGACCTTCAAGGGTGAATCCGGCGTACTTGACCGTTCCTTCGCGATCCGGCTCTTCCCCTTTTTCATAGCGGGAAATACCGCCGGCAGCGGTATTCCGGAATATCGATGTATAAAAGCGGATGGCCTCCTCAGCCTTGCCGGCCTGTTCTCCGGTGAACATCAATGACGGGACTATCTTTTGCGGTATTTCTGATTTTGTATACATGATCTGCCAGGATAATCCGTACCTGTCCTGCATCCAGCCGTATCTTTCGCTGAACGGGTAGGAACTTAGGTCGATCAGGACCCTGCCTGAGGACAGCTCGTTCCAGAGGCGGTCGACCTCTTCCTCCATCCCGCAGGATACGAGAAGAGATATAGCGGGCGTGAAGGTGAAATAAGGCCCGCCGTTGATGGCGATGAACCGCTGCCCGGCCAGCGCGAACTCTACGGTTACGGTGTCCCCTTCCTTGAGGCCGGTGATATCGGCGCCAACACCCGTAGAGCGGGTCGGGGGCCCGATTTTCGAGTTATCAAACAACGTAACATAGAACCTGGCAGCTTCCTCCGCTTGCCGGTCGTACCAGAGGTTGGGTATTATTTTCTGGTGTTGCATGTACCGCTTCTTCCTGTGGGATTCGAGTTTGAATAGGCATAACAACAGAATATCCCGCCCAAATCAGGGCAGCCATAGGTATTCGTACCTATTTGCGGCGGGCATGCTGTTCGTTCTCCCACCAGGGGAGGACAATGGACGTGACGAACTATTGGAGAAGTCAGAAAACGAGAAAAAAATCACATAACTATGACATTATTTCAACAACAGGTGACTACCGCATTTTTTGGAATTAATAATGCTCGGTTTTCTTCAGGTTTATTGCCTGAGAGTGGCGAATTACTCTTGAGTGATGTAATAATAGGGACATGTCTGCGAGTCTCCTACACATGCGCCCATTGGACAACACAGCGTGTTTTACGGCTTTGCGTGCTCACGATGCCCGGTTCGACGGACTTTTCTTTGTGGGGGTTTCATCCACTGGTATATATTGCCGTCCGGTTTGCAGAGCTAAACCCGTTAAAGAAGATAATTGCCGGTTTTTCAGCAGCGCAGCGGCGGCTGAAGCCGCGGGTTTTAGACCCTGCCTGAAATGCCGGCCGGAATTAGCTCCGGGATTTAAACCCGCTGATACGAACGAACATGTCGCACGAAAAGCTGTACTTATGATGCAGGAAAACTGCCTGACCGAGGTCAAAGTATCCAAACTGGCCGAGCAGCTCAATGTTACCGACCGGCGGTTGCGATATGATTTCTCTCGTGACTACGGTGTTTCCCCGGCGCAATATTTGCTTACTTTAAAACTGCATTTGGCAAAACGCCTCCTTACCGATACGCAACTTTCAATGGCAGAAGTAGCGAAGATTGCCGGTTTTGGAACCGCGAATAGACTTGATGCCCATATCCAGAAGCGTTACCGGCTCGCGCCTCTCAGACTCAATAAGGCAGGAAGGAAAGAGAATTGCGATGACGGGGGGATTACTTTGCCGTTAGCGTATCGCCCTCCCTATGCCTGGAACGAGCTTCTGGATTTTCTTGGAAAACGGGCTGTACCGGGCATTGAGAGTGTTGCAGGTAGCTCATATCGGCGTACCGTGACTATCTCAAAGGGCGAAGCAGTCTTTCAGGGCTGGATTTCAGTCACTCATGTGCCCGAGAAAAATTTACTCTCCGTAACCATGGCACCGGCGCTCATACCGGTAGTTTCACAGGTGCTGCTCAGAGTAAGACGCCTGTTTGATCTGGACAGCGACCCTCAGGAAGTATATGAAAAACTCAAGATAATGAATGAGCTTTCACCGGATGCCTGCAAACCGGGGATTCGCGTTCCGGGATGCTTTGATCCCTTTGAAATAACAGTACGTGCGATTTTGGGACAACAGGTGACGATTAAAGCCGCTCGAACGCTGACAGCGCGATTGGCGGCTGCATTTGGTGAAAAAATCGATACCCCGTTCAAGGAACTGAATACCTTATTTCCTGTTCCCGATATCATTCACAAGCTCACACTTCCGATAGAAGACCATCTGGGACCCCTGGGGATAACCGGTATCCGGGCACGATCGATAGGTGCTGTCGCGGAAGCTCTGATGACCGCTTCTCTATCATTTTCTCCAAGCGCAGACCCTTTCAAGGAAATGCAAAAGCTTGAGAAAATCCCGGGCCTGGGTCCATGGACGGTGCAATATATCGGCATGCGGGCCTTTGGCTGGCCGGATGCTTTCCTTCATACCGATCACGGCGTAAAGGCTGCCTTTCCCGGGTTCAAGAGTCAGGAAATATTACGGTTGTCCCAGGCTTGGAAGCCCTGGCGTTCCTATGCTACCGTGAATTTATGGAATTCCCAAAAAGGGGGAGCCGATGATACAAAATTGTGACCATACCGTCTATTCCTGTACCTTTGCCACACCGCTAGGAGATGTTACAGCATCCGCGGCTGCCGAAGCGCTTACCGGGCTATGGTTTAACGGGCAGAAATACTATCCGGTCAATACCACAACCTGGGTCAATGAACCGGATCATCCGGTGTTTACCCGGTTGCGAACCTGGCTTTCCCGTTACTTTAGAGGAATACGCACAGCACCTGACGTGCTGCTTGAACCGAAGGGAACAACTTTCCAAAGAGCGGTGTGGAATATGCTCCTGGAAATCCCCTACGGGCAGGTTACTACTTATGGTGAAATTGCCAGAAAGATTGCTGCTTCCCGCGATCTGCATTCAATGTCTGCTCAAGCCGTGGGTGGGGCTGTCGGGCACAATCCGATTTCCATATTGATCCCCTGTCACCGTGTTGTGGGAGCCGATGGCGGCTTGACCGGCTATGCGGGAGGCCTCGATAAGAAAGAAGCCCTGCTTCGTTTGGAACGTGTTGGTCTGAAGCAGTTAGATCTGACCGTGTTGACTTAGTGTTGCGGTATTCTATCGGATTGCCTGAGCTATTTATTGGTAAGATCATAATGGATAAAAAAGCCATCATAATAATCAATATGATGGCTTTTACCTTAACATAAATATATTATTTTTCGGTCTTCTCAATAATCACCGTACCGAAGGACCGGGTTCCTATTTTGCCAGCTGTCTCGACAAATCCTTTGGCTGAGGCTTTTTCTCCTTCCTCCGGTGGTTCTTGCTGTGTAATCACCCATATCTTACCCGATCCATCGTCAATCTGGCAGGCCCCGGCTGAAACGCCTAGAATATCAACCCAATATTTTTCAGTTACTGTGCCGCTGACACTGATCTCTTTGTCTGCATATTTATCCGGTTGAGCCAGGATGTCACTGATTTTTGTTGAGGAGCAACCCGCCGTAAAAAGCATGACACCCAGCAAAGCAATTACTACCGTAATAATCAGGAATTTTTTCAAGAATGCAATCCTCCTACGTTTTCATAATATAGTAATGCAAACCCACTGTAACATCGTTAAGATTTCAGTATTCAATATTCTTAAACCCCGGAAGCCCCAATGGAGCGGAGGTATCACAAGGTAGTACTGGAAAAGACTTTAGTTTCACCTTTTCTCTCAGTATACAGCGTTAGAAAGGTTCATGATACAATTGAGTCAAGATGAATTCTGAAGCAGATAGAATAATAGTCCTCTCCGGTCAAAGAGGAATCGGTAAGTCCACGGTATGTAAGAAAGTTTCCAGACTTGCCCGTGATCAGGGGCTTCAATGTGGAGGTTTTGTATCTTATAAATCTTCAGGTTCCGGAATTATCATTGAGGACGTAGAAACCGGAAAGACCACAATTTTGGCGGGCGTAAAACCGGAATACCGCGGGCCGCAAGTGGGGCAGTACTACTTCAGTCCCGAGGGAATAGAGTTCGGAATAAAAGCCTTGGAAAGGGGGCTATCCAGCGACCTCCTTTTCATAGATGAACTGGGGCACCTGGAAGTGAGAGGGGAAGGGTTCGCTGCTGCCTTCAATCAACTCGAGCAAGGTACATTCGCGCACGCACTCGTGGTAATCCGGGAAGAGCTACTTGGGGTGTTGCTGCCCCGATTCAAGACCCGGATAACGACCGTCTTAGTCACTGCGGAGAACCGGGACAATCTCGGTGATGAAATCGCTTCATGGCTGACAATACCTTCTTCCCGAAGCCGTTAACTTCCTCAAATTTGACTTAATTCCGGAATACGTTCTATAATTGGTTATTCTCCAAAGTTGTCATGCCTAAGGATGAAAAATCTATGGCAGGCAACCGGTAGATGAAAAATCTCGGCGGTATTACTGGAAACGGTAATATTTCCCGTAATTGGAAAGGGGAATAAATGGATACAAGGTTCGATATTGTGTAGCGTTTCCTTTTCAACAGGGAACGCTTTTTTGTGTCCAGCATCCTTCTATGTCCTTTCCTCTTAATTCCGCCGTTGACATATTTACAGGACCGTTTTTCACGCCTGGTGTGAGATCGGTCAGTTCAGTCAAGGAAGGATGATTATGATCAGAAAACTACTCCTTACTTCAGCGGTATTAGTTTTGCTGTTATCCAGCATAGCTGGGTGCAGTCAAACAGGAAATAAGGAAGCCGCTTCATCTCAAACAATCTTTATTCAGGATATGTACGGGCGTGATCTCGAAGTGCCCGAAAATATGGATAACATATTGTGCACAGGCTCCCTGGAAATGCTGATGGCATTGATGATCGCTCCGGAGAAAATGCTGGGTCTAAATTTTGAACCTAACGGCAGACTACTCAATAGCCAGTGTCTAGACCTTCCAATAGTCGGCGGCTGGTTCGGCAAGCAGTCCGGCAATTACGAGGAATTTTTGGCGCTGGAGCCTGATATCATTATCGAAGGCCGGGAAGATGCCCTTGAAGAACGCCAGGCGAATTTCGGCTCCGTTCCGGTTGTTGGTTTACAGACAGGAACAAGCCTGAGTGATTACCCCGAAGCGATGGAATTCCTCGGTGACCTGCTGGGTAAAGAAAACGAAACCCAAGTGTTGCTGGACTACTACAAACAGGCGCTCCAGTTTGCCGACGATACCAGGGACAGCGTCCCCGAAGAACAAAGGGTAAAGGTATACTACGCCGAAGGTAATAACGGCCTGTCCACCGACCCGTCTGGCTCGGCCCATACTGAGCTCATCGACCTTTGCGGAGGTTGTAACGTCGCTGATGTCAGCCTCGCCGGCGGATACGGTATGGTGGAAGTTTCGATGGAGCAGGTACTGATGTGGGATCCGGACGTAATCATCATCGGCCGGGCCAGTCAGGAAGACCTTTACCATACCATCATGAACGACCAGCGCTGGCAGCAACTGCGGGCTGTACAGGAAGGGAAGGTATTCGTCAGGCCGCAAGACCCGTTCTCCTGGTTCGATGGCCCCACGGGGCCCAATCAGATAATCGGCATATACTGGACCGTTTACCGGCTCTTCCCAGACCGCATCTCGCTGGACGAACTAAAAGAAAATGTGACCGAATTTTACAGACTCTTCTACCACTACGAGTTGAACGAAGAGGAACTGTCAGATTTACTCGGAGATCCGCAGTAAGAAATTAATATGCAAGAAACCGAGGTACTCCAGGAAGTGACTCCGATAAAAGGCAGGATGCATATCCGGCGTGGTTTTCCCACAGCCCGGGTAGTGTTTCTCGCCTTGATAGTGGTTTTCTTCCTATCTCTCATCATGGGGCGGTACCAGGTACCTCCCTTCGAAGGGCTGAAGATACTGCTGGCACAGATATTCCCTATCGAGCAAACCTGGCCGGACGTGTATGAACACGTAATGCTGCAGCTTCGCCTGCCCCGGATCCTGGCGGCTATTCTCATCGGGGCCGGGATGGCCGTCTCCGGGGCTTCGTTCCAGGGGCTGTTCCGTAATCCGCTCGTTTCCCCGGATATCCTCGGTGTAGCGGCAGGAGCCGGATTCGGGGCGGCTTTCGGTATCATCGTATTCGGCGCAAACCCGATCGCCATCCAGATCAATGCCTTCATCTTCAGCCTGATTGCGGTCGCGGTAACGTGGGCGGTCAGCCGCCTGGTCCGGAGTAATCCGACCCTGACCCTCATACTGGCCGGGATGGCCATAGCGGCGCTTTTTACCGCCTTGCTCTCATTCATGAAATACATCGCCGACCCTTTCGACGAACTTCCCGCCATCGTTTTCTGGTTGATGGGCAGCCTTTCCGGAATCGGCATGCCCGACCTGATGGTGGTGGCCGGTCCGATGGTTGCCGGCATTGTAGTTCTTTTCCTCCTCAGATGGCGGTTTAACGTGCTTTCGATGGGTGAAGAGGAAGCCCAGGCTCTCGGCGTAGATACCAAGAAGATGCAATTCATTATCATTTTCTGCGCCACGCTCATAACAGCTTCGGCTGTCAGCATCGCCGGCGTCATAGGATGGGTCGGGCTGGTAATACCCCATATCGGCCGCATGCTTGTTGGGCCGTCTCACGAGAAGCTTCTGCCGGTCACCATACTTCTAGGCGCCATGTACCTCCTTCTCATCGACACGTTGACGCGTTCGTTGTTTGCGATGGAGATGCCTATCGGTATCCTTACCGCGATAATCGGGGTACCGTTCTTTATCTACTTGCTGAACCGGGGCAGGAGGGGGTGGCTGTGAAGCTTACCGTGACCGGGGCAGCATTCCACTACGACGCCGCGCGGCTTAATGGGTTCAATGACATCGATTTAACTGTTGAGAGCGGTGAGTTCCTGTGCCTCCTGGGGCCTAATGGTTGCGGCAAGACGACTCTTCTGAAGAGCTTGAATCGTCTTATCTGTGTTCAAAAAGGACAAGTAGCCATAGACGGCAGAAACATAGCAGATATGTCGCGCCAGGAAATTGCCCGGCTTATCGGCTATGTGCCGCAGCTGCACCAGCCGGCTTTCCCTTTTACCGTTCTGGAAGTAGTGCTCATGGGGCGCTCCCCGCACCTCGGACCGTTCACCGCTCCACGTCCGGCAGATATCGGAATAGCCGAGGAAGCGATGGACTGGATGGGGATTACTCCCTTGAAAGACAAGCCCTATACTCAGCTCAGCGGAGGCGAACGCCAGCTCGTGGTTTTTGCCCGGGTGCTGGCCCAAAAACCTTCTCTCATTTTACTCGACGAGCCGACTTCTCATCTTGATTTTGCCAACCAGGTGAGGCTGCTGGCTATAGTAGAGCAACTGGCCCGGACAGGAATCCCGATTATCATGACCTCCCATTTTCCGGATCACGCCTTCATGGTTTCTAACAGGGTTGCCTTGATGAAAAAGGGGCGTATATTGAACTCCGGCACACCGGAAGATGTCATTACGGAAACCAACCTGGAACGCGTTTATGATATGAAGGTGAAGGTAGTCAGCGTCAACGGCGAAATCGACCGTAAGATATGCCTTCCCGTGGGAACAAACATAACCTGAAAAGACCAAACCACGGACTCCTTAAGCGTCTGTCATGCCTTGAAGCGTGCCGTTTTAGTAATATCCCTGGTGTCGTCTTGTTGCTAGTCACGCGCGGTACTGTACGGCGGGCAGAACCAGTGTGTTTAGGTCACATTTCAGTCTCTGAATAAAGCGCGGAAGTTTTATGTGGCTCAGTCCCTTTTTAACGGAAGTTATTCGGGCTGCCGTATTGCTCCGTCGTCATGGAAAAACCCCAGCAATTCCTGGCGTTGAATATGACTGCGTCTTTACAATATTTCGGACTCGATGTTGAAGTCGCATCGGTCAGAAGTATGGCATTATAGTCGCGGAAATAGGCATCTTCCATGGTAGTGGTAACACACTGATCGGTATTAACGCCGCTCAGGAAAAGGGTATTAATACCTTGAGTCCGCAGTACCTGGTCAAGGTGGGTTCCGTAGAAACCACTCATGCGGACCTTGTGGACATGTATATCCTCTTCGTCCATGAGAGACTTCAATTCGTCTATAATGTCACCGCCCCAGGAATCACGGATAAGCACTTTGCCGTTATCGATTTCTTCCCCGATTCCCTTCTGGTTCAACGAGTGCTTGAAAGAGTAGAGGGTTGGTGCGCCGAGGTTCCGCAGGTCCGGGCGATTCTGCCAGTACACCCAGATGACCCACATTCCCTGCTCTCTTGCCGATTTTATTGCTCGCTGGATACCGGGAATAGCCTCCCGGCATCCCTCGAAATTCAGACCGGACCTGTCCGTCCAGCCTCCGGGAGAGCAGAAGTCATTCTGCATATCAATAATAACCAGCGCTCCGCGGTCCGGGTTATCCACGATGGGATGTAATTCCGCCTCATACCTGAGTAACTCCCCTTCGGTGTGGTGCGGGGACAAATGGACGTAGTCATCGTACAGGTGCCAGCGATCCGCGCTCGAGGCTAACTGTACGCCCCCATCGCCTGTTTTCTCATAGATTCCCCGGAATTGCTTATTCGCCATAATCCAACCTCGATTTTCTAATAGCCTGAGGCAGCCCCATCTCCGCGTGGGTCAGCGCCTCCTTCCAGGAAACCTTCCTCACTGATACGGATCACCTGGGCATGACCCATGTTATCGTCCCAATCGCGCAGGGTCTTGATCGGCTGGCCCCGGTAGGCCAGTTCCTGAACGACCCCTTGCGGGATCCGGCCTTCCAGTGAAAGGTCTTTACTCTGTACCCCCCAGGTCTTCCCCATCAACCAGCGCGGGGCTTCAATCGCCTGCTGCACGTCGTAACCGAAATCTATCAGGCGTATCAGCATCGCCGCATGGGTCTGGGGCTGCCCCTCACCGCCCATGGTACCGAAGGCAATTATTGCCTTTCCATTTTCAAGAACCATCCCTGGTGTGAGGGTATGAAAAGTACGCTTCCTAGGTTCGAGCCGGTTAGCATCTTCTTCATCGAGGGAAAAGAATGAGCCCCGGTTCTGGAGAATAATCCCTGTATCTCCACTCAGTACCGCACTCCCAAAATCATGATAGATGGATTGTATCATCGAGATTGCCAGCCCGTTTTTATCGACAGCGCTAAAGGCGCACGTACCGCCGCCCGGTGATTTGCGAACTGATTTACCAGCGAACTGTATTCCCGGCGGTACTTCTTCCATGACCAGGGCGTGCTCAGGATCAATCAATTTCCGGCGTTCGTTTGCATAATCCTTGGAGAGAAACCGGCCGATGGGTATATCCACGAACCTGGGGTCGGTCAGCCATTCATCCCTGTCGGCAAAAGATACTTTCACCGCCTCAACCAGGTGGTGATAGAAGTCCGCCGAGTTGTCTCCCCAGGTGACCGGGTCCCATTCCTCTATCAGGTTCAAGATCTGCAACGCTGTAAATCCCTGCGTGTTCGGCGGAAATTCGTAAATCTCATAGCCGCGATAACTGGTGGAAATCGGGTCCACCCATTCAGCCTGAAAATGCGTGAAATCTTCCATTCGTAATGGAGAGCCGGTTGTTTCCAGATGCCGGCAGATAGATCCTGCGATGGGTCCCTCATAGAATGACCGCGGGCCGGCGGATGCTATTTCCTCAAGAGAACCAGCCAACTGGTTCATAAACAGCTTATCACCTTCGCGTGGAATACCGTGTGGCAGGAACACGGTTTGTGTATCAGGATCTTTCGATAGAAGGTCTGCATCGGCCACCAGCCATTGAGTTAGTGAACGGCCCACCGGCACGCCCTGACGAGCATAATAAATCGCATCGTGAAACAGGTCCCGCCATTCCAGGGAACCGTAGTTCTCATGAAGTTCCCGCCAGCCGTCGACGACGCCCGGTACCGTCAGGACTGCCAGAGGCCCTCGGGAAGGAATGGCATCTTCTTGTCCGAGCCGGTGGTAGTATTCGATATTAGCCATCCGGGCGGACGGTCCACTGGCATTCAATGCCTTCACTCCCGGTTTTTTCGGGTCCCAGACAAGCGCAAAGGCATCTCCACCGAGACCGGCCATGTGTGGGTAGACTACGCAAAGCACTGCGTTGGCGGCAATGGCGGCATCTACCGCGCTGCCACCCTGCCGCAACATATGAAGGCCCGCGGAGCTGGCCAGATAATGCGAAGTGGCAACCATGCCGCGAGAAGCCAGTGTCGCCGGGCGGCCGGTATATGGTCCGTTGTATCTCATTAACTATTTTCCTCTTTCTTCCCGGTAAATTTCAAAACCGGCGGGATCAGGCTTCCAATCACCAGCAATACGATTCCAGCCCACCAGAGAGCTTCGATTTCCTGCGCGACTCCGATAGTGATCAACACGAATGCCAGCAGCATGAGTATGAAAGCTAAGCCATTCCAATTCATTTTGGTTATCCCCCGACAAAGGTTATGCCATCAAGGAGCAAGGTCAAAGCTCCAGTGGCCACGGCCGCAAGTGCTGCCCAAATGAGGGTTTTCCGCAGCACCCTGGCGGTATTACCGAGCTTCTGTATCGTGCTCAAGCCAAGTACAATGTTAGCTGGAGCGATAGCATTACCGATGGCTCCCCCGGTACTCTGGGCGGCGATAATGGTGGCTTCAGATAGTTGCTCGGCTTGAGCCACTGTTTGCTGCAGCGGCGCAAACAGGATATTAGATGCGGTATTGCTTGAGGTCATGAACGCGCCGAGTATCCCTATCCAGTTTGAGAAAAAGGCGTATACCACCGGCGGAGCGATTTCGGAGATCCCGAGAGCCAACACACCGGTTTGCCCGGTATTGTCCATCACCTTGCTCATACCAAGGAAAGCGGTAACGGCAACGGAAGCCGTCACGGCGGTGGACACCAGTCCCTTCCAGATTCCCTGTTCCTTTCCTTCTTGTTCCTCGGCTTTGCGGAAATACCCCTTTGCCCGGTAAACCAGCCAGGCTACGAGGGAAGCAATAAGCAAATATGTCCCGGGGTGAGTAAGCGGACTAAAGGGAGAATAGGGATCTTCAGCCTCGACGATAACATTGTATCCGGTTGTTGTCTCCGGAAACGGTACACCAACCTCGAGTCCGCTGAGGAAGCTCTCGACGGGGGGAATAGCTGAGCCGATAATTGCCGCCACGGCGAGGACCCCGTACGGCAGCAGGGACATAGAGAGACCCATGACAGGCTTTTGCTCCTCTCTTTCCTCCTCCTGCTTCTCCATTACCGGACTATCGATCTCGCCTTCCTCCTGATACCTCTTCCAGCGAGACAACGGATAAAGTGCAGCGAGAGCGACCGTGGCAGCGATAAAGGTCGAGAGGACCGGGTCGACCAGTACCAGGGCAAGCTGTCCGCCGCCTTGAATCAACGAAATGATGATGATCAGCGGCCAGGCGCGGGCAATGCCTTTCATACGGCCGTAGAGCCAGGCAAGAGCAAAACCGGCAAGGATATTGGGGATCCAGAGAAGTATCCCGGTCTGGAACGCGGTTTCCGTAAGGTTTTCCAGGTCGACAACACGAATCGTTGCCAGCCATCCGACAGCCAGTGTGCCGAACATGTTTGCCCAGGCATGGCCGATAAGCGGGATCACCACTGCATATATGGGCCTGACGCCGATAGCCAGCAGCAACGGAGCGGCCACGGCAATGGGAGTGCCAAAACCGGCGATACCCTGCAGAAAGGACGCAAATATCCATCCGAAAGCCAGCACGAGAAAAAGATGGTTGCGGCTGAAACGGCGAATCCCGATGCGGAGGGCGTTAAAGCCCCCAGCTTTATCCGCTATCTGATAAAGTAGCAGAGCCGGCCATACGACATAGAGAATAAAAATAGCGTCCCATATACCTCTCGTATTGGCTACAGCCAGGGTACGGAACGGCGTATCGAAGACGAGCAGGGCCACGATCCAGGCAATGAATAGTCCGATGACGCCGGCTTCATGAGCTTTCCACCGTACTCCCACCAGCAGCACAAGCAGTGCCAGTAAAGGCAGGAAAGCCAAAATCCAATGGAATAAATCTACCGGCAGGTTATTTTCCATTCCCGCTTCCCGGATTCTTTAGTAAATAGTTAAATACCGGCTGGGGAGAAAGAAAATCAGTACATTCACCTACTGGTAAACTTGCTCCCGAAACGGCATAACCCAGTAATCCCTTGGAAGCCATAAGGAGAGTCCCAGGGTGAACGGGTTTAATAGCCTACTCGTGGATAGATATTAGAACTTGGCTAGTCACGGTGGGGTTACAGAAAAGTTCCTCAATATTGGGTTCCGCGTGGTCCCAGGCGGGATTCCGGATGGCGGGTTTATCAGGGAAGCCCTCATTTCAGGTACCGAAGGAGCGAATTTGAACGCCACGCTATGCGCAAGCGGGCGTATGTGTTCGGGCGAGAGATGACCTGGCCGCAGGTGGCGAAACGTTATGGAGAGCTTTGAAAACGCTCGAGCGAAGCG
>CAZPSP010000058.1:0-15118 GCA_964589285.1 uncultured Dehalococcoidaceae bacterium | reverse complement strand
CGGACCGACCTTGCTGTACAGGTAGTCGATAAGCTGCGAGGGCGTCTTGCCGGTCTGCACCATGAGGTCGAGGAAATAGAGGCAGGCGAGGATGCCGTCACGTTCGATGACATGCCCTTTGAACCCGTAGCCGCCGCTTTCCTCGCCGCCCATTATGGCGTCTTGTTCCACCATGACGGGCGCCACGTACTTGAACCCGACCGCCGTCTGGTAGACCGGCACGTTAAACAGCTCCCCGAGCCGGAAGGCCATGTTGGTGGTCGTCAGTGTCTTGACGAGCGGCCCCCGTTCGCCGCGGACTTCCAGCAGGTACAATGCCAGCAGCGCGTAGACCTGGAGCTGGGTAATAAAGCGGCCGTTCTCATCCACGATGCCCATGCGGTCCGCGTCACCATCGGTCGCCAGTCCCACGCGGGCGTGTTTGCCGACAACCTCTCTGGCAAGGCCGTCCAGGTGCGGCATGATGGGTTCCGGATGGATCCCGGGGAACAGCGGGTTTCGGTTGCCATGTATCTCGGTAACTGTATTGCTGCCGCCGGACAGGATGCGCGCCAGGTAGCCTGCCCCGGCTCCGTACATGGGGTCGATGACAATGTTCAGCCCGGCCTTGCGCAGCCGGTCCAGGTCCACCAGCCGGGCAATCTGGGCCAGGTAAATCAGGTCAAGGTCCGTCTCGACGACCAGCCCCCGCTGTTTCGCCTCGGCCAGGGGCAGCCGCGCTACTGCGCCTTGTTCCCAGGCGATCTCCAGATGGTGCACGATCCTGGCGGTAATGCCATCGGACGCGGAAGAGCCGTGCTCATCTTTGACCTTAAAACCGTTATATTCGCCTCCATTGTGGCTTGCCGTTATGACGATGCCGCCGCCTGCTTTTTTTGCCAGGACGCCGTAACTCACCACGGGGGTCGGCGTCGGAGCGGGTGCCAGATAGACCTTGATGCCGTTACCGGCCAGCACTTCCGATGCGGCGGCGGCAAATCCGTCCGATGCGAACCGAGTATCAAACCCAACCACCACGCCGCGTTCGGCCAGGCCGGCTTCTTTAAGGTATCCCGCCATGCCCTGGGCGCAGTAGCGGACATTTTCATACGTAAAGGTATCGGCGATGATGGCGCGCCAGCCATCCGTGCCGAACTTGATGGGACTTGGCATGGTGTACTACCTCTCTGCGTTATAGTATAGCTCGCGGAGCAGCATTATGGTGTGATCTCGATCCGCGAATGGTGGAACATCCTAAAAAAGCGGGCCCTACTGCCCGCTTTTACGGAGTTTTTCGGCTTCCTTTTCTATCTGGTTTCTTTCCCACGCGGTGTTGTTATCGAATACAAAGACGCCGAGGCCGTGAAACAGCAAGCCGATGCCCCAGCCGCCAAGTGGAAACGCAAACCACGGGAAACCGGGCCCGGTGAACACCCAGATAAGAACGAGGATGATATTGACGACGATGTAAACGCTGAGGTGGACGAAAAATCCTTTCTTCTCCTCGACACGTTTACGGGCAAGCTCATAGATCTGCTCTTCGGTCATTTGAGGTGACATGCGGCAACCTCCAGTGATCTAAGATTTAGGAATCTATCCCAACCCTTCTTTTTTCAGAATGTCCGCCTTGTCCGTCTTTTCCCATGGCAGTTCGATGTCCGTCCGCCCGAAGTGGCCGTACGCCGCCGTTTGCCGGTAGATGGGCCGCCGTAGGTCGAAGTTCTGGATAATGGCGCCCGGTCTCAGGTCGAAGTGCTTGTTGATGAGTGCCTTGATGGCGTCCACTTCGATCTTGTTGGTCCCGAAGGCCTCTATGGAGACGGACAGCGGGTGCGCCTTACCAATGACATAAGCCACCTGGATCTCCAGCCGGTCCGCCAGTCCCGCCGCCACGATGTTCTTGGCGATGTACCGCGCCATGTAGGAGCCGGAACGGTCTACCTTGGTGCAGTCCTTGCCGGAAAACGCGCCGCCGCCGTGCCGCGCGACACCGCCGTAAGTATCGACGATGATCTTGCGCCCGGTGAAGCCGGTATCGGAGACCGGCCCGCCGATGACGAACCGTCCCGTTCCGTTGACATAGTACTTCGTGCCTTCATCGACGAGGTCCGCCGGCAGGATGGGTAAAATTACTTTTTCGATAACATCCTTCTTTATCGTCTCGGTATCCACATCGTCATCATGCTGCGCGCCGATAACTACATTGTCTATTCTCTTGGGTACTCCTTTGACATACTGTATCGTGACTTGGGACTTGCCGTCCGGCCGCAGGTACGGCAGGGTGCCGTCCTTCCTGACTTCGGCGAGCTTCCGGCAGAGCCGGTGCGCTAGTGATATGGTCAGCGGCATGAGTTCCGGCGTTTCATTGCAGGCAAAACCCACCATCATGCCCTGGTCGCCGGCGCCTATCTCATCGAGATGGCTGACCCCGGCGCTCTCCTTGGCTTCCTGGGACTTGCTCACGCCTTGGTCGATATCGGTTGACTGCTCGTTGATGGAGACCATCACGCCGATCGATTCCGCGTCGAAGCCATATTCCGGCCGGGTATAGCCTATCTTCGTCACCACATCACGGACGATCCTGGGTACATCGACATACGTCTTCGTCGTGATCTCGCCCATGACGACTACCAGGCCGCGTGTCGTCGCAACTTCACAGGCTACCCGCCCAAAGGGGTCCTTGGCCATAATGTCGTCAAGGATGGCATCCGATATCTGGTCGCATATTTTGTCTGGATGGCCCTCGGTAACGGACTCTGATGTTAATACATAGTTCTTCGACGTGTAGAAGCTGTTGGACATACTTTTCAAATCCTCCGTGGGATAATTCTCTTAGTTTCCTGCTACTGTCATCTTAAGGAAGTCCTTCCGCTCATCCTGAGCTTGTCGAAGGACGGAAGGACTCAAGATAACAATTTACGTTCCTTCTTCCCAGCTCGCCAGGTATTTCTCCTGCTCGGCGGTCAGGGTATCTATCCTGACGCCCATAGCCTTAAGCTTGAGGCGGGCAACGTCCTTGTCTATCTCGTCCGGTACACCGTGTACCTTCGTTTCCAGCTTCCCTTTGTTCTTGACGAGATACTCCATGCACAGAGCCTGATTGGCGAAGGACATATCCATGACGCTGGCAGGATGTCCCTCGGCGGCGGCCAGGTTGATGAGCCGGCCTTCACCGAGGAGGAAGATGCTCCGTCCGTCCTTGAGCTTATACTCATCCACAAAGGTCCGTATGTTCTTCTTGCCCGTGGACATCGCTTCCAGTCCCGGAATATTGATCTCTACATTGAAATGGCCGCTGTTGGCAATCACCGCGCCGTCCTTCATGACCTTGAAGTGGTCGACATCGATGACATGTTTGTCCCCGGTGACCGTAATGAAAATGTCTCCTATCCTGGCGGCTTCGAGCATCGGCAGGACGGTGAAGCCGTCCATGACTGCCTCCAGCGCCTTGACCGGCTTGACCTCGGTAACGACGACATGGGCGCCGAGTCCCTTGGCCCGCATCGCGAGGCCGTGGCCGCACCATCCGTACCCGGCCACGACGACCGTCTTACCGGCAAACAGCATATTGGTGGCCCGGATGACGCCGTCCACAGTGCTCTGCCCTGTGCCGTAGCGGTTATCGAAGAGATATTTTGTCTCGGCGTCGTTAACGGCGATGATGGGGTACTTGAGATTACCGGACTTGTAAAGGCTCCGCAGCCTGATAACCCCTGTGGTCGTTTCCTCGCTGCCGCCGATGATGTCCCCGATGAGGTCCTGCCGCTTGGTGTGGAGTTGGGTGACGAGGTCCGCCCCGTCATCGATGGTCAGCTGCGGCTTATGATCGAGAGCGGCGATGACATGGTTGTAATACGTCTTATCATCTTCGCCCTTGATGGCAAAAGTAGGAATACCGTACTCGACGAGCGCCGCAGCGACGTCGTCCTGTGTGGAAAGCGGGTTAGATGCGCAGAGCACGAGGTCGGCGCCGCCGGCTTGTAATGTCAGCGCCAGATTAGCAGTCTCCGTCGTAATGTGAAGGCAACCGGAAATGCGGACTCCCTTGAGCGGCTTTTCTTTCTCGAAGCGTTCGCGGATGAGCTTGATCACCGGCATCTCCCGGAAAGCCCAGTCTATCCGCTGCCGGCCCATGCCCGCCTGCGCCTTGTCTTTGACATCATGAGTAGCTGCTGCCATCGAAATCCTCCATTACCTGTCCGGTATGTATTTATCGTACCTTATTGTACCTGGAGGTACAACAAAGTTAACCTGCAATCTTAACCCAGTACCCGGTTGTTCGGCTTGTGTTGTTCGAGTGTTGCTTGTTTTCAAACAATCCCCCAGTCACGGTACCCCTGCCGGATTATTTCACCGTACTGTTGTGAAGGAGCGGCTTCATCCAGTTGTCCGGTTTTCAAGTATGTCACCGCCTGGTGAGCCTGTCCGTCTTCATCGAAGACCGTGACATTCATTCGTGAATAACCGGGTTCCAATTTATCAAGTTTGCGCAGACAGGCGTCCGTAACGTCATAGAGGGCGCCTTTTACTTTGTCTCCGCGAGAGGAGAGGACCGCGGCCTTGCCGCCCCGCCATTCCCTCGACCAGCCGGTGAAGATGACCCTGTAATTGGGCAGTGTGGCGGTAAAAAGCGGCCTGGCATCCGGGCAACACTGCCGCATCCTTTGTTTGCTGAGGTTGCTGGCGTAAGCGAAGTAATACACCACTTTTTTACCTTTCCTGTTTAGCGGTTATGGTGATGGTACCCGTGTTCTCCCTGACCGGGAGGATCGGCCGCCTGTCAGCAGCCGGGTTCGCCGTGATGCCCGCAGCAGCTTTGCCGTTTCACGATTTTTATCATATTGTTCCGGAACACCAGGTAAAGCTTGCGATGCAACGGCATCGGCACTGACATATTAGTAAAAAAAGCCCGCATCGGCATCGGACATCTCCGTTGGAATCGCTTCTACCAGTATACCATGGAAAGGAGCCTAATGCCCCCGGAAGAGGAAACGACTGTTCGGCACAAGCATTTTCACAAATCCCGCCGATTAGCACTTTTCACCGATTTTTCATGGTACAATCCACAGGTGAATATGAACAAGCGGGATAAAACCAAAGAAAATGCTAAAGCCTTATCGCTGCGGATAAAACGAGCCCAACAAGTTGTCCGTCACTATGTACCCGAAGGACGTCGTTTATCTGATGAACTGATCGAGGAACGTCGGAGTCAGCAGGGTTAATCTTTACCTCAACCCTGCCAGCCGCTGCAGTAATCGCCCTACCTCGCCGGTGTCCTTGAGATAGTAACCCGCCGCTGAACTCATGCTTTCCGGCCCCACGTAGATGCTCCATCCGTCCGGCGGCTGCACGACGCGAAAACCGTCTTCATCGGTCGTGTCATCGCCCAGGAACACCGTCAGGATATCGTCTTTTTGCTCTTTCTTCCTTATAAGGTCCTGGATCGACTGGACGGCCTTCCCCTTGTCCCAATTCATCGGCGGGCGGATCTCCCATACTTTCTTCCCTGGAAAAAGGCGGACCTTCCTGTTATCGATATACGGTTTCACCGTATTACGAACGGTCATTTCCACCATCGGCTCATCATCCGGCTTGACCAGCCGGTAGTGGACGCTCATGCTCAATTTCTTGTTCTGGATGATGATACCTTCCGTGGACCGGAACAGCTCTTCGAACCGGGCAGCCAGCTCATTGATCACCGCAATGGACTGTTCCGCTTCCGGATTGATGTAATCGATGCCGGGGCCTCTGATCTCCAGCCCATGGTTACCGGCGTAGTAGATCTCACCGATGCCCACCATCGATTGCACTTCCTCCAGCCCGCGCCCGCTGACAATCCCGACGCTGAATTTCGGGACCTTCGCCAGATCGGTCAATCGTTCTTTCATCTCGGTTGAGATAAGGGCGTCCTCCGGCCGGCTGACGATCGGCGTTAGAGTCCCGTCGTAGTCTGATAGAAAGATAATGTGAGACGCCGCCAGGCAGGCGTTGGAAAAGTCTTCCCAGACATCGAACAAGTATCTCATCGTTCCCCTTCCATTATGCCGGTCAGACGGGACAGGAGTTCGGCTGCCCAGTGGTAAATGTTGTTTTCTCTGACCACCGTTCGCAGACCAGCCATACGCCGTCGGCGTTCGTCTCCGGACATCTCCATCGCTAATTTCATGGTCCCGGCAAAGCCGGCGATGTCATAAGGATTTATGATGAGTGCATCCTTCAGCTCGGCGGCGGCGCCGGTAAACTCGCTGAGCAGCAGAACTCCGTCTTCATCATTGCGGGCGGCCGCGTATTCCTTGGCCACCAGGTTCATGCCGTCATCCAGCGAACTTACCACGCAGAAATGCGCGAGCCTGCGCAGCGCATTGAGCGTAACGTTAGACAACTGCCCGGACATGGCAATGACCGGCTGCCAGTGCCCCGTGCCGAATTCATCATTGATCGAGTTTATTATTCCTTCGATGTGATTTCCCAGTTTCTGGTACGCGCCGATTTTCTCGCGGCTCGGCATACCCGCTTGAATAAAGACCGTTTTACCACGGTATTCCGGATTGTCCCGGAGGAACCGCTCGTAAGCCAGCAGCCGTTCCGGGATACCCTTGGTATAATCCAGGCGGTCCATCCCCAATCCGATGGTTTTTCCCTTGAGGTCCAACTCCTTCTCCAGCCGCGCTATTTCGGCTTCCACTTCCGGTTGTGCGGCATCGCTGGAAATTTGCTCGAAATCCACGCTGATGGGAAAGGCGGCTATCTTCGTTCGATCCATCACCCCCGTCAATTGTCCGGCTGCATCGATGAAATTGCCGCAAAAGTGCCGCGTGTGGAAACCGAGCAGATCGTTACCGAGCAGCCCCTCTACGATCTCTTCCCGCCAGGGACAGGTACGGAAGACATCATACGGCGGCCATGGAATGTGCCAGAATTGCCCGATAGTCAGGTCGGGGCGCTCCTCCCTTAACATTCGTGCCGTCAGCGCCAGGTGGTAGTCCTGAATAACTATGACTGCTTGATGCTCTCCTATCTCTTCCAGAACGGCATCGGCGAATTTCCGGTTGACGGAGCGGTATATTTGCCAGTGCTCTTCATTGAAGACCGGTGGAACGAAGGCGACATGGCAAAGCGGCCAGAGAGCTTCATTGGCCAACCCAAGATAATAACCCTGAATCTCTCCAGCATCGAGCCAGATACGTCGTAACGTATATTCTTTGGAGTCCGGCGGAACGGCCACGCAATCAAGGTTGTCCACCGAATCACGGTCGGCATCTCCGGAACCATGCGCTACCCAGCAACCGCCCGCGGCACGCAGGACGGGATCGAGGGCTTCCGTCAGGCCGCCGACCGGACGTTTCCATACAATATCATCATCTGAATAATAATGCTCGTATGGTTCCCGGTTGGAAACGACGATAAGGCGCCTGTTACCGAGTTGTTGCTTGATGAGAGAACAAAGCCGTTCTTTGTTCCAGGACGGAGCTTGTGTTTGCATCCGGTGCCTCCGTGTGCCGTAAAACAGGATACCACGGTTTGGAGGACTGTCAATGCGGTCCGTACCGGATGGTTAACCGAACATGATGTCCAGGAGATTCCCCAGGTCGTCGCGGCGGCCCTCCAGGATGTCCAGGTTGTAGACCTCCGAATAACCGCAGTTCCTGCAGGAAGCGAAGACATAGCGATTATGTTGAATATCGAACAGGCGTGAAAGCCCGGTGCCGGACATGGCCAGGCTTTTTACTTCAGCGCCAGTATTTTTGCATTTAGCACAGACAAATCTTTTCTCAAGTTCTCTTTCAACATCCGTCATAAGCTATTCTCCCTCCATCACGAACAGGCAACCAGGTCTCATTTTTCTCTAACCGGTTTCCACTTCCCAAGTGTGAATAACCGTGGAAACAGCGCCTTGCGAGCTTCTTCGATAATGAACAAGCTGAACGGGGCAATGATGACGATGCCCCACTTATCGAGCCCCAGAGGAACGGTACGGAAGGCCGTCTGTAAAGGCGGAGCATAGATGACTGCCATCTGAAGACATATGGCTATAACTATAGCTCCGATGAGCCAGCGGTTGCGGAATACTCCGAGACCGAAAATGGTGCGTTCATCCGATCGGGCATTAAACGCGCGGAGCCACTCGAAAGTTACCATTGTACAGAATGCGATTGTCCGTGCTTCCTCTATGGAAACGTGGGACTGGGCCCAATTGAAGACCAACATGATGGAGGTGCCCATGAAGGCCGCCATGAAGAGGATGCGGAGGACTTGCCCGGGGAAAACAATACCCACCGAGGGATGGCGGGGCGGCTGCTTGAGTTCATCCCCGGACTTGGGTTCAAGTCCGAGAGGGATTGACGATGTGGTATCCGTTACAAGGTTTACCCAGATAATTTGTACGGCCAACAACGGCGCATCTCCAATGAACAATATCGATAGAATCAGGGCAAGCAGTTCACCGATGTTTGTGCTGAGCAGGAGGAAAATAACGTTACGCAGTCGGTTGAATATAGCCCGGCCTTCATCCACCGCGGCAACGACGGAAGCAAAATTATCATCAGCCAGCGTCATGTCCGCGGCTTCTTTAGCGACATCCGTCCCCGTGATGCCCATGGCAATGCCGATATTGGCTGTTTTCAATGCCGGAGCATCATTAACACCGTCGCCCGTCATAGCCACGACGTGCCCGCGGCTCTTGAGCGCGTTGACTATCCTGAGTTTCTGGATCGGCTCTATCCGGGCGAACACAGTGATGGATTCCACTTGTTCAGCCAGGCTTTCATCCGGGATGTCCGCCAGTTCCGTTCCCGTCATCGATCTGCCTTCAGGCAATTCCAGTTGCCGGGCGATCGATTCCGCGGTGATCTTGTTGTCGCCGGTGATCATGACAACTTTGATTCCCGCCTGTCGGCAAAGACGGATAGATTCTTTGACCTCTTCCCGCGGCGGGTCCGCCATGCCGTTAAGCCCGGTAAAAATCAGTTCTCCCCGGATATGCGATTCTTCCAGGTCGTCCGTTTTTTCCGGCAATTCGACGTATGCCGTGGCGATAACGCGCATCGCCGCCCGGGCCATTTCCCGGGATGCCTCCTCGATCTCCCGCCGTGCTTCCTCGGTCAGCGGCTTCACTTCTCCATCTTTGAGATAAGATGAACTGAATTCCAGTATCCTCTCGGTAGCGCCTTTAACGTAGGCGACCCGTCCGGCGCCGGACGGATGGAAGGTCGCCAGCACCGCCATATAGAGGTTCTCACTCTGGAACGGTATTTCATCGATTCTGGGATACTCACGCCCCAGTTCGTCTTTCTCGAAGCCCGCTTTGGCCGCGGATACAACGAGGGCGCCCTCCGTCGGGTCCCCGAATATCTCCCAGTTGCCTTCTTCGTTCTTCGTGAGCGTGGCATCGTTGCAGAGCGCCCCTATCCTGAGATGGAGCGCAACGTCCGGATCTTCGCTGATGGTAACCGGCTGGCCGTCGATACGGAATGTGCCTTCCGGAGCGTATCCTTCACCAGTGACCTCGACCCACCGGCCGCCGACAAACATGCTGCGGACCGTCATCTGGTTGAGCGTCAATGTACCGGTCTTGTCCGAGCAGATGACGGTGGCCGAACCAAGCGTCTCCACGGCGACGAGTTTCCGTACCACCGCGTTCCGCTTCGCCATATATCGCATGCCCATCGCGAGCACCACGGTAACGACCGCGGGTAAACCTTCAGGTATCGCCGAGACGGCGGCAGCCACCGCCAGGAGGAAAATATCGAGCCATTCCATTCCTCTGTAAATCCCGACGAGGACGAGTATCACGCTGATACCGAGGAAAAGATAAATGATATAATTACTGAGCTTTGCAATGCTTTCCTGGAGCGGCGTCTTTTCAGACTTGACTTCCTGGAGACCGGTTGCGATACGCCCCATCTCCGTACTCATCCCGGTAGCCACGGCGATACCCGCTGCGCGGCCGTAGGTGACGACAGTCCCCATGAAGGCCATATTCACGCGTTCCGATACCGAAAGCTCCCCCTCGATAGGACGGACTTTTTTATCAACCGCCACCGACTCTCCAGTCAGGGTGGCCTCGTTGATTTTGAGATTGGATGCTTCAAAGAGCCGGCAATCAGCAGGTACTTTGTCACCGGCCTGCAGGAGAATTATGTCGCCGGGAACTATTTCACTGGCAGGGATTTCCTTCTGCCGGCCGTCACGCCGGACACTGGCCTTCGGAGACGCCAGCTTCATCAGCGCTTCCATGGCCTGTTCGGCTTTGGACTCCTGTACGTACCCGATGATAGCGTTCAGAATGAGGACGCCGAGGATGACCCAGGCATCGGTGTAATGCCCAACAACGAAGGAAATAATAACCGCCACGAGAAGGACATAAATGAGCGGGCTCAGGAACTGCGAAAGAAACCGTACGACAGCTGAGGACTTTTTCCGGCCTTCCAGCTGGTTCAGGCCATATTTTTCCAGGCGTTCGGCCGCTTCGTCAGCGGTGAGTCCCCCTTGACGAGAACCAAGCGTTTTGAAAACATCCTCGATAGAGGAGTTGTACCACTGCGCGTCCATATGGTTATATGGTATCATACGTAAACCACGAACGGCTAGGTCTTCCGATAGAAATCATCTTTTGACACCTGTGCCGGTGATAGCCTAGTATTGACACAAATTACCGTTACGACAGATATCGCTCACCTTGCGCGGCTAGCATGATTACTTCGGTCATCGTCATCAGGCGGTAAGGTTTGGCAAAATACAGCATTCGGGTGACGTTCCGGAAATGACAAGCATCGAAACATCATCAGTCTCCGTTCACAAACGCCGCTGGGCTGTCTTTACCGCCTGTTTTCTTATCGTTCTCATCGCCTACTGTATCCGGTACGGGTACGGCATACTCCTGCCGGAAATGCTGCCTTCCCTGAATATCACCAAGACCGAGGCCGGCGTCATCTATTCCTGTTTCTTCATCGCCTACACTATCGGTTCACCGCTGCTCGGCCTGATGGCAGACCGTCTCAACGTTCGCCGGCTGCTCACCCTGTTCATGTTGATCCTGGGGGCGGGAACATTTCTCATGGCTTATGCTTCGTCTGTGGTCGTCGCTTCCCTGTACTTTACCATTGTCGGGATCGGGGCGGCGGCCACCTGGGTCCCGGTCATGGCCCTGGCGCAGAAATGGACCACCGACAAATATCGCGGTACCACGCTGGCTTTGATAGACATCGGCAGCGCGCTCGGGCTTATCCTGGTCAGCACCCTCCTGCCTCAAATCATTGCTGTACAAAGCTGGAACCGCGCCTGGATGGTTATGGGCGGCATGGCGATGATACTCGGAATTCTGACCTACATCCTGGTAAGGGACCCTCCCCGGCAGACACAGAGCCCCTCGCAAACTTCCCGGACCGGTCCAGGCCCCATTTTTACCATATACCGGCGCCTCCTCCGCGACGGCCGTCTCTGGCTCATCGGGCTGGCCTATCTTCTCACCGGGTTCGCGGTCATGGTACCGCTGACCTTTCTCGTTACCTACGCCAACCAGGACCTGGCTTTCTCTTATGAAGCCGCCACCCGGCTGGTCGTCATCACCGGTGCCAGCGCCATCGCTGGAAAGATCATCCTCGGCTATGTTTCGGATAAGGTGCGCCGCAAGTATATCCTGGTCCTCTGCGGCCTGCTTATTACCGCCGGCTGCGCCGGGATGGCCTGGCTTTCCGGACCCGCATTCTACCTGGCCGTGGCCTTTTTCGGCGCCGGTTACGGAGCGGTCTGGGCACTCTATGCCGCCTGCGCCTCGGACTATTTCGAACGGGAATTGAGCGGCATTATCGTCGGCCTCTGGACGGTTTTCCTCGGTGTGGGACTGACGCTGTCCCCCATTATCGCCGGCTGGCTGGCCGATATCACCGGCGCGCTGACGTGGTCGTTCATCGCCGCCGGGATCGGCGGCCTGGTATCGGTCATCTTCCTGATACCGCTGGGAAAACCGGGACCGTCCAATTCATAATAGTGTCTAGTGTTCATCTCTCTGTCCTTGTCATTTACCTCCTGCCTCATTGTCACTTTACGCGGCCCTATGATAAAATGAATGAAGGCCGCCGGAATGAGAAAGATATTGCGCAGCTTTTAGTTCTGTGATATGCTCATTTCGATACTACAAGGCCAATAATTGTGCGTTTTGCGTGAATCAGGATGAAACAAACACTTCAACTGTTATCCGGTAATGAAGCCATCGCTCTCGGCGCGTACCACAGCGGCGTCCAGCTCGCCGCCGCTTATCCCGGCACGCCGAGTACGGAGATCCTGGAAAACCTCTCAAGATTCAAGGACATCTACGCGGAATGGTCGCCGAACGAGAAGGTCGCCGTCGAAGTCGCCATGGGCGCTTGCTACACCGGCATTCGCTCCATGGCCTCCATGAAGCACGTCGGGCTGAACGTGGCTATCGATGCCTTCATGGGCGTTTCCATGACCGGCGTCGTGGGCGGGTTCGTCTTGGTCTGCGCGGACGACCCGCAGATCCATTCCTCACAGAACGAACAGGACAACCGCCACTACGCCCGCCTCGCCAAGGTGCCGATGCTGGAACCGGCGGACAGCCAGGACGCCTACGACCTCATGGGCTGCGCTTTCGACATCAGCGAACAGTTCGATACCCCGGTGATTTTCCGCACCACGACGCGTATTTCCCACTCCAAATCCGCCGTGGACGTCAACCGGACACGCACCATCAAGAATCCCGAACCCCGTTTCTACTACAATATGAAAAAATACGTCATGATGCCGGTATGGGCGCTGCCGCGTCACCGCCTCAACGAAGAGCGCATGGTGAAGCTGGCGGCCTATTCCGAGACCTTCCCGTTCAACCGCATCGAGTGGAAGGGCCGGGACGTCGGTATCATCTCCGCCGGCATCGCCAGCGTCTACGCCCGTGAAGTGTTCCCGGAAGCCTCTTTCCTGAAACTGGGTATGTCCTGGCCGCTTCCTGAAAAGCTCATCCGCAGTTTTGCCGCGGGGGTCAAGAGACTCGTCGTTGTAGAAGAACTGGACCCCTTTCTGGAAGAGAACATCAAGGCCATGGGCGTCGAGGTTACCGGCAAGGACGTTTTCCCCATTGTAGGCGAACTGAACACCCGCATCATCTCCGAGAGCAGCATCCGGGCCGGTCTCCTTCCGGAAATCGAGACAGCCATCGTTGAACCCACGGACGGCCTCCCGAAACGGCCGCCCCTGCTCTGTCCCGGCTGCCCGCATACCGGCATCTACTTCACGCTGAACAACATGGGGCAGCGGAACAAGCTCGTCGACCCGGACATCGATTCGACGCAGGAGCCGAAGATAGTCGTGACCGGAGACATCGGCTGCTACACACTCGGCGCCTATCCGCCGCTCAGCGTCCTTGATACCACCACGGACATGGGCGCCGGTATCGGGCAGGCCATCGGCATGACCAAGGCGGGTCTCCAGAACAAGGTCGTCGCTATCATCGGCGATTCCACCTTCCTCCATTCCGGCATGACCGGCCTGCTGGACGCGGTCTACAATGCCGCTCCCATCACCGTCATCATCCTGGACAACCGTACCACGGCCATGACCGGCCACCAGGAGCACCCGGGGACCGGCATCACCGCCCAGGGCCGGGAGACCATCGCCGCGGACCTAGAAGCCCTCTGCCGCGGCCTCGGGGTGAAGGACGTCAAGACCATCGACGCCTTCGATATCAAGGCCCTGCGCAACGGCCTGCGCGATTCCCTCAACCGGGACGAAGTGTCCGTGATCATTACCCGCGGCGCCTGCGCCGTGAAGATAAAGACCCGCTCCAACCCGCGCCAGGTAGATACCGAGAAATGTGTCGACTGCGGGCTGTGCCTGAGGCTCGGCTGTTCGGCGATACAGCGCCAGAACGGGAAGATATTCATCGAGCCCTCCTTGTGCGCCGGCGACATCTGCGGCCTCTGCGAGCAGCTTTGCCCGCAGGAAGCAATCTCCGCTTAGGACAGGAACAATGCAAGTAACTGACAAAATGGACATCCTCATTACCGGCGTCGGCGGTCAGGGCGTGGTCCTGGCCAGCGACATCATCGGGGAGACCGCGCTGGCGGCCGGCTTCGACGTCAAGAAGACCGATACCCTGGGCATGGCCCAGCGCGGCGGCAGCGTCGTCAGCCACGTGCGTCTCGCCCCGAAGGTCTGGTCACCTATTATCAAGGACGGTGAGGTTGATCTTATTCTTTCATTCGAACTCCTCGAAGGCGCCCGCTGGAGCCACTACCTCCGTCCCGGCGGTGTCGCCATCATCAACGGATACATCCAGCCGCCGCTGTCCTGCAGCCTCGGCAAGGAGACTTACCCCACCCATGAGGACGTCGATGCTTCCCTGAAACGGGTCACGGAAAACGTCCATTTCATCGACGCCAACGGCCTTGCCCGCGAACTCGGCAATGAACGGACCCTGAACATCCTCATGCTGGGCTGCTTCTCCGTCTTCGCCCCCATCGAAGCTGATATCTGGCGGGAGAGCATCAGGCAGCGGCTGCCGGAAAAGCTCCGGCAGATCAACCTGGCCGCGTTCGATCTGGGCAGAAAGGAAATCGAAGGTGTCCGTATCGGCTAGAGTCCAAAAAGGCATGGAGGTCGGCTCCTGGATCCGGCGCATGTTCGAAGAGGGCATCGCCATGAAGAAGCAGTACGGGGCCGAGAACGTCTACGACCTCTCCCTGGGCAACCCCATCATGGAACCGCCGCCGGAATTCAAACGGGCCATCAGGGAACTGGCGGACCATCCTTTCAAGGGAATGCACGGGTACATGGAGAACGCCGGCTACCCGGAAACCCGCGAAGCGGTGGCCGCCCAGCTCAGGAAAGAGACCGGCGTCAACATCACCGGCAAGAGCGTGATAATGGCCGTGGGCGCGGCGGGCGCCATCAACGTGGCGCTCAAGACCATCCTCAATCCCGGCGACGAGGTCATCGTGTTCATCCCGTGGTTCGTGGACTACTTCAACTACATCGAGAACCACGACGGCGTGGTGAAACCGTCCCCGACCGGCGAGGACTTCCTGCCCGACCTGGATGCCATGGAAGCAAACATCGGTCCCCGGACCAAGGCCGTCCTCATCGATTCCCCGAACAACCCGACCGGTGTTGTCTACAAAGCCGA
>CAZPSP010000057.1:0-15221 GCA_964589285.1 uncultured Dehalococcoidaceae bacterium | reverse complement strand
CGCCGCGCCGCCCTGGAAGCCGGCGTCCGCAGCCCGTTCGTTGAAGCGGAGATGACCAAAGAGGAAATACGCGCCGCCTCCCGTGAATTGGGCCTGCCCACCTGGGACAAACCGGCCTCGCCGTGCCTGGCTTCCCGGATACCCTACGGAACGCATATCACCGAGGACCTGTTGACCACCATCGCCAGGGCTGAAGGCTATATCCACGGCCTCGGCATCCGGCAAGTGCGCGTGCGGCACCACGGCGTTATCGCCCGTATCGAAGTGGCCGCGGAAGATATGAAGAAGCTCATCGCCAACGGCACCCGGGAAGCAGTCGTGAAGCGCCTGCAGGACCTCGGGTTTACGTATGTAGCGCTGGACCTGGCCGGGTACCGCATGGGCAGCTTGAACACCGGTCCGGCCCAAGAGGAAAAAAGCGTATGACGAAGATAGCCTATTTCGACTGTTTTTCCGGCGCCAGCGGGGACATGATCCTCGGGGCATTGCTCGATGCCGGCCTGGACCTGAAAGCCCTCGAAGACGGCCTGGCCGGCCTGGGCTTCAGCGGTTTCCGCCTGACCGCCACGAAGGTCATGCGTTCTTCGATATCCGCCACCAAGTTCGATGTCGTCATCGATAAAGAACACCATCACCACCATCGCTCGCTGTCCCATATCCTCCATCATATCGGGGACAGCAGCCTGCCGGGACCGGTCAAGGAGAAGGCGAGTGATATTTTCCGACGGCTCGGGGCGGTGGAAGCCGGTATCCACAACGTACCGGTGGAAGACGTGCATTTCCACGAAGTCGGCGCCGTGGATTCCATCGTCGATATCGTCGGGACGGTGCTGGGGCTGCATGTCCTGGGCATCGAACGGTGTTACGCGTCTCCCCTGCCCGCCGGGAGCGGCTCGGTACAGACCGAGCACGGCCGCCTGCCCGCCCCGGCCCCGGCTACATTACAGATACTGGCCGAAGCAGGGGCGCCGCTGCGCCCCGGCGACGAACCGGGACGGCCCCAGGCGGAACTCGTAACCCCAACCGGCGCGGCGTTGATAACCTCGCTGGCGACCTTCGGGCAGCCCGGCATGAGCGTGACCGGCGCGGGCTACGGCGCCGGAGGCCGGGACTTCCCCGGCTGGCCGAACGTCCTGCGTGTCTGGCTCGGGGAGCAGGCGCAGACCGCCGGGACCGCCGGCATGACGCTGCTGGAAACCAACATCGATGACATGAACCCGCAGGTCTACGGCTACCTCATGGAAAAACTGTTCGATGCCGGCGCCGCGGACGTCTGGTACACGCCGATACAGATGAAGAAGGACCGCCCGGCGGTCATGCTGAGCGTCCTGGCCCCCGCCTCGGAAGAACCAGGGCTGACCGATATCATCATGCGCGAGACCACCACGCTCGGGATACGGGTCCGGCCCGTGGAACGCCGCACCGCCGAGCGCCGGAACGTCGAGGTCGAGACCAGCCTCGGCGCCGTCAGCGTCAAGATCAAGGAATACAAAGGAGACGTCCTCTCCGTCACTCCGGAGTATGATGATGTCAGGAAGATAGCCGCGGAGAAGGACCTGCCGTACAACGAAGTACGCCGCATCGTCAGCGAAGAAGCCCGCCGCACCTTACTGCACCAGGGCCCTTAGCAGGAAAATACGTATTCTCACGTAAAAGACATATTAGCTTTACTACTCTTATGAAGTTTCTTCAGCCTGCGGTTTTCCATTACTTTTTAGTGATTGACGCCTACGGATGCGCCTAAGTATACTCCCTGGTAGGGGGTTGCTTCCTTTTGCCCGGCAGGCATGTTCTTTTTCCGTTTCTAATCGTCAGTGTAATTCTGACCCTTATTGCAGGACTGAATTTTCAAGGGCCCGTCACCCAGAGGGCCGTCGCGTCCGTTTTTACCCCCCCGCCGGATGAGATTGCCGGTTACACCTCTTCACTCGATGCCCTGACGGACAGCGCCTCGGACATCATCATCGGCACCGTCAGCGACCTCACCAGCTACTGGAACGAGGACCGCACCGCCATCTTCTCCTCCGTCCGCCTCTCCGTGGATGAAGTGCTGAAAGGCACGCCGGAAGATACGATAACCGTGACCGTTCCCGGCGGGGAAGTGGACGGCATCGGCCAGTGGGTCTCCAATACGCCGGGCTTTACACAAAACGAGAGCGCGGTCGTCTTCCTCGAAAGGGAACCGGAGCTGCAATTCTCGCAGGTGGCATTCGGGACAGCACAGCCCGCCGGGGGAAGCTACCAGGTAACGGGCCGGTCGCGGGGGAAGCTGGCCGTTGTCGACGGACGGGTTGGCGACCTGACCGTGGAAGAATTCAAAGCCGCCGTACTGCAGGCCATCGATGGAGAAATCCCCGGAAGCGTTCAGTACGCTTCCGGAGAATCACTGGAAACCCTCTCTTACAGCTATGACGGCATACACTGGTCGTTCCCTCCGGACCCGGTCGTCAAATTCCGTATCAGCGCAAACTGCGGGGATTGCACCGGAGAAAGCTCCGCCATCCAGGCCGCGGCGTCCACCTGGAACACCGCCGGGGCACGGTTTTCCTTCAATTACACCGGCACGACATCCGTGGCGTCTTACGGCTACGATGGCACCAATCAAGTGCTGTTCAGGAATTTCGGGACGGGGGGCACCATCGGTCTTACCTACGTCTGGTATAATCCGACAACGAAAATCATCGTCGAATGCGACATGGAACTCAACGATTATTACAAGTGGAGCACAGAAAGCGGCGCCGTGGCAGGGTGTTTCGATGTGCAGACAATTGCCACCCATGAGTTCGGGCATTTTCTCTGCCTCAAGGACCTGTACGACCCGGCGGACAGCGCCAAGATAATGTACGGCTACGGCGCCACGGGTGTGATTAAACGGACGCTGCATGCTGACGACATCGCCGGTATCCGCGCCGTCTACGGCCTCGGTGTCACCACGCCCATCGTGACGAACTGGGTAGGGGCCATGGATATCACGCCATCCACCGCCACCCTCACCGGTCAACTGACCTCCACGGGTGGCGAGGACCCCACCGTACACATCTACTGGGGAGATAATGACGGCGGCACGACGGCCGGCAACTGGGACCATGACGCCGTCATCGGGACCCGGGCCCTCGGCGCGTTCGATACCGATATTTCCGGCCTGGACCCCGGTACGCCGTACTATTACCGCTGCTACGCCGTCAATGCCGGCGGCGGTAACTGGGCGCCGGGTACCGCATCGTTCACCACTCCGGCCCTGCATGACCTCGCCATCTCTATCAACGGCACCGGGACGACATCCCCGGCCTCGGGTACTCGCTCCTATGCCCACGGGACAGCGGTCAACCTCGTTGCCACTCCCGGCTCCGGCTGGCGGTTCGATTCCTGGACCGGAGACATCGCCACGGTGAACGATACGAGTTCGAATATCACCACCATCATCATGAACGGCGATTATTCCATCACCGCCAATTTTAACGATAGCGCCACGCTGACCATCGCCGCCGCGGATCACGGCACGACCGTTCCCGCCGCCGGTTCCCACACGTACGACGTTGGCAGCACCGTCAACCTGTCCGCCGTCGCGGACGCCGGCTGGCGCTTCTCTCACTGGGCGGGAGACACCGCCACGGTTGATGATGTGCACTCGGACAATACCACCATTGTCCTGAATGATAACTGCTCCATCTCCGCGGTGTTCGACCAGCCCGTCCTGAGCGTATCCGTCAACGGGAGCGGGACGGTGGTCCCGGGGCCCGGCAATCACGCCTACCCCGTGGGCGCCAATGTGACCGTCACCGCCAATGCCTCCGCGAACTGGGCCTTCGACGGCTGGACGGGGAACGTCGCGGATGCCGGCTCAGCCAACACCACCATCATCATGGACACGGACCGGACGGTGGCTGCCAGCTTCGCCCGTACCCACGGCACGCTCAACTTATCCGTCAGCGGCAACGGCACGATAACGCCGGTCTCAGGGAACTACACCTTTGCCGCCGGCGCCACGGAGAACCTGACCGCCGCCCCGGCCGCGGGCTGGCGTTTCTACAGATGGATTGGGGACACCGGCACGGTCGCCGACCCCAATGCCGACTCTACCAACATTACCGTTGATGGAGATTATACGTTAACCGCTGTTTTCACCCGCCCGGTGCTGACCATGGCGGTCAGCGGAAGCGGCTCGGTGTCCCCTGCCAGCGGTAATCATACGTACGACCTGGGCGTGTCCGTCAATATTACCGCAATTCCTTCCTCCGGCTGGCAGTTCGCCCACTGGGCGGGCGGTACCGCTGCCGTCGGGGACGTTAACAGCGCTTCCACCAATATCACGATGAATGACGACTACGCCATTACCGCCGTTTTCTCAGAAATGCCGGCGCCACCGCCTTCTGCTCCTCCAGTTGCCGCGGCGGGCGGAGGAGGCGGCGCTACCGATGACAAACGTTTCACCAATATATCCGGCTCGGCTTCACCGGACGGCGCCCTCTGGGAGGATGTCCTCGCCCAGAGCGTGGATATCAAGGCGGAACTCTTCATAGAGAAAGATACGGTGGCCCTCAACCGGAACGGCTATCCGCTCTTTTCCATTACCGTGGCCGCCATCGCAGACCCCCAGGACCCGGACCCCGGCACGGCCAGAATAGGCGGGGTCTACGATTTCATCCCGGACGGCTCCACGTTCTCGCCGGCGGCAACTCTGACCCTTTATTACGATGATAATATGCTGCCCGAGGGAACCGGTGAAAGCAACCTCTTTATCGCCGTCTGGAATGAAGAGACCGGCTCCTGGGAGCGACTGGATTGTACGGTCGATCCTGATGCCAACACCGTCTCGGCCTCTATCACCCATTTCTCCCGGTATACCCTTCTGACCGGGACCCGGCCGGCCGAGTTCTCCGTGTCCGGTTTCTCCGTTTCTCCGCGGGAAGCGGACCGGGGAGATGTGGTGACCGTTTCCGCCGCCGTCGCCAATACCGGTGACCTGGCAGGGGATAAGGTTCTTTCCTTGAAAATCGACGGGGAAGAGGTGCGCCAGCGCTACATTTCCCTGGACGGCGGAGCGAGCCGGGACATCGATTTCATCCTGACCGCCGGTGGGCCGGGTACCTATACCCTTTCCCTGGAAGGCAGCCAGGCAATGTTCACCGTCCGGGAAGACCCGCCCCCGCCCGCCGCTCTTCCGGAGGACTTCATCATCGGCCCGTTGAGAGTCACCCCGGCGGCCGCCGGTCCGGGTGAAAAAATAACCGTATCTCTCGATATCGTCAACACCGCTGCCGTCGAGGGGACCATCGACGTGACCATCAGCCTCAACGGAGAGACCATCGAGACCAGGACGGTCTCCATAGAAGGCGGCGCGAGCGCAGAGGTAACCTTTACCGCATCTTCCGCGGAACCGGGAGTGAATGTCGTTACCGCCAACGGCCGGTCGGCCTCGTTCTCGGTGATAACAGAGACCCAACCCGTCACGCCGACGACAAAGTCCGTCGGACCGCACCTGACCATCACAACCATATCCGCCAATTACGCTGCGTCTACACCATCATCGAGCAGCGGCGGCGTCTTCAACTGGCCGTTGTTCGCAATCATCTGCGGGGCTGTGGTCATCATGGGAGGCGGCATCGGCATTTTCATCTGGAAAAGCAGGCGTTCCGGGCGTGGTTCCCTTCAGTAAACTCAGGTCATGCTGCCGGTCCACCATAAGCGGGACGGCAGCCGCGGGCAGGGACGCCCGCGCTGCCTGTTTTCGTATGGCGGATGAACTCTTCTCACCCCTTTCGGGATTGAACGCAGTTAACGGCTGCTTTGCCAAGTTTCAGAAGGCATACTTTTGAGATTTGAGTTGTGGTTTTGACTTTTGACCTTTAACTTTTGAGTTAAGCTAAACCGCTTCTTCCGGCTTCTCCGTCAGGTCCTTCTCCGGCATCGTATCGTTTTCTTCTTCCGAGGTAAGCAGGCTGAGCACCTGCTCCGGCAGCTCTTCCACCACCTCGGCGGCGGCTTCCGGCCCGATCTGTTCCGCGGCGTGGAGCACGCCCCCGGCAGCCTGTATCACCGCTTCCTCTTCCGGTATCCCCGTCCTCAGCGCTATCTCCCGGGCGGCCTCCAGCGTCCGGCGGGTGGCCTCGCTGAGGTCGGCGCCGGTTTCAGCGGCGCCCTGGATAACGCCCTGGCTCGCGCCGAGCAGGCTTTCCAGGGGGTCGGCCCCGGCGTGGCTGGACGCCTCGACGACGCCGGAAGTAACCGGCAGCACCAGGTTCTGGAGCGGTACCGGCTTATCGTCCATCACGTGCATCGCCCCTCGCGTCGCTTCCCGCGTTATCTCCACGGCGTGCTCGTTCAAGGCCGGTTTGTTGTTCAATATCCGCGCCAGGCCCCGTTCCAGGGACCGGGTCAGCCGCTGCGTGAGTTTCCGGCCCTGCAGGGCGGCGTTGGCGGCGGCGCGCGCCGTCTCCGCTATCTGGTAGGCGGTCACGCCCACCACGGCGTCGATCCCCGGGATCGGAATACGCTTGAGATATCCCAGCATGGACGTGCTGATAAGGTTGTACTGCGGCACCATGCTCGCCGGGCGGGATGTATCCCGCGCCGGATAGACCAGGGATTCCAGGATGACGTCCCGCGTCACTTCCCCTTCTTCGTTTACCGCTTTCAGCAGGCTCAGCGTCAGCAGTCCGTAGATCACCGCGATAATGAAGAGGAAATCATACCCGATGATGCTCATGGCGGGAATGTCCACGGTGGTCCCCGGAGAGATCCAGGAAAACGTCAGGTTGAGCTGCCGCCCGACAAAGAAGTCCGCGAGGAAACCGCCGACGAGCGGCCCGATGCCCGCACCTACGTTGACTGCCAGAGAAGCGCCCGCCAGGTAGGTGGTGGTCTCGTTCCTCGGGGCGAGTTTCCAGCCGATGGTGCTGACGGCGATGTTGATGCCCGCCGTAGCGATGCCGAAGAAAACGTGCAGCACGATGAGCAGCGGCACCGTCAGGACGTAGCGATCGGGCATCGTGGTGAACACCCACCCGAAGATGACCAGTAAATAGATGGAAACACAGAAGGAGATTACCGCCTTTGCCCCGAACCGGTCCGTATACCGCCCCCACAGTCTCAGGAAAAGGATGTTGAAGGACTGACTGAGGATGCTCAGGCCGATGACCCAGGCGAGCGGGAACTGGAGCCATACCAGCATGTAGACCGCGAAGAACGGCACCGGCAGGTTGGAAGCGAACCCCCAGAGCGAGAGAAACATCAGGAGTCGGCTGTAGTTTTTGTCTTTCAGGGGCATCGTCAATCGTTTTCTCAGGGAAGGCTGCGGGATCGGCGCGGGCTGCATGAGAGGTTCGGCGATGAGGGACATGAAGACCGGGCTGGCCAACCCGAGGAACACCGCCCCGAAGAGGATAACGATGACGTACCCCATGAGCGTGTTGCCGTCCCCGGAAATGTGACTCCAGTAATCGACGAAGAAGGCCGCCCCGAAGCTGAACACCATGCCCAGGACAGTGGCGAGTATGAGGCGCCGCGAGAAGAACCGCCCCAGGATGTTCTGCGGCACGAGGTCCCGTATCCACCCGTTCCAGGCGGTGGCGCAGACCGCGGCCAGGACACCGCGCATGGTCATGAGCACGAGGAGCAGGGTTATCGGCCCTTTGCCCGGCACGTCCATGAACAGCGGTATCAGGGCCATCGGTATCCACAGAAGCTGGGCCGGGAACCAGCTCAGCACCGCGATGGCCTTGCGCCGCCGTATCTTCTCCACCAGCCAGATGGAGGGTATCTGGACGATCTGCATGGCGAACGGCAACGCCGCCAGGATACCGATCTGCAGGTTGTTGGCGCCGAGTGCCAGGGCAAAGGCCGCCAGGAACCCGCTGGTGGTAATGCTGAAAAAGCCCATGGAAGTGCCGCCTTCCAGGGCCAGCCAGCGGAGCCCGCTGGAGAGATCTTTATCGGAGATCGTCGGTTTAGGAGTCAGGAAACGGAAGATACGCATACGTCAGTCTTTACTATTATATAAGAGATATGAAAAACGCGCCGCCGTTCCTAGGAGACGATCGCCTGTTTCTCATCGGAAGAAACCCGGGAACGCTTCTTTCTCCTTTTCCATCCCAGGATTTCGAGGAGGTCGCCGATGGCCCGGTCCTGCTGGGTTTCATGCCGCAGCGGCAGGTCCGGGTTGATACGATAGTGCAGGCCGCGCCCTTCCCGCCGCTTGGTCACGTAACCGTCCGCTTCGAGGTCGTTGATGATATTGCGCGTGGCCTTCTCGGTGATGCCGATCGTCGCCGCTATTTCCCGGGCGGTGATCCGGGACTGCTGGGCGATCAGGCATAATACGAGAGCGTGGTTGGTCAGAAATTTCCAGCCGGGCATTTCGGGCCTCCTTGGTCGCGGTCTGTGCCTGTGTATAAACCCGTACAAAAATGGGTAAAAAGAACTATTGACAACCAGCCGCGACGATGTATAATTGATTCAGGAATAATAATTCCTGAATAGTATATCAGGAAAAAAGGGTTTATTCAAGGGGGCTGATGCAGCCCCTTCGTCGTTGGACCGCCCGCCCTGGATAAAAAGGAGAGTTGCAACAAAGGAAAAGTGAATACGTCACCGGTGGCCGTTCGAACCCAACACAACACCGCTTCCCCCAGCGTCACCATCAAACAGAGACTCCACAAAAAGACTTCCGAGGAGTCTGTCCTCGTACCGGTCTGCCAGCCGGAAAACGAGGAGGAACCCCCAGGTAAACGCGTCACCGGGAAAGACCTTTATTTTCCGGACGTCCCCGCCTCCGCCTGGAACGACTGGAAATGGCAGTTTCGCAACCGGATAACCTCGGTGCGGCAGCTCAGCCGCTACCTTACCCTTACCCCTGAACAACAGGACGACCTGGAACGCGTCATCGCGCGTTACCCCATGGCCATCACTCCCTACTATCTATCGCTTATCGACCCGCTCGACCCGGACGATCCCGTCCGCATGCAGTCCGTGCCCTGCCTGGAAGAGATAACGATGGGTTGTCTGGGCATGGAAGACCCCCTCGCGGAAAAAGAGGACTCCGCCGTCCCCGGCCTCGTCCACCGTTACCCGGACCGCGCCCTCATGGTGCTGACGGACATCTGCCCCATGCTCTGCCGCCATTGCACCCGCAAGCGGGAATGGCGCCACGGCAACTGGACCCGCACGGATGCGGAAATCGAAGCCATGCTGGACTATATCCGGAAAACCCCCGCCATCCGCGATATCATTGTCTCCGGCGGCGATCCCCTGACGCTCGCCACCAGCCGCCTCGAATCCATCATCTCCCGGCTGCGGGCCATCCCGCACGTGGAGATTATCCGTATCGGCTCACGCGTCCCGGTAGTGCTGCCGCAGCGTATCGATTCCGAACTATGCGATATGCTCTCCAACTACGGCCCCATCTGGCTGAACACGCACTTCAATCACTACCATGAACTGACCCCGGAGTCCGTGGCCGCTATTGACCGGCTCCTGCGCGCCGGCGTGCCGGTAAACAACCAGTCCGTCCTGCTGCGCGGCGTCAACGATTCCGTGGAGACCATGACCAAATTGTGTCACACCCTGCTGAAAAGCAAGGTCCGGCCTTACTACCTCTTCCAGTGCGATGAGGTCCAGGGCACCGAGCACCTGCGGACGCCGGTCGAGACCGGCATCAGGATAATCGAAGGCATGCGCGGGCACACGTCCGGCCTGGCCGTCCCGACCTTCGTCGTGGACCTGGTCGACGGCGGCGGCAAGGTGCCGCTCCAGCCGAACTACGTCCTCGATATGAAGGAGGGAGAACTGCTCCTGAAGAACTACGAGGGGCGTATCTTCCGCTATCGCAACCCGGAACCACAATCGATGGCAACACAGGAAGCGGCCGTCACGAGCGGCGTGGTGGACAGCCTGCTGTCACTCGCCGAATCCACCGGGGAGGAGAGCAGATGCGAATCGGTCTCGCCTACGATCTGAAAACCGCTTTCCACCGGCAGCCGGGCGTGGAAGACGCCCTGGAAGAGTACGATTCACCGGAAACGGTAGACATACTGGAACGGACGTTCACCGGGGCCGGTCATGAGGTGGTCAGGCTCGGCGGCGGCGAAGAGTTCATCGACGCCGTCCGCACGAAACGCCCGGACATCGTCTTCAACATCTCCGAGGGCCGCGGGAGCTACCGCAGCCGCGAGGCCCAGGTCCCAGCCGTCCTGGAGATGCTCGGCGTCCCCTACACCGGCTCGGACCCGCTCTGCCTGTCCGTCTGCCTGGACAAGCCAGTGACCAAGAAACTCGTCGCGTCGGACGGCATCGTCACGCCGCGCTGGTTCATGATTTACCCGGACGAGGACATCGACCGCGCGCCCTGGAGTTCCATCCCTTTCCCGGTCATCATCAAGCCGGCGTTCGAAGGCTCCAGCAAGGGCATACGGCTTACCTCGCTGGTCCATGATATACCGGAAGCGCGGGAAGAAGCCCGCCGCATCACGAGGGACTACCGCCAGCCGGCCATGGTGGAAGAATTCATCGACGGCGAGGAAGTGACCGTCGGCGTCATCGGCAACTACCCGCCCCGCGTCACCGGCATGCTGCGCGTGGTCCCGAAAACGAAGGTGGAGCACTTCGTCTATTCCCTGGAAGTCAAGCGTGATTATGTCAACCTGGTCGACTACGAATCACCCGTCAGGCTGCCCGCGAACGTCCTGGAAAAACTGGAAAAGGCCAGCCTGGAATCGTTCCGGGTACTGGGCTGCCGTGACGTTTCCCGCGTCGATTTCCGCGTCGGCCGTGACGGCACGCCGTACTTTATCGAGATCAATCCCCTGCCCGGCCTGGGGACCTACAGCGACCTCATCATCATGGCCGGGAAACTTGGCATCAGCCATGAGAGCGTCATCCGCTCCGTCCTCGATGCCGCGCTGGAGAGGTACCCGCAATGCGCCCGCGTGTAACGATTGTCTATAATGAACCGCAGGTATCCTTTTATGACGACGCCGGGGAACGGGCCGCCGTGGAAGGCGTGCTGGAAGCCGTCCGGGCCGTCCATAAGGCCCTGGAAGAACGTGAGTACCCGGTTGCCGAGTTATCCCTCGCGCCGCCGCGGGAGCTTGCCGTCAAGGACCTGGAGAAGCTGGATACCGATGTCGTCTTTAACCTGTTCGAGGGTTTCTCCGGCCACCCGGAATCGGAACCGCTCGTGCCGCAGATACTTACCTACCGGAAAATGCCGTTCACCGGCTGCTCCGCCGAGGCGCTGCGTCTCGGCCTGAACAAGGCCCACGCCAAGGTGCTCCTCCAGGCCGCCGGGATTCCCACGCCGGACTTCCAGTTGCTTAACCCGGACATCCTGCACCTGTTCTGCCTGCGCTTCCCGTGCATCGTCAAGCCGTGCGGTGAGGACGCCAGCCACGGGATCACCGAAGAAAGCGTCGTGCGTACCCTGGCGGCACTGAAAAAGCGTATCCGCGGCGTGGCCGAGATGTACGGCGATGAAGTCCTCGTGGAGCGGTTCATCGGCGGGCGTGAGTTCAACGCCACCGTCCTCGGGGACGGCACCGTTCTGCCCGTATCGGAGATCGTGTATGAGCTTGGGCCGGCCCATCCGCGCCTGCTGACCTATGCCTCCAAATGGGACCCGGAAAGCCCGGAATACCGAGGGACCCGCGCCGTTTGTCCGGCCGATGTCTTGCCGGAGGAACGGGACCGCCTTGCCGCTACCGCCCTGGCCGCCTGCCGCGCGCTCGGCTGTACCGGCTACGCCCGCGCCGATATGCGCATGGACGATAAGGGCGTCCTGCATGTCCTTGAAGTCAACCCCAATCCGGATATCTCCCCCGATGCCGGGGCCGCCCGCCAGGCCGCGGCCGCCGGCATGAGCTATTCCGATTTCATCGAAACAATTCTCCGGCTGGCAATGAAGAAGGAACAACATGCCTATCAAGGTCCGGCCCATGACGGCCGCGGACAAACCCGCAGTAATGCACATCCTCAGGCATTCGCCTGAATTCAAACCGCACGAAGTCACCGTGGCCGAAGAGGTCATCGACGCGTACCTGAAGGACGGCAAAGCCTCCGGGTACCACACGCTGGTGGCGGAACTGGATGAAAAGGTGACGGGGTACATCGTCTACGGCCCGACGCCTTGCACGGAAGGCACCTGGGACTTCTACTGGGAAGCCGTCAGCCGCGAGCACCGCAACGAAGGCGTCGGCTCGGCGCTCAGCCGTGCCGCGGAGGCCGCCGTCAGGAAAGCGCGGGGCCGCATGATCCTCATCGAGACCTCCTCCATCCCGCTCTACGAGAACACCCGCCGCTTCCACGCCCACCGGGGGTATGAAGAAGTCGCCCGTGTGCCGGATTTCTACGCCCCCGGAGACGACCGCATCATCATGATGAAGCACCCGTGAAAGGAAGTTAAAAGTCAGAACTCAAAGGTCAAAACTACATCTCAAAGCTTAAAACTGTGCCTTCCTGAACCTTGCTGGTTACCTGGCTATGTAGCGGGCAGCCGTAGGGTGGGTGGAGCGAAGCGTAACCCACCAAATAACATCATTCCTCCGGGTAGCGCGGGCGTCCCTGCCCGCAGTCGTTCCCTTCGTCATTCCAGCTTCAGGCTGGAATCTATCTCCGTCGGCGCTCAAACTCTGAGTTCGCTTCAAAATGCTGGCTCCAGCAAGATGGGTCGGGGGAGATTTCAACCCCCGGCGACGACCGCATCATCATGGTGAAGAAATTATAAGCCATGAGTACCCCCGGTAATGCCCGACTGCATTCCAGATTCCAGCTGACCTCCCGGATTCATCCAGCCTAATAAAGCTCTTACGTAGTAATCCGCTATGCTAAATCCAGCGTAATTACGGATAGTCCTCCTTCGTTTGTGTAGCGTTCAATAATATGTGCGAAATCTGGTAATAACAGAAGGAGGGATTGTCTCATGCGAACATCGAGGACCGGGAGGATGGGAGGGATGGCCCGTTTCCTGGCCGCTATTTTGGCGATTGTCCTGATTTCCGGCGCCTGGGTGATGGGGCTTCCCGGCGGCCCCGCCCTGGCGGACTACTTCCAGCAGCAGAAGCTGACCCCCATCGGCGGCGAGCCGTTGGTCTGGTGGGGTAACGCGGTAGCCATCGACGGCGATACCCTGGCTGTCGGCGCCCGCTATAGCAGCAGCGATAACGCCACGGGACAGGATTTCACCGGTGCGGTCTATGTCTACGTCCGCAACGGCAGTTCCTGGATACTCCAGCAGAAGTTGACAGCCAGCGATCCTGTGCCGGGCGATGAATTCGGCTATTCGATAGATATTCAGGGGGATATCATGGTAGTCGGAGCAATGGGCCTTTCCGATATAGCCTCATTCGAGGGAGAACGGACCACCGGCGCGGCCTACGTCTTTACCCGTGAAGCCGGAGTCTGGGCCGAACAGCAGAAGCTGACCGCCAGCGACGGCGCCGAGACCGACTTCTTCGGGACATCGGTGGCTATCGATGGAGATACTATCGCCGTCGGGGACACTGAAGGCAGGTTCGGCCTTGGCGAAGTATACGTTTTTGTCCGCACCGGGGATACCTGGAACGAACAGGCCGTGTTGACCGGTTCGGAAGATGAACGCGCAAGCTTCGGATGCTCAGTCGCCGTGGAAGACGATACCATCGTCATCGGCGCCCTGGGCGACGACGAAGCTGCAGAAGATGCCGGTGCGGCGTTCGTATTTACCCGCAGCGGGGAGATATGGAGCCTGCAGCAAAAGCTCATGGCGTCCGACGGCGATGAAAATGACTTCTTTGGAGAGGCTGTCGCGCTCTGCGGTGATACCATCGTCGTCCTGGCCCCTTACGATGACTATGTGCACAGTGAAGGAGGAGGTTCCGCGTACTTTTTTGCTCGCAGCGGCGGCGTCTGGAACCAGCAGCAGAAGCTGACCTCGCCGGGGGTTTTCCACCTCATCTCAATGGCGTTCGACGGAGAAACGCTGGTTCTCGGAGCGTTCGAGGGCGACGCTTTTTCCCTTCTAGGTTCCGTCTTTGTCTATTCGGAGAGCGGGGGTGTCTGGAGCCAGGAGCAGGAATTGAGGCCCGAGGAAGAAGAACTCAATGATAACTTCGGAGAGGCGGTGGCCGTCAACTGTCATACCATTGTCTGCGGCGCAACGGGTGATGACGACGTGGCCTGGGAAGCCGGCGCCGCCTACGTGTTCGCGCTGAACCGGCCGCCGGTCGCCGTAATTGCCCCGGTGGAAGACGCCTGTATACCGCTGCCGGTACTCATCAAGGTAACGCCGCAGACCTTCAATATCGACCGCTGCGGAAAATGGGTCAAAGCTCAAATTCGTGGAGTTGACTGCAGCTCCCCCCAGGTGATGGAAATCGTCCTCGACGGCTCCGGCTGCTACGACCCCGATGGCGACCCGCTGACCTTCGATTGGACCCTGACCGGCCCGGACGGTGAAATCAGTGTCGCGGATGAGATGATAGTCACAGTGTTCCTGCCGCCGGGTTCCTTTACCGCGAGCCTCGTGGTCAACGACGGCAACGAATCCTCGGAGGAGGCCGCCATCACGTTCACCCTGGATGCGGCAACCATGGCAGACCTGGCGGACGCCGAAGCCGGCCTGTTTACGCTCAACGGGGTCCCGGCCTGCGAAAAGAAAGGCAGCGGCTGGACCATCAAACTCTCGTTTGACGCGGAGGACATCGCGCTGACCGTGGAGCCCGGCCCGGACGTGGTCATGACGCTGGAGGGACCCGCCTCCGGGACGGACTGCATCGATGTATTCGAAAACGGCCGACTAAACGGGTAGGAATACCAAATGGATGACGGTTCAAACCCGCGTCTGTTCCAGAAGTGACCGCCCGTGAGGCGAGAAGGGGCCGGAAATCCGGCCCCTTCTTTTTTACGGCGGCAGAGGAGTGCAGGCGTGATGTCTCATGCTATAATCGTTATAGCACTACCGAATATTCCAGGGAGCAGACGCGTGTCATCTGATAATGATAAGCCCGAAATAGAAATCCGTGAAATGGAGATAGACGACCTCGCCGCCGTCTACCACCTCGGGGAGAAGCTCTTCACCAGCCAGCGCCTGCCTATCCTCTACCGCACCTGGGACGCCCACGAGGTCACGGAGTTCTTCACCGCGGACGCCGAATACTGCCTGACCGCCCTTATCGACGACAACCTCGCCGGCTTTATTCTCGCCAATACCATCATCAAGGAAGGCACCGCCTGGAAACGCTACGGCTACCTGG
>CAZPSP010000056.1:0-15301 GCA_964589285.1 uncultured Dehalococcoidaceae bacterium | reverse complement strand
CGAGTATAAGCTCCTTGTCGCCTATCGGCCCGATGGTCGGCGCCCGGTTCGGTTCTTCAGTCGCCTCCGCGGTCGTTGTTACCGGCGGGGGTTCCGTAGCGTTATCGGTCGTCGTGGTTGTGGTCGGCGGCGGGGGAGCGGTGGCGTTCTCCGTCGCCGTCGGATCCGCCGTTTTGGTGACATCAGCCGGCGGGGCTCCATCGGTTGTCGGCGTCGCCGGAGGGTCCGCTTCTTCCGGTGTCGGGGTTGGACCGGTCTCGTCATCATCCGGTATCTCGCCGTTTTCAGGTTCCGCGCCATCGTCTCCCGGAACGTCTCCGGTCTCTTCCGGCTGGGTACCATTGGCGCTTCCTTCATCCGGTCCCTGGGCCAGGGCGAGGGGGACCGGGCCGGCGCTAAGTACGACTAGCAAGACCGAAATAAAGAAAACGGCCCATCCTCGTTGTTTCACGTTTCACCTCTAAATCACACACTCTCACGTTTCTCAGCATAGGTGCAGACCTCTGTGATAACCATCGGGATGGTCACTGATACTGCAACAGAAAGATACCTAACCGCGAAATAGTGATAGTTCGCAAACGAAAAAGGGACTAAGAGGTTTGTAGCACCGCTTGAACTTCGCCGCCGCGTAGCTGCCTGGATGGCGCCATGCATGGTGAAATCGGCGCCGGGTTCACGTATAATGAGGCTGGAGGCAGGCATGGCTCAACAGGGCGCTTGCTACATCGGGACATCAGGCTGGTCGTACCCCGCGGGAGAAGGGACCTGGAAAGGCTTTTTCTACCCGCCGGGGACCAAACTCGAACTGGAATTCTACAGCCAGTTCTTCGATACGGTCGAGGTCAACAGCTCGTTCTACCGGCCGCCGGACCCCGGGATCGTCCGCAACTGGGCCAAAATAACGCCGCCGGACTTTCGCTTCGCCGTTAAACTCTGGCAGAAATTTACCCACCCGAAGATGTTCAAACAGGCCACCGGCGAAGAAGCCGCTATCGCCGCGGAGGACGTGGATGCCTTCTGCCGCTGCCTGGAACCACTGTCAATGGCAGGCAAACTGGGCGCCCTTTTAGCGCAGTTCCCGCCGAGCTTCAAGAACGGCCCCTGGTCCCGCCACATCATCGAAGCCGTCTCCAACGCCTTCCGGGATTACCCCCTCGCCGTGGAACTCCGCCACCGGAGCTGGACGGACGAACCCACCACTGCCGCCTTCCTGCGGGAGCGTAACATCGCCTGGGTGGACATCGACGAACCGAAGTTCGAGTCCTCCATCGCCGCCGATATCCCCCTGACCGCTGACTTCGCTTACTTCCGTTTCCACGGCCGCAACGCCCGGGAATGGTGGACCGGCAACGGCGAGACCCGCTACCGTTACCTCTACAACACCGAAGAGATGGAGGAACTGGCGGCGCGGATACGCCTCAAGCTGGACAATGTGCAGAACCTGTTCGCGTTCTTCAACAACCACTGGCAGGCGTACGCGCCCCGCAATGCCAACGACCTGAAAAAAGCCCTCCAGCTCCCCTACCGCCAGCTCCAGATGCAGTTGGATATTCCCGCCCGTGAACGGCTCGATGCGGAAGGAGACACGGCCTAGATGCTGGAAGAACTCACTGTCCGCAACTTCGGTATTATCGAGTCCGTCACCTGGCAGCCGGGCCCCGGTCTGAACGTCATCACCGGCGAGACCGGCGCGGGCAAGTCCCTCGTTGTCGATGCCGTCGACGCCCTCGTCTCCGGCCAGGTCAAAGAAGAAGATATCCGGCACGGCGCGGACGCCGCCCAGGTGGAAGGCGTCTTTCAACTGCCGGAGAACGGCCCGCTCCATTCCCTCCTGGAAGCAAAAGGCCTCGCTGGCGAGGACATGCTCCTGCTCTCCTGCGATTTCCGCCGTCAGGGCCGCTCCGTTCCCCGCGTGAACCGGCAGGCCGTCTCGCGCTCGATTATCCGGGACATCGCCGCGGAGATCGTGGACATCCACGGCCAGAGCGAACACCTCTCCCTGCTTAGGACCGACCGCCATCTCGATTTCCTGGATGCCTTCGCCCATACTCAGGGACCGCGGGACGAGTTCGCCGGCGGGGTCAACGAACTCAACCGCCTGGAACGCGAACTGGCTTCCCTCTCCCGTGACGACGCCGAACTCGCCCGCCGTATCGACCTGCTCAACTTCCAGGTCGAGGAGATCGATCGCGCCGAATTGAACGACGGCGAGGAGGAGTCACTCAAGCAGGAACTGAAGCTGCTGAGTTCGGCGGAGAAACTGAAAGCCGCCGCCTACGAGGTCTGCCGCGCCCTCTACGGCGACGACCGCATGGATGCCGGCGGCGCGGCCGTCGATCGCCTCAACGAGGCCCTCCCGCTGCTCCAGGACATCGCCGGGACCGACCCCGCCTTGAGCGCCCAGGCAGCCTACCTTGAAGAAGCCCTGCACGGCCTGGAGGAACTGGCGCGAGAGGTGCGCTCCTATGGGGATGACCTCGCCTATGACCCCGAACGGCTGGAAGAAGTGCAGGCCCGGCTGGAACTCATCCGGGCGCTGAAACGCAAGTACGGCGGCTCCATTCCGGACATTCTCTCCTTCGCCGCCAGAGCGCGGGAAGAACTGGGCAGCCTGACGGATTCCGGCGAGCGGCGGGAACGCCTCCAGGCGCAGATAACCCGGCTCCGGCGGGCGCTCGGCGAAGAGGCATCACTGCTTTCCGCCGCCAGGGAAAAAGCCGCCCTTTCCCTTTCCGCCGCGGTCATGAAAGAATTGGCCGACCTCGGCATGGGGCGCGTGGAGTTCGCGGTCGGCATCACCCGTCAGCCCGCCGGGAACGGCCTCCCCTACCCGGACGGTAAAAAATACGCTTTCTCCACCACCGGCGCGGATGACGTTACCTTCATGGCCTCGACCAACCCCGGCGAACCGCTCAAGCCCCTGGAAAAGATTGCCTCCACCGGCGAGATTTCACGCTTCCTGCTTGCCCTGAAAAGCGCCCTGGCCGAGGCGGACACGACGCCCGTCCTCATCTTCGACGAGATCGATATCGGCGTCGGCGGGCGCAGCGGCGAGGTCATCGGCCGCAAGCTTTGGGACCTCTCCCGCCACCACCAGGTCATCTGCGTTACCCACCTGCCCCAGATCGCCGCCTTCGCTGACGAGCATTTCACCGTCAGCAAGCGTGAGATAAACGGCCGTACCATCAGCTCCATCGAACCGCTGCAGGCGGAAAACCGCGTGCGTGAACTCGCGGCGATGCTAGCCGGGCCCGGCTTCAAGGATACCGCCCTCAAGACCGCACGGGAACTTATCGAGCATGCGGAAAGCCTGAAGCGGAAGTAAAACGCTACCGCTCGCTTGAGCGCAGCGTACTAGTCCGGCAGATTGTCCATGGCTGTCATCCCGTCCTTTTTCACCAGAACAAAGGAGGGGACCGTGATCGCTGCCTGTTTTCTGATAAAAAAGAACACGATGCCGAAACAGCACGCCCCGGCAAAAATGTAGAAAGCTACCGGTATGGCTATGGCCAGAATTCCCATGAAGATAACGTTGATCACCGCCGCCGAGAGTGATGTGATGGTCAGGACCCGCGGACTGAACTTGAACGCTGAATTTTCCAGAATATAGGGATGGGTCTTCGGCAGCCGCCAGGCGGATATCAATACCAGCGTTATCATGAACAGCAGCCCGAAGTTCAGCATGGCAGCCAGCATATCCAGCGGGGGGCGGAAGAGAAGCGTTATCATCGCCATGGCATACGGCAGTACCAACCCCCAGTGCGGCGTCCCGTAGCGGCGGTTGACCTGGCTGAAAAACCGGGGCAGGAAACGGTCTTCCGCGGAAGCCATGGCATAACGCCCGGCTGCGGTCAATGTCAGATTGATGGTGGTGATTGAAGCAAGTATGCCGCCCCCGACGATGAAAAACGCCAACCACCGCCCCGGTAGGAAAGCTTCAGCCGCCGTGCCCAGGTTGCCGCCGTCCGCCAGCGCCTTCCAGTTGATTGCCCCAACCGCCACGATGTTGATGAGAATATACATGACCGCCACGATGATGATACTGACGATCAGGGCACGCGGGATCGTTGACCGGGCATTCCGCACCTCATCCCCCATTTCCATCCCGAAAAGCCCCCCTGCCAGGAGGGTGAACAGCAGCGCTGATGATGCCACCAGTCCCATGGCCCCGCCGGGAAACATCGGCGTGAGGTTTTCGGGTCGGATAGCCTTGACGCCCGGCACGATAAACACGAGGATCGCCAGCAGCAGCAGGACGACCGTCCCGAACTGCACGTAAGCCGTCGCCTTCAACCCGAACAGATTTACCAGGAAGAATAACGTCAGTACACCCATGGCAGTTGCGGTAATCGGCAGGCCGGGCAGCACCACCGCCAGCAGATCAGCGGTCGCCAGTGCGAACAACGGCAGCGCGCCGATGGGTATCGCCACAAAGAGCCCCCACCAGCCGGCCACGGCCAGCGCCGGTGAGAAAAGCTTGGCATACTGGTAATTCGCGCAGGTCGTGGGCACGGATGAAGTGAAAATGAGATAGGGTACCAGTGCCAGCAGTATCGGTAATGCAGAAATTATCTGGGCTATGAAAAGCGACGGCCCGGTGAGGCCGGCGGCAATGGCGGTCAACACGAAAAGCGAGCCGCCGATGTTCAGCCCGATCATCGCTGCAATCAGCGTAACCAGATTCAGTTCCTTTTTCAGCCTCAACCGGTTGGTCAATACCAGCTTGTTAACCATCAGAGCTGCTACCCTTCTATGTTCTTCTGAGTACCGTGTGGTCCGGATGTTGTTCCGTTATCGTTCCCCGCGTTCTGGTTCTTTCCAGCTACTCTCTTCAACGCCATGCCAACCTCTCCCATGCGGTATTTGGACCGGATTGCCATGAACAACACCGTAATCACAACGTAAACCAGCAATGGGATTGAATCCTCCAGCAGCCAGGCAAGATAAAAAAGGACCGGTGCGGTGATAAGAAGTGTGGTAAAGGTATGGCGGATAAAAAACCAGAGTGTCGCGAAAATGCCCAGGGAGATAGCAGTGCCTATGGGGAAAATATAAACCATGACCCCGACAAAACTCGCTACTCCCCTGCCGCCGCGGAATCCCAGGAAAAGCGGAAAGTTATGCCCGACGATAGCCGCCAGGCCCGCCGCCCAGGTCCAGTATTCCCCCACCCCGAGAAGCTGCGCCACCCATACCGCCGCCGCTCCTTTGCCGACGTCGATGACCGCCGCCAGCGCTCCTTCTAAAATGCCGACTTCCCGCATCACATTCGCGGCGCCCATGTTGCGCACGCCGACGGTACGGATATCGATGCCCTTCCTGACGCGGGCGATCCAGTACGGAGCGGGGATGGAACCAAACAGGTAACCGATGACGATGGCTGCTAGTTCAAGCAATTGATCATGTCCATGTTCCCTCTTAACCGGCGGTTCCGGCTGCCGCCTGTCTTGTCCCCGATGATAGTATTACGGGGTGGTAGATGTCAATTCTCTGGGACATGGAGTAATCAATCTGATTGGAGAAGAGGGAGTTTCGGCGCATATCAGCACCTGCGTAGTTGCGTAAGTACTCCTTCTTTTTCTACATAAACCCATATAATTCATTGACGCCCTGGATACCGGAAAAAGAGTAGCTGTACCGGTTCGAATAAAAAATGTCTTAAACGGATGAAGTGGAAACCTGCCGGCGGGTTCGGTTTGTTATCTTACCCGAACCAACCGTTGATGACCTCCCAGCCCCAGGCCGTTGCGTAAGTAAAGCCCACGTACAGTACCGCCTTACCCGCGAAGGCCGCCAAGAGGAACTTCCAGACCGTGTACCGCAGCGCCCCGGCCGCCAGGCCCGCGATGTCCATCGGCAGGAAGGGCACCATCGCGAAGATGAAGATCCCGGCCATGCCCCAGCGCTTCATCCAGACCTCCGCCCGCCGCATCGTCTTGTTGCGGCCGATGAGCTTGTTGCCGCTGTGCCCGGCTATGTACCCGCTTATCTCTCCGATGGCGCCGCCCGCCGCACCGGTCAATCCGACCAGGAACGGGTTGAACGTGGTTCCAAGCGTAAAAAGTATCAGCAGGCCGGGCATGGGGAAAACCACGGTCGCGTTTGCCGCCAGGCCGATGAGGAAAGCCCCGAGATATCCCCAGTTGCCGAGGTTCGAGACGATGTCCCGGTAGACGAAAAGGGAGACCGAAGCCCCGATAACGAGCAGGAGCAGGGCAAGCGGTACTAGATACCGTCTTACCTTGGTTCGCCCTGCATCCTGCTCATTGTTCTTCGTCATCGAATAGGTTGGTTGCCTCTCTCCCTTATGCCTCCCGGAAGGAAGAGCCGCCGGAAGTGTTGATGGATCCCAGTTCCGGATCGCCTTCATACCGGAGAGATGATGCCCCGCTCAGTTCCACGTCCAGCCGTCCGGAAACATTGACGGTGCCGGAAGAAGCCCCGCTTATCTCCACGTCCGCGTCATCCATCTCAAAAGTCTCGAGTTGGGCCTTGCTCGCTCCGGAAACGACCAGTTGGGTATTGCCGCCGCTCCCTTCGAGATCGATAGTGCTTGCGCCGGTCGCTTCCAAGTCCGTTTCTGTCGCGTTGAGCGTACCGGTTATCTTGCTGGCGCCGGAAACTTCCAGGTCGCATTTTCCGCAGGTCAGGTCCATGTCCAGGGAACTCGCCCCGGATATCTCGCCGCGGAAGTCACGGTCGCTGGAAAAACCCTTGGCCGTGGTCCTGGTGGCACCGGACAGGTAGAGGCCTTCCAGCACGGGCATCGTCACCCTGGCTTCCATGTCACCCCGGATACTGAAAACCCAGCCGGTAAGGTCGATTTCCAGCCGGTTGCCGGATTTGTTCACCCGCAGCTTGTCCAGGATGTTCTGGCCGGCGGTGATGGTGATGCTGTAGGTATCGGACGGTACGACTTCCAGGCGGAACGCATTTCCTATTTCAACTTCCGTGAAATCGGTGTAGTCATAAGTCCTGGTGGTCCGGCTGCCCTCGTCTTCACCGTTGCCGTCGCCCACGACGATGCAGCCGGTGGCCGTTAACGCCAGGATGAATACCATGAGTACGGTGAGTATGATCGTCAGCTTCTTCATTTTCTTCCTCGCTGTATTGTTACTAGTGATTTTATCTCGCTCCCGGGGAAACGGCGATAGGCAGTCCGGCCGTTTCCCTTTTCCCGGGGAGCGGTTCCGCGTTGTTCCGGCTTGTTTCCGTCATCGCACTGCCGGTCGCGGCGGTCAGTTTCGATTCCAGGCCGATGATGCCCCGGACCAAAAGGTCGATGAGTATGCTGAACACCATCCCGAGGATCAGGCGGAGCATCAGTGCCGGCACAAGTGTAAAGCGTTCTTTCATTGTACTATGCCTCATCGTTCCCTGGAATACCTATTCACGCACCAGCATCGCCTTGGCCAGGGAGCCGTGCAGCTTGCCGATGAGCTTCACCAGGTGCATCGTCCCGGTCAGCAGCAGCACGCCGCCGATGACCCAGAACACCAGCGCCCACGGCTGGGTGTAGTAGTGAGCATTATAGTTGATGAACAGTGGCCAGTCGAAGACCAGCTCGAACACCGGCCGCCCGATCATCCATGCCGAAGCCCCGATCAGCGATGTAACGACGCTGAAGTAGATGACGCCGAGCGGGTATTGCAGGACCATGTAGATCATCGTCGTCCACGTCTGGCGTTGCGTCAGCAGGCTCTTCAGTTTTTGCCACAGGCTCAGGTCACGCCGCGTGAAAAGCTGCCGGCGCGGCATGCGTACACCGAGCAGCGCTTCCACGATGCGCCCCTCTACCAGCGCGATGCCTCGTACTGAAAGCAGGAACAGCACTGCCACGGGGATGCCGATGATGAGGACAAGCAGACCCGCGGACAGGGATACACCGGTGACCACCCAGGTAAAATAGATGATGCCGGTGGCCAGCGTCAGTATCACGTAGAGCAGGGCACTCCAGGCGCGCGGCTCGGCGAAGACCCCGAAAAGTTTGAGATACCACGGCCGCATATCGGGGGGAGAAAGATGGGCGGTCGCTGTCTCGGCTTCTTTGTCTGCCGGGGGAACGTAGACGCGGTTCTGCCGCACTTCGAGATCGCGGTAAGCCGCGGCCACCTCGGCCGGAGTGCCGTACTTTTCCATGATTTCCCGGAAGGCCTGCTCGGCCGTTATGGCGCTCTCCCCGGCATGGTTATCGAGAGCGGTGTGCAGGTATTCTTCGGCATCGGCCAGGGCGTCCTGCGTGGTGGCCCGGTCCAGGCCGCTCAGTTCCTTCTTCAATTCCGCCAGGTACCTGTCGATGCTATTTTTCATCGTCGTCCCCTCCTTCTAGCATGGTGTCGACAAATGTGCGGGTCTGTTCCCAGAGTTCCTTCCACTTCTCCAGCGCGCCGCGCCCGTTGGGTGTGATGTGGTAGTACCGGCGGGGCGGACCGGATACGGAAGGCTCGACTTCACTCTCCAGCAGCCCGGTGGCCTCCAGCGACCGCAGGACCGGGTATAAAGCGCCCTGCTTGACGATGCTGGAATTACTGGAGCCGTTCTCTATGAGCTTGGCAATCTGGTAACCATACATCGGAGCTTCCGCCCGGTTGAGCACTCCGAGGAGCACGAGAGCGGAAGTCCCGCTGCTCAGTTCCTTCTGGAACTTGCGGACGGCTTCCTGTATTTCATCCATAAAGCGCTCCTTTCTTCCGACTCTGCCGGTTTCGGCCGCGGACTTCCGCCGGCAATCTATAACCTGATAATATTACTTGGTTACATGTATTATTAACTTAATAATAGTGCTGAGTAAAGAATAGGTCAAATTAGATGAAAGCTACCTGGAAGAATTAAAGAGCGTTGTCAAAAGTTTACGGGTGATGATCTACTGTATTATTCCCGTATGCTTGCTTTTTCAGAGCTTGATGAGGAAGCGAGTGTAGCATGTACGTTTGGTAATTTACGGAAATGTCACCGGGAGAGATTGACCGTACGATAAGTTTCCCCCGCTCCCCTGCGCCGGTGGGACCGTCGTCCCTGCGGTCTGCGGGCCCGGAAGCCCGCACTACCCGCGTGATGTTATGAATTATCAGAGACCGACCCTACGAGGACTTTTCCTTGAGCGCCTTGCGCCCGGTTACCACGTGCTCGCTGTGCCACCTCTGCACTGCTTCGACGACGTCCTTCGGCTCATCGAATACCCGCAGCAGGTCGAAGTCGGACTCGGAAATGGCCCCGCAGGGCAGCACCGTCTTGGCGAGCCAGTCCAGGAACCCCTCCCAGTACTCGGAACAGTAGAGAATGACCGGGAACGGTTTGATCTTCTCCGTCTGGATAAGGGTCAGGACCTCGGTCACCTCGTCCAGCGTGCCGAGTCCTCCCGGCATGATGACGAAGGCGGTGGCATACTTGACCAGCATCACCTTGCGGACGAAGAAATGGTGGAAGGTGATGGAACGGTTGGCGAAGGCATTGCACACCTGCTCATGGGGCAGCTCGATGTTCAATCCTATGGACTTGACCCCGGCGCGCGCCGCTCCCCGGTTGGCGGCCTCCATAAGTCCCGGACCGCCGCCCGTCATGATGTTGAAGCCTGCCTTGCCGAGCAGGTAGGCGGTCTCCTCCGCCTCATGGTAAATGGCCATGTCTTCCTTGGTGCGCGCGGAACCGTAGACGGTCACGGCGGGAACGATGTCCGCCAGGCTGTCGAACCCTTCGACGAATTCCCCCATGATGCGGAACATCCGCCAGGACTCTTCTTTTTCAAGCTTGTTGATCTCGTAAGCACTATTGGTTTCAGGGATGGGTTTGTCACGCATATCTTTCCCTCGCTAATCGAGTCTCACCGTTTCGCCGTAGGTCGGCACATGGGTCTCGAAGCCGGTCTTTTCATGCAGGAAGGTGCTGAAATGCTCCGCGGCTTTTTCTTCACCGTGCGTGATGAAGACCCGCTTCGGGTCAACTTTGATGCCCTCCAGCCAGCGCAGCAGGTCGTCCCGGTCCGCGTGAGCGGAAAAGCCCCCTATCTGAGCTATGCGCGCCTTTACAGGGTGCTGCCGGTTGAAGATCCGCACGCTTTTCGCACCTTCCACGATGCTCCGCCCCAGCGTCCCGAAGGCCTGGTAGCCGATAAAGAGGATGGTGGACTCCGGCCGGGAAATGTTGTTGGAAATATGGTGTTTGATCCGCCCGCCGGTGACCATCCCGGACCCGGCGATGATCATGGACGGCTTCTTGAGAAAGTTCAGCGCCTTGGATTCATCCACGGTCTGCGTCATTTTGAGGCCCGGGAAAGTAAATGGAGAAAGCCCCTTGTCCAGCAGGGCTTTCATTTCCTTGTCGAACAACTCCTCGTATTCCTTGAATACCCGGGTAATGCTGATCGCCATGGGGCTGTCCAGGTAGACGTCTATCTCCGGTATCTTCCCTTCCATGAGCAGAAGGTTGAGGTAATAAAGGATTTCCTGGGCGCGCTGGAGCGCGAAGCTGGGCACGATGATATGCCCGCCCCTCTGGTACGTGCTGTTGACGATCTCAGCAAGATCATCCGCGATAACGTGTGACCCCTCATGCTTGCGGTCTCCATAGGTGCTTTCGACCACCACGTAATGCGGCCTGGGAAAGAGGCTCGGGTCCTCCAGCATGGGGCGGTTCCATCTCCCGATATCGCCGGAAAAGACGATGATGCGCTCCGCTTCCCCCTTGCCGATGACGACCCGTATCATCGATGAACCGAGAACGTGCCCGGCATCATGGAACGTCGCCGTGACACCTTCGACGACGGGCACTGGCGTATTGTACGGCACCGGTTCGAAGAGCAAGGCGGCGGCCTCGGCGTCCTCGGTGGTATAAAGCGGTATTTCCGGGTAAGGGCCCTTCCGCCCTTCCCTCATGTGCCTCTTTTTCTTGTAAGCAGCGTCTTCTTCCTGTATCTTGGCGGAATCGAGCATGATGATTTTGGCTATGTCCGCCGTTGCGGGGGTACTGATGACCCGGCCCTTGAAACCCTGCTGGACAAGCTTGGGCAGCAGGCCGCAGTGGTCCAGGTGGGCGTGCGTGATCAATACGGCTTCCAGTTCCTGAGGCTGCACCCGGAAAGGTTCCCAGTTGCGGGACTTGAAGTCACGTTCCTGGAACATCCCGCAGTCCACGAGGAATTTATGGCCGTCGGCTTCGACAAGGTACCGCGAGCCGGTAACATTGCGGGCGGCCCCGCAGAAGGTCAAACGTGTGTTCATTGGCTCCCCCTTAACGCCCATGATAGCATTATTTGTCGAGGAGAGTCCAAGACACACCGTACCAGGGAGAGTCCAGATATTCGCCGCGTCAGCGGCGCCGCTTTTCCTTTAAAGCACGCCGTACCCGGTACATACCCAAGGCAAAGATGATGAAAAAGCCCACCCCGGCGATGAACGGCCAGGGGGTCTCCGCCAGTTCCAGCGCCACCGGAAAGATGGCAAAGCCGCTCAGCGTTACCAGCACGCCGGCGAACCCGATGACCGCCAGGACGATACCCAGTCTCATACTGCCCCCGGTTATATGATAAGACCCGGGAGGAAACCCCCGGGTCTTGAATACTCTTGACTCTTTTTCAGCCTCGAGCGTTGTCTAGTAGTCCCCGTTGATGAGCGTCTGGAGCAGCTTGTAGCGGCTATCCACCTGCTCCTGGAGAGCGGCAATGCCGTCTTCCTTGAGGTGCGAGAACTTCCGCATCAGCTTGGTGAACTCCGTCACCGGCTTGGGATTGGCTACGTTCACCGTCATCCTCGGCTTGCCGTACTCGGCTTCCCAGAGCGGGAAGTAGTTGGTGCGGACCGCCGTGCGGCAGACTTCGATGACCTTGCTGGTATCGATCCTCCAGCCGATCACGCACGGAGAGAAGACATGCAGGTACACAAAGCCTTCTTTGGCCGCTTCCTTGGCTTTTTGGAGCTTCTTCACGTAGTCTTCCATGTGGCTGACGGTCGCCGTGGCCATGTAGACCGGTTTGTGCATCAGCATGATCATCGTCATGTTTTTCTGCGCCGTCGGCTTGCCTTTGCCGATCTTCCCTACCGGCGTGGTGGTGGTCGCGGCGCCGAGCTGCGTGGAACTGCTGCGCTGGTTGCCGGTGTTCATGTAGCCTTCGTTATCGTAGGCCAGGTAGATGATCTTTTCCTGGCGCTCCGCGGCGCCGGAAAGAGGCTGGAAACCGATGTCGGTCGCGCAGCCGTCGCCCGTCAGACAGACCACGGTGGCATCCTGGTGGGTCCGCTGGAAATAGCGGGCCGCCCCGGTCGCGCTGGAAGCCACGCCGGTCATGACATTGGCGTAGTAGGAGAGGTGGTGCCAGGCGCCGAGGTTCTGGCCGTGCAGTACCGGCGCCGAGCAGGACGGCGTCCCGAAAAGCACTACATTGGTGCCCATTACCTTGGGAACGGTCCGGGCTACCAGCTCCAGCGGGCAGCCGGCGCACCATGCCACGCCCCCGGAAAACTGGTCCTCACAGACAAAGCTGTCGAACAGCTTGTTTCTTTTTTTCGTTGCTTCTGCCATTTACTTAATCCTCCATCGGTATCCAGGTGACGTCCTGGTACGGTTTGCCCGCTGCCGCAGCAGCAGTATCATCCACGACCCTGCCGACATGCTCGATGGTGATATCGAGATTGGCCAGACCATCGATGTAGCTCAGGATCGGAATGTTGTTTATCTTGGATGACAGCGCCATCAGTTCCACGGCGAACGGACCGTATTTCCACCCGAACGCCAGGCTCCGGTCGATGACGCTGACCGCCTTCTTGCCCTTGAGCGCCTGGACGAGCCGGTCCTCCGGATACGGCCGGAACAGGCGCTGCTTGATCAGGCCCACCTTGACGCCATCGGCCCGCTTGACATCGACAACTGTCTTGGCGGTGCCGGCGGCGCTGCCGGATGTCAGGATGACGAATTCGGCATCGTCACACCTGTACTCTTCGATCTGACCGCCGTAGGAACGACCGAAGTATTCCCCGAAGGCCTTGTCCACCTCGTCGACCTTGGCCGGTACTCGCTCCATCGCCTTGACATGCTTCCAGCGGGCTTCGATGTAGCCCATTTCCATGCCGTGAGAACCGATGCCGGTCGATTTGCCGGGAATGAGCCGCGCACGCTCCGCCTGTTTCTTCAGAGGCGCCAGGAATGCGTCCACATCTTCCTGCTGAGGTATCTCGACGGCCTCCGCCAGGTACGAAAGATAGTAGCCGTCATAATTGACCATGACCGGCAGCAGGATGTTCAAGTCCTCCGCGATCATGTAGGACATGATGATCTGGTCCATGATCTCCTGGTTGTTTTCCACGATGATCTGGATCCAGCCGGAATCTCGGGTAGCAATGAGGTCTTGCTGGCCGGCGGACACGGCGTGAATGCCGGGGGTCTCGCGGTTGACGTTGACCATGATGACCGGCGCCCGGTAGGCGGATGTCTGAAGGAGCGTATCGTACATGAACACGAGGCCGTAAGAGGAAGTGGCGGTAAAAACCCGCCCTCCCGCCATGCTGGCGGCGCAGACGACGTTCATCGCTGAGTTTTCACCTTCCACCTCGACGATCTCAGCATCGAGTTCGCCGTTGGCGATGAACGAGGACATCTGCTCGGCTACTTCACTCTGCGGGGTGATCGGGTACAGCGAGACGACATCCGGACGGCAGAGACGGCCGGCATGGGCGGCAACATAGTTGCCGGTTAAGACTGAGACGGTCCCCTTTTTAGCTTTCATTAGAGAAATCTCCTTCCGGCTTCATGGTGATGGCTTTACGGGGGCACTCGTTGGCGCAGATGCCGCACCCTTTACACCAGGTTAGATTGACCTCGTAGTGGTCGCCTTTGTCTACCAGGCACTGCACCGGGCAGTAGATGGCGCACAGGCCGCAGTAATTGCATTTGTCCACCTCCACTACCGGGCGTTCCGTGCGCCAGCCGCCGGTATCCAGCGCCAGCAGCTTTTCTTTTGAATTGGAAATACAGGCTTCCGTGGGATAAAGGAACTTGTGCTCTTTTACCATTTGATGACCTCCACTTCGCGATAACCGCGCTCGGCGCTCTTGTAATTGCGTTCCAGGATGTCGCCGCTGAGATAGTCCTTGAGGCAGGCGAGCAGCGATTCCAGCTTGAGCCAGCCGGTAACCGCCGCCAGCGCGCCGAGCAGCGCGGTGTTCGGGATGTCTCTCCCGATCTCATCAACAGCGATCTGCGTCGCGTTGATGAACCCGCCGGTCTTGACGTTCGGATTGGGCTGCGCGGTCAACGGCTTCCCGGTGTTCAGGATAAGGATGCCGTCTTCCTTCAGGCCCGTGTACAGCGTGGGCAGCGTCAGCAGCCCGGGATCGATGACCGCCAGGCAGTCCGGCGTGTAGATCTGGGTCTTCTCCCGGATCTGCTTGTCGTCCATGCGGGTGAAGGCGGCTACCGGCGCGCCGCGCCGCTCGAACCCGTACATGGGAAACGTAGCAACATACTTGCCTTCCACCACGAAGGCGCTGGCCAGTATCCTGGCCGCCGTTACGGCCCCCTGTCCGCCGCGTCCGTGAAATCTGATCTCTTTCACCGTTACATAATCCCCTCTGTGTTCGTATTCAGCGCTGGTTGGCAAGGGTCGCGCTGTCAGACCTCGTAATGTCTTATTCGATGTCCAGCCGCTTGCCGTTGCCGGAACCCCGCGGCAGCTTCGGCAGCAGGCCTTCCCGCAAAGCACGCATCGTCTCGACGAGAGATTCCATCTTGTCCCTGTCGATGGCGGACAGCGCTTCACGGCTGATCTCCTGCGCGATGGGACTGAGCCGGTTGGCTGTCTGCCAGCCCTTCTCCGTGATGACTACTTTCACCGAGCGCCGGTCGTCCGTGGACGGCACCCGCCGCACCACCCCCTCGGCTTCCAGGTTCTTGATGACGGCCGTGATGGAGTTCTTCTCCCGGAAGACGCTCTCCGCTATCTCGGACGGCGTCATCTCTCCCCCGTTCTTGAACAACGTGCTCATCACGTGGAAGCGGATAAAGGTGGCGTCATGTTTCCGGAACTCGACCTCAAGGTACCGCGCCAGTACCTCGAATGAGGTCAATACGGAGAGCAGGTTGCCCAGTGGGGTCTTATCGGTCCTTTTGCTGGCTTCGCCGGTGGTCATGCGGTTTCCTTTGCGGGAATAGTGCGGGTAATGTTCTATTCCGAATTAATTTTATAACGCCCTCATCAGCACTGTCAACGGTACTGAATGCTTAAGCCATCCAGCCGAGGCGTTAAATGCCCAATATAAAAGGATATATTGTTCCATATAGAACCAATTCACCGTGAGCAGAGAATGGCTTGTCA
>CAZPSP010000055.1:0-15391 GCA_964589285.1 uncultured Dehalococcoidaceae bacterium | reverse complement strand
TGCCCGCGCTACCGCTTTCGGGAAAGCGAAAGGCACTGCATTACCAGTTGGATAATCGGTCCGGACAGTTTTGACCTTTGACTTGTGGTTTTGAGATTTGAGTTTTGACTTTTGAGTTTATACTACCCGTTCCCGTTGGTCTTCTCGATCTTCGCAAAACTGAGGAGCAGGCGTTTCAGGCCGGCCCGGTCGAAAGCAACGGTGACCTCGGCATCGTTCTTGACCTTTCGGTAGCTGATGACGATGCCCTCGCCGAAGCTTTCGTGGGTGACGTGGTCGCCGGCTTTGAACTCCGCCGGGGCGGCCTGGGTCGCCGCATTCACTCTTTCCTTCTCGTGTGCCTTGGCGGTGTTCGGGGCTATCTCTTCTTCCCAGATGCTGCCCGTGCTGAGCAGGTGCTTCGGGATATCTTCCAGGAAACGGGACATCTTGTTGACCGCGCTCATGCCCATGAGCTGGCGGCGGAAGGCCCGTACCAGGTAAACACGCTGGCGGGCGCGGGTAATGCCGACGTAGCAGAGGCGGCGTTCTTCTTCGAGCTGCTCGGGATCGTCGATGGAACGGAAATGGGGCAGAATGCCTTCCTCCATGCCGGTGATGAAGACCACCGGAAACTCCAGGCCCTTGGCCTGGTGGAGAGTGATAAGCGTCACGGCGTCGTTGCCGGTATCGAAGCCGTCGATGTCCGAGACGAGCGAGACGTTCTCCAGGAACGCGGACAGGCCCTCGCCGGGCGGCAGGCCCGCGTACTCCCGCGCTACGCCGCGCAGTTCCAGGACGTTCTCCCAGCGCTCGTCGCCGCCTTCCAGCTCCGCGAGGAACCGTTTGTAGCCGGAGTTCTCGACGATGAGGTCGAACAGCTCCAGGACATTGAGTTCGCGGCCTTTTTCGATGAAGTTCTCCAGCATGGCGGCGAAGGCGGTCAGCACCTTCAGCGTGCGCGTGCTCAGCGGCACCTCCACGTCCGCGCCCCGCGAGACGGTCATCTGGCGCAGGGCCTCATACTCCGGCAGCGCCTGGGAACGCGCCCAGTTGGAAAGCTCATCGAGGCTTTTCTGGCCGATGCCGCGCTGGGGGACGTTGATAATACGCAGGAGCGAAATGGAATCGAGCGGGTTCTGGATGAGACGGAGATAAGCGATCAGGTCCTTGACCTCGCGGCGCTCGTAGAAGCGGGTGCCCGCCACCAGCTTGTAGGGCAGACCATAGCGGATGAAGGACTCTTCCAGGACGCGTGATTGGGCGTTGGTCCGGTACATCACGGCGATATCGCCGGGCCGATATTCACCATTCCGGGTAAGTTTATCCACCTCGGTGACGATGAAGTGGGCTTCTTCCTGCTCATTGTATGTCTCGATGACGGCCGGCAGCCGGCCTTTTTCGTTCTCCGTCCAGAGGCCTTTGGCCTTGCGGTTGCGGCTGGCTTCGATGACGCAGGAAGCGACTTCCAAAATGGAGCCGGTAGACCGGTAGTTCTGTTCGAGCAGGATGACCCGGGCATCCGGAAAGTCTTTTTCAAAATTCAGGATATTACGGATGTCCGCCGCCCGCCAGGAGTAAATGGACTGGTCCGGGTCCCCGACGACGCAGATGTTGCGGTTTTTCGCCGCGAGCAGCTTGACGAGCTCGTACTGGGCCAGGTTCGTGTCCTGGAACTCGTCCACCTGGATGTGCTGGTACCGTTTCTGGTAGCGTTCCAGCACCTCGGGGTGCTGGCGGAACAGGTAGACCGTTTTTAAGAGCAGGTCGTCGAAGTCCAGAGCGCTGCTCTCGTTGAGGAGCTTCTCGTACCGTTCGTAAACGCGCGCGACGATCTCCTCGAAGTAACTGCGGCCATGGAGGAGGTATTCGGAAGGCGGTATCATCTGGCTCTTGGCGTTGGAGATATTGGACTGGATGGAGCGGGGCGGGTACTGCTTCGGGTCCAGGTTGAGTTCCTGGAGCGCCCGTTTCAGCAGGGACATCTGGTCGTCGTCATCATAAATGGTGAAACGCTTATCAATGCCGATGGCCTGGCCGTCCGTACGGAGGATCCTGGCGCAGATAGAGTGAAAGGTGCCCATGGCAAGCTGATCCATCGAGGTCGAGACGAGACCGGCAAGGCGGTCCTCCATTTCCCGGGCGGCCTTGTTGGTGAACGTGACGGCCAGGATGCGGCGCGGGTTGATTCCGACCACGCGGACAAGGTAGGCGATCCGGTGGGTAATTACCCTCGTCTTGCCGCTGCCGGGGCCGGCCAGAATGAGAACAGGTCCATTGATCGCTTCGACGGCTTGCTTCTGTGCGGGATTCAGGCCCGCGAGGATGTCCATATACCTTGATTATAGCATCAGCCATGGGCGCGAGGTCAAAAACCACATCTTTTGCGCCGGTCCGATTGTTACCGGATTGTTTATACTACAGCCATTCCCGTTTATGGTCTGTTTATACTGACCTAAGTACTATGACATTACGTAAGTACTGATAACGAATAGTCAAGAGGTCATGGATATGAAAACAGCAACAGCATTACCACTGCAAAAATGGCTCAGGAACGGACTTGACGACCTGATGCATACGAGCAGGATACAGGTAGAGGAAATAGCCAATCCGGAACGGCCGCTGGAGATCAGACGGTTCGTGCGGCGGCTCCGGGAGAACCGGGAATTCACCTTTACCGGGGACTTCATCCGCTAGGCCGGATGTTCCGCAACATGCACAAAGAGGGGTCTGAAGGCCCCTCTTTTTTTTGGTAATACTGATCAGGGATTGTCCGGATAGAGAACGGGGTCCGGAGTCCTCTGGGCGAGCTGGTACCGCTGCCTTATGTCCGGCAGCGGACAGCACAGCGCAGTTGAAACCGCTGGTCGGAGGCTTCGTCTTGATTTCAGGAATACCTGCAGGCGTTTGAACCCGAACACCAGGCCGGAAATGACGACAATAGCTCCGATGGGGAAAAACACCATTTGCATCTGGTCCAGGCCGCTTTTACCACCGAGGACGCCGAACAGGATATAGGCGGCATCCCAGACCACACTGAAAATGGCGATACCGAGCAGTAGCTTGGTCCGCTGTCTTTTAGCGCCGAGGAACAGGGTTATCGGCCAGCGCAGCCCGACGAACCGGCCGCCCGCGACGGTCAGCGGTGATAACCGGAACCGTCGGCCCAGCAGTTTTATCCCGCCGCTCTCCGAGACCGCACCGCTGTTCGTCCGGGAAGCAGCCCAGCAAACGCACCGGTGGACGGTATCGGTCAACCGTTGCATCGGGGCCCAATGAGCCGATAGCGTATTCACCCGGGACTTGAAAAAACGGAACAAGGGGGCGCCCACGAATTTCCGTCCGTACCAGGCCAGGTAAAAGACGATAAAGCCCCCGAGGAGCCGGCCCACCAGCCCGACCGCAACGAACATGGCCAAGTGTTCTGCAGAGACATTGCCAGAGACAAAACTGTAGCCGGTGAACAGCCAGACGGACTCCATGAGAAGCGGGATGGAAACGCCGAATTCGGCGACGAGCGTCATGACGAATATCGCCAGAAGCATCCAGGGATTAAAAACAACGGTCAGGCCAAGGACCTGACCCATTAAATCATCCAATATATCTGCCTGATTCCTTACACTTTCCATGATAGCACGTTTTCCGGATAATCACAGCGTGCCAGGGTGTACTTTGGTCATGGATATTTCAATTCAAGAAATTACGTAGCAGCGCCGAAAAACATCAGGACGACGGCGGGGCCGGCGGGGATATTATTTGCATTTGGTTGATGAATGCAGGACAGTGTCCTTACGAAGGGTCTTAAGACCCCGAAATAATCCCAATCTCTGAGATTGCTCAGCTATGCTCGCAAAGAGAGAAAATGGGAACGACCAGCACCAAATAGAACCTGATTTTTCCCATCCCTTAACCGAGTGTGAGCGTTTTAATCCAGGGTAGGAATATTGCGGCTGAATTCGCGCATGAGGTACATCTCGTTGTCGGTCTCGCGGCGGATGGCGTCCCGCTTTTTCATGAGGGATTCCGCCTGCATGACGAGGTATTCGAGCCGGTTGAGACGGACGAGTTCCGAGGCGACCAGCGTCACCGAAATCTCTCTGTCCCGCCGGGGGTAATCTCCGATGCGGATGACAGCCTTGGGCGCCCGGCGATCAAGATAGCCGAATATCTCTTCCATGACCGTGGTAGACAGACTGTCCTTGGGACCGGCGATGAGCACCAGGATCCGGCGAGCGTGACTGAGGTCGATACCAAGCCCGAGATTGGTTTCCGCCTGCCGGAGAGAGGTAAATACCTGGCTGCTCTCTTTAATGCCCTGCCGGTAATTGCTCTTGTTCCAGCGAAGGACAGGGAGGCTCACCTCACCGCGGCCGATGACGGAGTAGCCGGCAAGGGACTGCTTGATGTCCCCGGCGTCGACGACCTTGTTGCCGACGAATTTCTGCTTTTTCTCTTCGCCGGCGCAGCAGAGATCATAAAAATTGAGGGCTATCTCCTCGTTTATGTCCTTGAAGGTGGCGGCCAGATTGCTTCCGATCCTCCGATGTCCTTCGTTATCGAACAGGAAAACCGCGTCCGCGTACTTGCTGACGGTATTGATGGACATGGCGCTATTGATAACGGCATAAGACGTATCGCCGCGTTCTTCAAAGGCAAAAGGCAGCACAAGCAAGGCATAGACCGGCTTGTCCGTCCTTTCCTTGAGTTCCCGGACGGTCCAGCCGATGGTCCCGGAACCGGTCCCGCCTCCACTGCTGGCAATGACGAGGACTGCGTCACTCTCATGGAACCTGGCGGACCGGAGCACGGTATCGATCACGACGGAATTGACCGACTTTATGATATCCGCGGCATCCGTGTTGATCTTGCCGACGCCATGCCCGAACGTGGACAGGTTGCCGATGAGAATGCGGTGCGACTTGTCTTTGGGGATATGCTTGAAACCGCCGAGATCGGTCTCATCCGTATTGACGGCAAACGTGTCCGTGACGATATTGATACGCCGGTTGAAAATGGACTGCGAGTAATTGCTGACATCGTAAAAAATATCGGCGATATTGCAACCGCACTGGCCCAACCCGATGATAGCGAGCTTCATTTTATTACCTCCTGCGTCCCGTTTAGAGTTATATAGAGCACATTTTATGTCCCTACGCGTTCATTATATCCCTCTTCGCCGCATTGTCAAGATTGGGAATGTGTGTCTTCCGGCGGAAGGGTGTATAATAACCAACGGGACGTCGAGGGGGATTCGCGGCCGGGGGGCTGGCAGCCCCCCTCGACTGTCTCCACAACTAGTACCGCCGCACGTGACTGAAAACAAACCAACCGGACACCACCACGACCACCCCAGCGATAATCCCGCCGATCAGCCACCAGTTCGTACCACCTCCGGTATCTTTACCGGAAGAAGCGGCTTCCGTGGAAGCGGGGGTTGTGGTAACCCCGGCTGCCTTGCCCTGTTCCGGCTCGGCCTGAGTAGTCTGAGCGGGTCCTACCACAGCCTGGGTAGTCTGGGCCGGCTGCGTATCGGTCGGATTGGACACAATGGATGTCGTCGTCACGGCAGGTTTCCCTTCCGTGGGAGTCGTCGAGGTCGGTTCTACGGCCTGGGTGGTCGGCGCAGTCTCATCACCGCTGCCTCCGCTGCCATCCGTTGAACCGCCACCGCCCGACGAGCCGCCGCCACCACTACCCGAGCCCTCCTCAATAGTCGCACTGAGATCAACCCTGGTCGGTTCGCCCATATTTACAAATTGGGCTGTTTCCCCGGTTGATACCCCATTTACATAGAAAGTGATGAGAGCGCCGGACTCCATTCCCTGGACGACCAGCTTATCCAGGCCATCCCCATACTTACCGGTTGCTGTAGTCTTGATGGGATTGTCTTTTGTATAGATAACATCAGGCCCGACAGCTTTGATCTCCGTACCCACCGGCGCCGGTGAACCGTTGATCGTGACCTCACCGTAAAACAGATGGAAACCCATGGGTTCTTCAACGGCTCCGGCCGGACCGGCTGACCAGACCGCCAGGCAAACCATGATGATCGCTGTAAGAATGAGCACTTTTCTTTTCACTTATCAACCTCCTGAAGTTCCCGGGGGGCACTTATTGCCCCCCGGGTAATAACAAGTTTATGGATCGAGAGGCGTGGTGGTTGAACCTACCAGGTCGCCGGAATTCAGCATAAAGACCCAGTAAGCTTTTGCTATCTGCATGGTCGGCAGATTGGGATCATTACGGTTGTAAAGGTTGTTGTCCCAGTCCATGTCCGGGTTGATAGCGGGATTTATCACTGAGACATAACCTTCCAAACCACCGGTTACGTTGTAGACTGAGGACAGCGCCGTTACGACATCCTGGTTTTCCAGCGACGCGATCCCAACCAGGTTGAGCCCGGCTGAGAGGTGCTTGACCGGCGGGGGGTTCGCGACTAACGGGTCGCTATTGGGAACTATCTCTGCCACTCCCGCGGCGTTCATGTAGATGTAGTAACCGGTCAGGGGTTTCAATGGCTCGCAATCACCGGCGTTTGTCCAGACCTGGAGAGCACCATCCCAGCTTAGAACCGCGCCTACATCCAGACTGTTAACCGTGATGAATTCACACCAGGTATCCATGTCCGAATGCAGGGCTATCGGCGTTGAGAAGGTATTCCAGCCCTCAACCAGTGGGATACTGAGAATACTGCCGGCAGCTGGTTCGCCAACAGCCAAGGCAGTGTGGTCGTCTTCCATGGTTACCGTAATCGGATTACCGGTTGCAGCAACGCCATCGATCTTCCAGCCGCAGAACTCACAGAAGTAGACTTCACAGGCTGTCAGCGTGACGATCGTGCCCGGTTCCAGGTCCTCTATCGTCCAGGACTGGTAAGCACCCACAGTGCCGACGACGCTATCGTATTCCACCGTGATTTCGCAGCAGCCATCAGAAACGACAGTCAAGTCGTAAGCAACTACCGGTTCGACGGCAGTGCAGGCAGCTACAATGGTATGAGGACCGTTCATGGTAACTGTGGTGGGATTATCAGCACAGGCTGCGCCGTCAACGGTCCAGCCGTCGAAACGGCATGTTTCGCCATCATTGGCAGTCAGGGTGACCACGGTACCTTCGTTCAATGTGAAGTTATCGGTAGCGCCGGCACCGACTGTGCCGATGACAACGTATTCATCCTCCACGGTGACAGTACAGCAGCCGGAGGAAGTTACCGTAAGCACATAGGTCGCTACCGGCTCACCGGTGGCCACAAGATCGAGTCGGCTTTGAGTCTCATATCCCCCTGTTTTGGGTTTGTGAAACTCGTAGGATCCGGCGGCGGCGCCATTGACGAAGAATTCGACGGTATCGCCATCACTGCCGCCTTCCTTAACGGGTGTTTCAGGATCATCGGCCGGTACCCAGAACGCTGCAGCGTAGCCATACTTGCCCTCTACCGTGGCCTGCGTATTGTAGACAATATCGGCAATTTTGGCTTCAACTACCGCCCCGTCTGGAGCCGGACTTCCATTAACAGTCACCGAGCCGAAGAACATGTGTCCGACCAATAGGGACTCCCCCAGGGCGGGTACTGAAGACATGACCAGCAATCCGAGGGCCAGCAGGAGCCCGAGGGCTCCTGCCAGTTTCCTCAGGGTGCCGGGTCTGCGTGTTCTGGAAAAAGAATATTTCATTTTGCACCCTCCTCGGATTTTTTCTTAGAAAGCTCTTGTACCCGGTGAGCGGAAGAATACCCAGTAGCCCTGGCCGGGTTCGACCATGTCAGTGGAATGAACAATAAAGAATGTATCAGTTTCAGGGTTGTAGCCGAGGACGGCGGCGACATCCAGGCCCATGAGCCATTCGGATACGAGCATGGAATCTTCTCCGATTCTCGGCCCAATCAGGTTGTAGCCGGTGCAGTCCACAGAGTAAGTGGGAGGAACAGTACCACCAGCCGGAGGATCGCAAACAACGAGTACGTCAGGAGCATCCATCAGTACCCAGTAACCGGGGCCGTCCCTTACTTCGGTGAGGAAGTCCGGTACTTCCGGATCCGGGTTGTAGGCGAGGAATTCAAGATCGCAGGCATTGTAAGCGTAAACGGAATCCAGGTTATCAAGGATGTCGGCAAGCAGGTCTTCCGGAGCGCGGTCTTCAGCCGGGACGTACCACGGAATGGAAACCAGGTTCCAGCCGGCCTGAAGTTGAATCTCAACACAGCCATCACCGGGTTCAGGCTCGATCGGTTCCTGGCCGCCGCTTGCGGCAACCTGTTTGACGGTAACGCTGTCAGGCTCGATGAAGCGGGACTGGATTGGGGCTCCGGGGATGCCATCCAGGAGAAGTTCGCAGCAAACTATCTGATTGCCGCTGGCTCCGGGCATGTAGTCTCCACATATCTGTTTGACTTCATAACCATATTCATCAAAACCAGTAGCGGTGACAGTGATGGTGCTGTTGCAGGCTTCCTTACAGTTGAGGACCCAAGTCACTTCTTCACATTCGGTGACGCCGTGGCCGATGAGATTGCCGATGTTCTTGGTGTAGCTGCCGGTAGCATCATCAGCGCTGAGGCGGACGCTGCCGGCGGGTTCAACGGAAAGGGTGGTGTTGACTTCCCAGGCGTCCGCATCTCCGATGTTGGTAACGCGGGCGGTGACCGAGAAATCAGTGCCGGTCACGATATCATCAGTCGGAAAGTCGATGATTTCAACGATGAGGTGAGCGGCGGGGTACTGCATGATCTTTACTTCAGAGCAGCAGCTGTCCTGGCCGTTCATATCGTCGGAACCTTCGACGTAGACTTTCAGGTCGGTCTCGCCGGCATCGGTGCAGAGAACATCCCAGCTTACGACCACGGATTCTCTCGGCATGAGACGATACGGGTTGGCCGGATCTGGCCAATTAGCGTACGGTCCGCCGTTTATCTGGATATCGCCTTCGTCAAAGGCAAGGAGACCGAACTCTTCTATCCAGAATGCGCGATCGCCGGAGTTGTAGAACTTGGCGGTGACAGCGAATTCCTGTCCGGTGGCGATGTAGGCTTCGTATTCACAGAATTCGCGGCATTCATCGTAGTCGTTCAGTTTCGGAGACAGGATATGGCAGCAAATGCGGCCGGGTTCGAACTGGTGAATGGTCACGGGGCAGGATTCGATATCCAGGTACGGGTCACAGTCATTCCAGACATCGATCGTGAAGGTGACATCGCCATCCTCACAGCAGTAGACCTGCCAGGTAGCCTCGGCGCATTCACCTGGAGAAAGTTGGTCCAGAGAAACTGGGTTGGCCTGCCCGTAGGCAAGGGCCATATCGCCATCGCCGTACCAGCGCAGAGCAGCATAGACATCATTCAGGGGGATATCCAGCGTACTGTTGTTGCAGATACGGGCTTTAACGGAGAAAGCATCGCCCTCGATGAATTCAGTGCAGTTAGCGGGCTGAATTACTTCCACCGTCAACGGGATCTGGTCAACGAAGATAGCGCAGCCGGTGTCTATGCAGTCGCCGGCAATCGGCAGACCGGTGTTAGCATCGGAGCCGATCAGGCTGCCGATGGTGAATCCCATGGCGCCTTCCCCGATGCACTGGAACTCCCAGACGGCCTTGGCGGCGCCGTGGCACGGGATATCACCGAGGCAGACGGTCAGGTTGCCGCTGACAAGTACCGCCGGACCATTAGCAGCCAGGCTGACACAGACATCTTCCGCGGTGGCTTCGCCGGTGTTAGCCACGGGCACGACGACGGTGAAATATTCACCGACCGCCACCGCAGCGTCGCTGGCGCGCTTAACGGAGGTCATGCATTCGAAGTTGCCGATGCTGAAGGCGCCTTCATAGGCATCGATGGAGGCGGCGAGACACGGAGGATCCATTTGAATCACGGTTACTGAGTCCTCATCACCACCGAGTTCATCGACATAGGCATACCCGGTGATAACATCCGGGCAGACCGGGACGCAATCGCCGCAGCCATATGGTAAGGAACCGTTCGGGGCAGAATCAACAGTAACGGTGGTTATGGTGGGCTGCGGTATCGGGAGATCGCACATGCCGGAGCAGGTGCAGGTAAGTTGCCAGGTGATGTCCGCCCAGCAGCAGTCCATCATACAATCGAGGAAAGCTTCGTACGTGGATTCGGTGACATTGACTGACGACGCCTGGATGGTGAAGGGCTGTATGCCGGTGAGAGGATCCGGGACGACCTGGACGACCTGGCTGGCGAGAGCAACGCAGGGGGCTTCGCCAAGGTCAAGGCCTACCCAGATACCGTCCAGTTCGTCACCGTCATCCTGGACATTAGTCACGCGGTAGGTGAAGTCAAACGCCTGTCCGACACTCAACTCCGTGTAGGGGAACGGTTCCTGGACTTCTACCATGAGGGGATATTCCTGGCTGATAGTTACCGAATCGGTCTCGAAGCAAACCTCCTGGTTGAAGAGATGGTCGAAACCGGTCAGGCTGGCCCAGATATCCACTAGGCCCGTTCCGTCACAGCAGACCTGCCAGGTATAAGAAGTGCTTTCATTGCAGGGGATCGTGTTCAGGGGGACCCGAGCGCTGTTGTTGATGTACGCGTCGCCTTCGACATGGAGTTCAGCCACGACTTCCCCAATGGGGATGTAGCGGCTCAGATTGGAAACATCGAGGGTAACATCGAAGCAATTGTTGCATTCGGTTCCCACTTTTTCAACGGATGCGTTAAGAGTGGCGAGGAACTGCGCCGGTACTATCTGATGGACACAGCAGAAGTCAGCTTTGGTTTCATCATACCTGTGCTGGCCCCAGTACCAGGCATCGACGGTGATCTTGACATCGCCACTAACATAGTACGGTACAAGGTCAAGAGAGTCGGTGTTGAGAATCTCATTCCCGGTACACCGCACCATCCAGGCAACTTCGACAGAGGAGTTAGCCCGGATATTGCCGGCATACCAGAAGAAAGGATTGTCATTGGTTAGCTCGGCGGGTCCGCAGATATCGATATAGGCCCAGACGCAGTCGATTTGTGCGTCGGTGCGGTTCCAGACCCTGGCTTTTACCCCATAGATATCACCGGGCATAACGGGTTCTTCCGGGCACTCGATGATCTCAACTTCGAGGTTGGGATATTCGATAGGCCGTTCGAGCTGCTTGACCACGATGGTATCGGAGTCGCCAAAACAGCAGCCGTCTTCTATCACGGTTGACTTGAGATCTATTCCATCGGTCTCATCGCCTGCCCAGGCATTGACGGTGATGAAGACGGGGCCGGCATCAAGGCAGCGGACCTTCCACCAAATGTCCTTGACGTCAAAGCAGCCATTGAGAGTGAAGGGACCCTGGACTTCGTCACATTCGACGAGGCAGGCATTGGGCCCATCGATCATCACTGCTTCTTCCACGGTGAAGGCCGGCCGGAAGCCGCCTTCCAGGCAAATCGCTGCATAAACGTTCTCGATAGGTTCATCGACACCATCCGGCCTGGCGATGACGGCGTTTACCCAGAAGGTATCGCCCTCGTAAACATAGACGCACGGGCTGCCTTCAAAGTAATCGCAATTCACATCGCACTCCGGACAGTCATCCACCGGTATCTCCGGCGGTAAGCAATCAGGTATAACGATGTTTACCTGGAGCTTGCAGTAGTCAGGGCAACAGCCAGTGGTGTTATTGTCCTGAGCCATAATGGCCGCGGGCGCTGTCATCAGTAAAGTAATCAGCACCAGCGATGCAATCAACAGGCGTGACCATTTACCATATATGGTCTTCTTCATAACTTGTATTCCCTCCTGTTCAATAGATCTGAGTTCAGAAATCCGGATGTCACTCTCCCGTTTCTTTGCTACCGATAAACATCACCTCCTTCGGTATCGCTATTGCGTACATTTATTGTCCGCGCGCGTAATTTCATGGCCAAAAAAAATCACGCCGCATCCGTACCAGCAAGCGCCATGGTCCTTGCCATGGAATTGAGTCTGGCAGCGCGATCGATGAGTTCATCGGTCGTCGCGACAAGGAAGCTGATGAAGTCAGGGTTGCATTCAAGGTCTTGCTGTGCCATATGAAGATAAGCGGTAAACTTTTTCCTCTTTTCAGCCAGATCATCATCGGCTTCACGGAGGAAGGCCATCAGGTATTCGCGATAGCTGTCATATGAGACTGTTTCTTTCATAATGACCTCAGACAGAGTAGTTTTATTGCCCGGATCAGAAGGTGTCGTAACGCCTCTGGATACTGCTTTATTCCCGCATACCGGACAGCAATATCGTTCCACCGGCCGGCAGAGCATCGTCACTACGGACCCACATCGAGCGCAGCGATATATGATGATTACCTGTTCGTTCAATCGTTTTTTCCTTTCAGGGACAATCCTTCCCTTTTTCGTTACCGGTCCGGAACTTCATGCGGGCTGATCGGAAAAACCAGCCGCGTTCATCATCAGGTGGAAGAACTGGATTTCTGGGATGGATTATTTATTTATTTCCTCTTATGGTCTACTTATGTCCTCTTGCGTACATTATAGAAGCGGGAGTGCCTGTTGTCAATAGAATTTATATAAAATATTCCTCACGTTTTGTCCCCCCGCGTTACACAATTTGAGCACAAAAACCGTCCCAGCTATTGACAAATCAGCGTTCCTGGCAGACAATGTCCATATGAGTTCTTACATTGTTCCCATAAGTACATTCATCGCCGAACTGCTCCGTGACAGGAAAATGACAGCCAATAGGCTGGCTATGAAAATAGGAGTGAGTCACGCCACTGTCGGGCGCTGGCTTAAGGGAAATGATGTTCCTTCAGCCCGGTCTTGTTACCGCCTGGCTGAATTCAGCGGTTCATCACTGGAGACGGTCTTGCGGAGCGCCGGACACATTCCCGCGTCCGCCCGTGATTCAGGGAGCCGGAGGGTCGGGTCATAAACTCCACCTCCCCCGGGGTTTCCAATCGTCCGGCACCTGCCGGAAAATGCTAGCCCCCTCAGCCACCGGTCTTGGCTACCCTCAGCAATAGTTGCTTCACAGCCACGCCGTGCCGCCCGTCAGTGACCGTCACCGTGACAGTATAGGTACCGCACTCTTCAGGAGCGATCCAGCTCACATCAGCGCCGCTCCCTTCCAGCATACCGCCGTTGACTTCCCAGGAATACTCCAGCGAATCGCCGTCAGCATCAGAGGCAACGCATTGCAGGATACTTTCCACGCCGGGGGTCATGTTCCGTGGAGTAGCTGTCAGCATTTCGATCTCGGGGTCCTGGTTAGGCAGTATGCTGACATTGACGGTCATGGTCGCGGTATGTCCCTGCGGATCTGCCACGGTAACCTTGATCACCGAGTTCGTTTCATCGAATGGGGTCAACCAGGAAACGGTGGGACCGCTCCCGGTCAGACTTCCCTTTTCCGCTTCCCAGGTAAATGTAAGCGCTTCGCCTTCCGGGTCCGCCGCGCCGCATTTGAGGAAACACTGCTGCCCTTCTCCGACAGCGGATGGTTCGACGAGAAGACTATCGATCCGGGGAGGCAGGTTCTCGGCGACGTACATGGTAATAGCACCGTCCGCTTCATTCCCCTTGCCGTCCCGGACCAGAACGCTGATAGTATAAGCGCCGGCTTGTTCAGGGGCGCTCCAGGCGGCCTCCGGCGATTCTGAAACGATGTCTCCGCCGCTGGCAGACCAGACATACTCCAGGACATCGCCTTCATGGTCCGAGGCCTGGCAGGTAAGACGAACAACATCGCCGGCGTGGACCGAGATCGCTTCAGCCTTTATATCCGTGATGACCGGCGGGGAATCAGCGCAGGCAATGACGCCTGGCGCCAGGGAAAAGCATATGGCTCCGGCCAGAATATGTCGGATAAAGCGTTTTAGTTTCATATGTACCACCCCGGTTTTGTTTATCTAGCGTACGTATAATGTGCGTATGCGTACATACTGTAACACCGAGCCGGTCTTTTGTCAATGGATTAGGGGCAAAGACCTATGGCAACCGGCGGATACCCCTTATTGACATGAGATTTCCATATAGTATACCATTTACACGGAGGGACATATAAGGTTCCCCAGGGATACGAGGCAGGGTAAATGGACATCATAGAATTTTTACAGGACCTCATGAGAAGAAGGAAAAAACTCGCCAGCCAGCTGGCGGCGGATATCCAGGTCAGCCATGCGACGATGCACCGTTGGCTTACGGGCAAGGACGTCCCCAGCACCCGCTCCTGCCGTGTTCTGGCTGAATATGCCGGGGTCCCGGTAGAAGAAGTCCTGGCCGCAGCCGGTCATATTGCCCAGTTCGGCGATACTCCGGCTACCGCCTGGCCCGAATTCCGGGAATACGCCCAGCAGAAATATCCCCAGGAACTCGATGAAGATATCATCACCATGATCGAGGACCTTATAGAGCGGCGCCGGCAGCAACGCGCTACCCAGCGCCGCCGGACATCCCGGCGGAAACAGGGATAACGTCTTTCATTCTCTTGCCTTCTACCGATACCTGATACCGGTACCCAACATTGTCTCATTGTTATCCTTCTCGGATGACTCCCGCCTGGCCTCCGCACTGAACTTGACCCTTTTTCCATGTGACGGCAAACCCTCAAAATGTCACATATTTTCAACTTATTTTTCCCGTGATTTATTACTTTGTAATTACGTATGCGTTACTATATAAACGCATCTAAGTATCGCCACATGTTTTTTCGTCTGCGAACCTTGTAAAAGCTCCGGGCAATAAGTGCCCGGGTTCTTAGGGCGGAACGAGGGGGCCCATCAGTTGAACTGTAAAGGACGTTGATATGCTGAATCGAACGATGGAATGGGAAACGGAATTCTGGCACTATGTCAGTACCGGGGACGGCACGAGTTGCCCGGTCTACCAGGCCTGTACCGTCAGGATGAGTGCGGGTGTGTGCGGATGCCCAATGTACAATATTGCAGCGGGCAGACAGCAGAGCTGTACTCTCTGCTATTGCCCCAACGGTATTTCCTGCGCCGAGGACCGAATGAGTGGTCCTTTCTGTCACAGCTCCAACCCGGGTTTCCTGGAGAGCCTGAAACCGGGCAGGATCTATGAACTGCTGGGATTGCTTTCAGAAAGCTGGCTGCAAAAAGGGAAGGTCAGGAACCCGCCGGTACCCTCGACATTGATCTCAATCATGGACCGTACCTGCGATATCGAAGTGCGTACCATTCCGATGAAGGCATATCACGGCGCTATCTGGAAAACGAGGGAGGGCTGGGTGGTCTACCTGAACTCCAATGACAGCCCCTTCAAGCAGAGGGTCACGCTTTTCCACGAGGCCTTTCATGTCCTGGCGCATTGCAAGGCGACGCCAATTTTCAAGAAACGCGGCAGCACGAAAGGGGCCTTCAACGAATTGCTGGCGGACAACTTTGCGCTGCACATACTCATGCCGCAGAAATGGTTTGTGAAAAGCCTGGCGGCCTGCCC
>CAZPSP010000054.1:0-15535 GCA_964589285.1 uncultured Dehalococcoidaceae bacterium | reverse complement strand
TCCAGATGTTTCGCCTGAGGTCCGTCCGGAACCGGCGGCTGAAACCCGGGCGCCGCTGCCCGCGGCCACAATAATCAGACCGGAATCCGGCGGTTACGTGCCCATTACCATGCCTGTGGAACTGGTCACACGGCCAGATCCCGCCGGCCGTCCGGACATCACCTCCGCCATAGATGTGGAAAAACTCTCCGATGATATAACTGGTAAAAAGCCGCTGCCGCCCGCCCGGAGATTACTGCAAAACCTTGTTTCTCCGGTCCGTTCGGAGAGGAAAGAAGCACCCGGCAGAAAAGCGGAGAGGCGACCGGAAAAGGGGTCCGATAGTTACGCTCCCCTGGAAATGAAAGTCGTCACCCCCTTAGAGACCATTGCAGGACAGTCGGTGCCTGCCGCCAAAGAAACCGTACCCGGACAGGTACCCCCGAAGACAGACCGGCCTTCCGGGCATCTCGCCGATGTCCCCGTCCATACGGCCCGGCGTAAACCAGCCCCGGGTAAACCTGCCGGTCAGGTAAAGGCACCTCACCGGATGGAAACAGCATCGGATGAAATATCCATGCAACTCCCGATTATCAAGGTTGCTGAAGAAATGTCCATGACCACGCCCGGTCATATACCCGGGTCCGCGTCTGAGCCGGTAAACATGACTCTCAGCCGAAAACCGGTACCTGGTCCTGAAACTGACTCGATCATGGGTATTCAGACCGCCGGGACCGGTTTGAGATACCCCGAAACGGCACGTGCTGCCGGTCCTGGTTTTCCTCCGTTCAGTCCGGACACTCTGCAGACCAATAACCCGGGAAGCTCTCTTACCAACCGCATGGTTTCGGCGCCCCCGGACAACGGTACCAGGGTCGCTCCGGAAGGCCCCGTCACCGTTCCGCTGGACCTCACACTGGCGCCTGCCGCCCCTTCCGCTACCGGGGAGACGCAAAGGCCAACAGAGCACCAGCAAGATACCCAGCAGTATCTGCAACCCCAGCCGGACCATGGCACTCAGCAACACCCGGACGGAAACACGCAGCAACCGCCGGACAGGGAAGAAACGCAGGAAACGGTCCAGAGATCTGACGAACGCCGGGACGGCCGTGGTTCCGCCGGCGCGCCGGACGCCCGGACCCTGGCACGGGAAATCTATCCCCTCATACGGAACATGATAAAAATCGAGAGAGAACGGCGGACTTCCCATTAACGAGGTTATAAAGTGGAGAAAGCCAAACTTGTAAACCTGGATACGAACGAAGAGGTCAACTGCCTTTTCAATCCAAATGAATATACCTTCTCCAAAAGGAACTCCTGGACCAGCACCAGGGTCAAAGGCCAGAATGTGCCTACTCTCGAATTTGGCGGCGGAGATTCGATCGAACTGAGAATGCAGCTCTTCTTCGATACCTACGCCACCGGCGGCGATGTGCGGACCGTGACCAACCGTATCTGGAAGCTGATGAACATAGATTCAAATCTGACGGACATGACCAGCTTCAAAGGACGGCCTCCTATGGTCGAGTTCCAGTGGGGAGCCACGTGGTCCTTCAAGGCCGTCATTACCAGTATATCCCAGCGGTTTACGCTCTTTCGGGATAACGGCATCCCGGTAAGGGCTACCCTGGATGTGAATTTTTTACAGGCCAAGGAGGAAGGGCGTTATCCCGGCCAGAATCCGACCACCCGGGGAAATCCCGGCTACCGCCGGCGGGTGGTCAAAGAGGGAGATACTCTCGACTGGATCGCCTTCGATGAATACGGCGATAGCGCCATGTGGCGCCACATCGCCGATAGTAATGAAATCGATGACCCCATGAACCTGAAACCCGGTCAGGTACTCGCTATTACGCCGGCAACCTGAGGAGCAACTGCTGATGACTGTTGAACTTATATCCCAGATGTATTTTAAGGTAGACGGAGCGGCGGCTTCTGAAAATATGATGCGTGACCTCCGGGAGCTTGTCGTGGATACCAGTCTGCACCTGCCGGACATGTTCACCATCCACCTGGACGACCCCAATAAAACATGGGTGGACGATACAACGTTCGATATCGGCAAAACCATTGACGTCTCCGGGAAGGAGGAAGGAGCGAGTTCCGCTACCGATCTCATCACCCGGGGAGAAATAACCGCTATCGAACCGGACATGACCGAGGAAAACGGCAGCACCCTTGTCATTCGGGGTTATGATAAGACCCACCGTCTCCATCGTGGGGAAAAAACCCGAACGTTCCTCCAGTCCACGGACAGTGACATCGTGAAAAAGGTCGCCGGGGAGGCCGGCCTGTCGGTCCGGGCCGACAGTACGTCCGAGGTCCATGAACACGTTTTTCAGGACGCCATGACCGATATCGATTTCTTGAGGCAGCGCGCCCGCCGGGCCGGGTGTTTCCTTTATTTCCAGGACGGCACGCTTCATTTCCACCGGCAGCCGGACACGCCCGGTCAAAGTCCGGTTCTCGAATGGGGCGTTAACCTCATGAGTTTCCAGGCACGGCTCACCGCCGCCGGTCAGGTCGAAGATGTGGAAGTGCACGGCTGGGACGTCAAGCAGAAGAAAGCGATCCTCGGTAAATCTACCTCTCCCCGTAACACGCCGCGCGTGAACGGTACCAGTCATGGAGGGACTGCCGCCAGAGACGCTTTCGGCGGTACGAGCGAGAAACTGGTTAACGACGAACCGGTCTGGACCCAGGCCGAAGCTGACCAACTTGCCCAGGCCATTCTGGATGATAGCTGTCACGCCTTTTTTGAAGCCGAGGGTAGCTGCCTCGGCAATCCGCACGTCCGCGCTGGGGCGGAAGTTGAGATCAGAGGTGTCGGCAACAGGTTTTCCGGTCGCTACCGTATCACGCGCGCTGTGCACCGGTACGATATTTCCGGCTATACTACCGAATTTGAAATAAGCGGGCACCGCGCCAACACGATGGCGCAGTTGCTTAAACCCGAAGAGAAAAATCCTTACGGCGTTACCGTGGGTATCGTAACCAATGTCAACGACCCCGACGGGCTGGCCCGTGTCAAGGTAAAATACCCGGTTATAGGGGACGATTACGAGAGCAACTGGGCCAGGCTCGTAACGCCGATGGCCGGCCAGGGCAGAGGGTTCGAGTTCATTCCGGAGGTCAATGACGAGGTCCTCGTTGCCTTCGAATGTGACGATATTAACCGGCCTTACATTCTGGGTAGCCTCTGGAACGGTACGGACAAGCCTCCGGAAGCCACTTCGAATGTAGTGAACAATGGAAAGGTCCAGAAGCGCGTTATCTATTCACGCTCCGGTCACAAGATAACGTTGGACGATAGTGACGGCGGCGAGAAGATAACCATCGTGGATAAGACCGGTAAGAATTCTATCGAGATAGACTCGTCAAGCAACACTCTGGCGATCAAGGCGGACGGCCCTATCAGCCTGGAGACGAAGGATGATGTGACCATAAAAGGTAAAAATGTCAAACTCGAAGCAACCGCCGAGGCCGGTATCAAAGCCAGCAGCAATGTGAACATCGAGGCTTCGGCCAAGGCTACGCTGAAAGGAAGCGCGGGAGTGGACGTGAACGCTTCCGGACCGACCAATATCAAGGGAGCCGTCATCAACCTGAATTAGCGGGGAGAAAAGAATGGGACAACCGGGAGCCAAGCAGGGAGACCAGGTAATGGGCACGGATACTCATATTATCATGATACCGGCGCCGCCGGGACCGCCGGTGCCTACTCCCCTGCCTCATCCCTTCACCGGTATTCTGCAGCAGGGTTTGAGCACCGACGTCAAGATCCAGGGCATGCCGGCGGCCACCGTGAACAGCATCGCGATGAATACGCCTCCCCACATCCCTCAAGGCGGGCCTTTCCAGAAGCCCCCGTCCAACCAGGGCAAGGTCATGATGGGCAGCACCACGGTGTTCATCAACGGTAAACCCGCTGCTCGCGCCGGGGACACCGTCATGACCTGTAACGACCCGGTGGATGCGCCGATGGGCAAAATAATCGCGGTCAGCACCGTACTCATCGGATGAAGGAAATTAAGAGGTCTGAATTATGGTAATCGATGCGGGGAAAGAGAACCTCGGGACCGGATGGGCGTTTCCGTTGAAAGTGGATGGCCGCGGCGGCCTGGCGCTGTCCCGGCATGAAAATGACATCGCCGAATCCATCCGTATTATACTGAGTACCGCCAAGGGAGAACGCCGCATGCGGCCCCATTTCGGTTGCGATATTCATAAAATCATCTTCGCTCCCAATAACGCAACTTCCTGGGGGCTGGCGGCACACTACGTCGAGGAAGCGCTGGGGTGGTGGGAACCGCGTATCGAGGTCATGGAAGTGGACCCCCGTCCCGACCCTAAAGACAGCAGCCGTCTGCTCATCAACATAAAATACCGTATCAAAGCCACGAACGACGAGAGAAACCTCGTCTATCCATTCTATATTATTCCGGGGAGGTCATGATGGTACTGCCAACGCCGAATTTGGATGACCGTAAGTTTCAGGATATTGTCAGCGAGGCCCGCAGCAAGATCCCATTGTACTGCCCCAGGTGGACCGATTATAACCTCAGTGATCCCGGAATCACTCTGATAGAGCTGTTTGCCTGGATGACGGAAACCCTCCTCTACCGCCTCAATCGTGTCCCGGACAAAAATTATGTCAAATTCATGGAAATGGTCGGCATTAAGCTGGAACCTCCGCAACCGGCCTGCGTTGACGTCACGTTCCTCCTCTCCGCTCCGCAGCCCGGCGCGGTGACCATCCCCCGGGGGACCGAGGTTGCCACGGTCAGGACGGAGACCCAGGATGCCATTTCATTTACGACGGATAGCGATTTCACCATGGTCCTGCCTACACTCGATACGGCTTTTGCCGCCGCCGCGGACAGCAGCTTCACCGATATAACATCAGCGCTGCGGAACCCGGACCGCCTCGTATCCGTATTTCAGGAAACTCCGCAGGAAAACGATGCCTTTTACCTGGGCTTCGGGCAGGACCTCGCCTCTCATGCCCTGCTGTTAACGATACAGAGTACCATTTCAGGTATCGGCGTCAACCCCCAAGACCCGCCCTGGATCTGGGAATATTGGGACGGAGAATACGAAAAATGGTCACCTGCCCGTCTGGAATCGGATACTACCGGAGGACTCAACAAGAACGGTCAAGTCCTGGTCCATCTTCCCGCCGGCAGTACCATGAAAGAAATAGAAGGTCACCTCGCTACCTGGGTCCGCTGCCGTTCCGTCAAGCCGAGACCCGGACAAAGCGGTTATAGCAGTTCTCCCAACGTCAGGAGCATACTGGCGGAAACCATCGGCGGCACCATCCCCTGCAGCCAGTCATTCCGTGTTAAGGGGGAGATACTCGGTCACAGCAAAGGCCTTCCCGGTCAGTCCTTTCAACTGCAGAGCGCTCCTGTCATATCACGTGAAAAGGAAGAAACTATCGAGGTGGAAACCGAGGAAGAAGGAGTGTTTGAAAAGTGGCAGGAGGTACCTGACTTTTCTGAATCAGGACCTGACGACCGTCATTTCACCCTCGACGGCATCACCGGGCAGGTCAGGTTCGGGCCCTTTCTTAAACAACCGACCGGCGAAGAGCGGCAATACGGCAAGGTCCCCGCGAAAGGCCGGCAAATCCGGTTCACCTCGTACCGCTCCGGCGGCGGGATTATCGGGAACGTCGGAGAAAAAACGATAACAGTTTTGAAATCCTCTATTCCCTATATCGACACCGTCAAGAACATGGAAAAAGCCAAAGGCGGCGTCGACGCCGAAAGCCTCGAACTGGCCAAACAGAGAGTCCCCCATGTCCTGAGGAGCAACACGCGGGCGGTTACCAAAGAAGACTTCGAATATCTGGCCGTGCGTGCCTCGGAAAGGATAGCCCGGGCCGCGTGTTTCTCCCCCGGAGACGCTGCTTTTGCTGAAAGAATGGCCGCCGGGACGGTACTCGTGCTTCTCGTCCCAAAGGTAGCCCCGTGTGAAGGCTACATCTCCCCGGAGCAATTACAGCTGACCGGTAAAATCAAAGAAGAGGTAGCCGCCTATCTCGACGAAAGGAAGCTGCTCGGGACCCGTCTGGAACTCGATGCACCGGACTATACGTACGCGGCCATAGAAGTACATGTCCGGGCCGGGAGGGGTTACCAGAAGCAGGCCGCGGAAGATATCGAACGGATGCTGTACCGGTACATCAACCCGGTCTGCGGCGGCGCTGATGGGCGCGGCTGGCCTTTCGGGCGAAGCCTTAACCCCTCGGAGATACTCGCCTGTCTACAGGGCGTCCCCAATGTTGAATATATTGAGGAGGTCAGGATTTACCCGGTCGATCCGGCCACCGGTGAGACCGGAGATGCCGTAAGAAAACTGGACATCCCACAGACCGGGTTGCTATGCTCACACCATCATCGCGTGGTGCTGGTGGACTGAAGCGGGATAAGAGAGGAGGGAACAGACCATGACGATATCGGGCAACCATAACGGGACGAAACCAGCCAGTCGTTATCTTGATTATCTGCCCGGGTTTTTCCGGGATGACGAATTCATGGGACAGTACCTCAATATCTTCGAGGACATAGCGGGCCCTCTGGAACGTTCCGTGGACAACCTGGAGCTTTACTTCGACCCGCTCATGACCCCGGAATCTTTCATACCCTGGCTGGAGAGCTGGTTCAACCTCGCTCCCGGTCCGGACTGGACGATAAAAAAACGCAGGGAACTGGTCAAGCACGCCGCTTTTATCCACCGGATGCGCGGCACCAAACGCGGACTCTCCGAGTACCTCAGGATTTACACGGGGAGCATGCCGGAAATAACCGAGTATATACCGGGTATTAAACTCGATGGCGAAACCCGGCTGGGATACGATACCCGGCTCGGCAGTTCGGGGACCGGGAATCATTTCACCGTGACGCTTGATTTGGCTGAGGGGAATGAGGTGGATATAAAAACGGTCAGGGCCATTATCGATTCTCAGAAGCCAGCCCACACCACATATACGCTCCAGGTAAAACAGGTCAGGCAGCAATAGCCATATCCCACAGGATAAGGAGGTGTCTCAATGCCCAGGCATTACAAGACCCGGCAACAGGAGCCGGAAAATAAACAAAAGCGCACCAGCACCCGGAGTAATCCCGCAGCCTTCAGTCAACTGCAAACTAGGAACCCGGCCCTAGACGAAACTCCGTTTTTCCCTCAAACGAGGCAGCACGTTAAAAGCTTTTTAGAAGCCGTTTCCAGCGAAGACCGGGCGAACATTATGGAGGGATTGCAGCAGGCCTATGGAAACAGGTACGTTCAGAGCCTGGTGGAATCGATCCGGCAACACTGCACCGGCCAGCAGGGCAGCATCCCGGATGCCGGAGCGGTGGCGGATGCCGTTACCCGGACGATGGCCGGCAAGACGGGGACACCGGCGGGAACCGGTCTGATGGCCTTGCAGGAGGAAGAGGAATATGAGATGATGGCGTTGCAGGAAGAAGAGGAAGAAGAAGAGATGCAGATGACGCCGTCATTGAGCACATCTCTTGATGCCCTGGCGGCACTGGTCGGAACAGAACCCCCAACCCAGGAAGAAGAAACTGAAGCCGTAATGGCATCTCAGCCATCCCGCAACATCCAATCCGGGGATGCTTCCAAACTCAATGACCCCAGTCCGGCCGATGCCCGCAAAGGTACATCTATTCCGGTGCTGACCCTGCCTGATCCGGCGACGATGGGCGGCGTGGTAACCGTCCGGGGCGGCAGTTTCGTTGCATGGATAAACCCCGGAGAACCGGCCTGCGTGCGCGGCGGCATCGAAGCCCATGAAGCCAAACATATAAGTGACTTCGAAGCGGATGCAACTTACCGCCAGATACCTACCAACGGCTCGATCCAGGAAGGCCATTGTGTCTACTATCTGGCCCCCGGCGATGCCAGAAGATTCGAGCACCCGGCTTGCGACGTTGAAATTGCCTGGCTCAGAGAACAACTTGCCAACGAGGGCCTCTCCGCCGCAGACCGGCGTACCGTCACCAACCGGATCACCGTAGTCCAGGCTTACAAAGCAAGCTTTTAAGGTAAGGAGAAGGCACGTATGAATGAAATTCAATTAGCTTTCAGATGCAGCCCGGTCCGGGAACAGTACAGTACCGGGGAAGCCGTTCCGGTAAAAGCAGAACTTGAAAACAAGGGCGGCCGGGACTTGGAGATACTGGCTGCCGGTGTTCCGTGGACCTTTCATCACGCCGTGAAATTCGCGGTTTCATCATCTGGCGGAGGAGACCCGGTCTTTGAAAACCGTCTCTGGGCCATTGAGCCGCCATCGGTACCGGATATTTCCATTGCTCCAGGCCAGACCGTGTCCGGTGAAATCGATCTGGCCCGCTACCTGTACACAGAGGACAACAGGAACATCGGCGAGGTCCCCGGCACTTACAACATCAGTGCTCGCCTCGTCACCTTTGTTTCCGTTAAGGGTGAAAATAAACCCGCCGAGCAGATGGAACTGCACAGCGGACCTTTTACGATAATCATCGGTACTGGGAAAAACGGGGGGTGAATAATAAAATAATCTTCCTGTATTTCTACCATACATTTGTTGTATAATCATCAAAACCCCTGGGGAAGGAGTGGGTCCGGCGCCGTGCGGGGATCATCGGAGAGAGGCTAATTACCATCATGGTTAATAGCGACCCCGATCACTGGCAAGATACCGTAGGTTTGCTCCAGACCATTAAGAACGACTACGAGCTCGCTAAAAAGCAGCTCGAAATCGCGTATGAGGCCTTGTGCGAACGTGAAAGAGCCGCCTCCCGTATGTTGGCACAGGCCACTTTGTTATGTCAGGGATACTCTACCCTTTGCCTGGTTGTGTCAAATTCGGTCGGTTCGGGAAACCGCATCGGACAGGTCGTTCTCGGAAAGCCGGCAATGGTTTCCACACCGCCTCGGGAGCTTTCTCTCGATGTGCGTTGTTTTGATAGGCTGGAAGTATATTATGAAGGCAAAAAACTGGAGAAATGGCAGAACGCCAACGCCAGATCATTGTTCCGCCTTTTTATTACCCGGCCCCGGGAACCCATAATCAGGGACGTTATTACCGAATACCTTTGGCCGCAAAGCGACCCGAAGACAGCCAACAACAATCTGAAAGTAGCTGTTCATGGATTACGGAAAATTTTGAACCGCTTCATGGAAAAGCAGGACAGTTATCCTTCAGTTATTTTCAACAGCGGGAGCTATCAGATCAACCCGGAAATTAAATTACGGACAGATGTGGAAGAGTTCGAGGAGCACTGGAAGAGAGGGAGGCAACTGGAAAAGGACGGCAAGCCAGCTGCAGCTTTCCGGGAATTCGAACTCGCGGAGATACTTTACAGCGGCGATTACCTGGAGGATGAACCTTATGACGACACTGCTTTTATCCGCCGGGAAACGCTCAAGGATATTTACCTCATTATCCTCGGCAAACTGGCCGATCACCTCCTCGACCAGCAGGACTATGAGGGAAGTATCGTTTACTGCCAGAAGATCATCAGACGGGACCATTACAGGGAAGACGCTTACCGGCGCTTGATGCGCTGTTATTATGGCCTGGAAAACAGAAACAGGGCTATTCAATGGTACGATATCTGCGCCAAGGCCATCAAGACCGGACTCGATACCACTCCGGAACAGAAGACCGTGGACCTGTACCGGCAATTGTTCAGAAATGAACCAATCTAGCCGGACTGAACCGGCCGGATAAGGGGGTCAACGTGGATTTTGACGCGGCAATGCGCTTCAGACTGAAGCGGGTCAATCCTTTCCAGGGTTTGGTTATAGATAGCGATACCTGGCGCGATGCTCATGACTATCACCGGGACCAGCAGAGACTGCACCTGCTCGCCTTCCATGGAACTGGCATTATAGGAGGTCTCCAGGTCAAGGCAAATGAACCGGCTGACCTGTCCATTAGTATCAAACCGGGACTGGCGGTCGACCCTGAAGGCAACATTATCATCGTGCCTGATGCACAGCACTACAAGATACAGACTCGCGAAAAGGGAATTATCTACCTGATCATCCAGTTCCGTGAAGTTCCCGGAGAACCTTACCAGCCTTCGGAGGGAGGACAGCCTACCCGGATACTGGAGGCTTACCGGATTCAGGAAAGGGACCAACTCCCGAAAGAACCATACCTCGAACTGGCGCGTATAGATTTCAACCCCGCCGATGCTGTGATAAAAGACGCCTCTCGTGCGGACCAACCCGGAAAGAACCAGATAGACCTTCGCCATCGGCAGGAAGCCGTGCAGGCTCCGCCTCCGGTCCCTCCGGGACCCGCGGCCGCACCGGAAAAAGCCGCCGCGCCCCGAAGGGAACCACCCGTGCAGAGTCCGGAGGCCTTTCTTATCGGGCATGCGGTCCTGGGTGAAGCTGCCAGGGACCAGCACATCCGGGGCTTGAGAAATCTGGTTCGAGGCCTGAATGGCTTGTCCGGAAGTAATATCGGCCTTGAGGAAAACGTCAAACTGGGTAAAATCAACGGCAGGTTCGGGCTTGTTTACCTGACTGGAAGCAGCGATTTTAGCCTGGCTCCCGATGAACAGTCCGCACTCGCCGGATTTCTGGATTCAGGTGGTGTGATTTTGGGGGAAGGCTGCGACGGGCAGAAGCAAGGCGGCGCCAAGGAATTCGGACTGGCTTTCAATAAGGTCGCCAGCAGTCTCGACTGCAAGCTCGAGGTCATTCAGCGTGACCACCCCTTGCTTTCCGCGCACCACATTTTTACTGAAATCCCGCCGGGCGCCGGACCCGCCATGTTACTGGAAGGCGGTCGTATGATGTACAGCGGTTGTGATTACGGATGTGCCTGGTCCGGCGGCCACGAAGACAGCCCGCTGCCCAGGGAAATTATCCGTTCCGCCGTGGAAATGGGAGAAAACATCATCGCATACTCACACATGGCCAAATTGTAAGACCCTGATGTTTGAAAAGTCCAGGTTAACAGGAGTACGCAATGGCAAGCAAAACAGGAGTAACCGTAACACCCCAGGTTCTCACGGCCAAGGCCGGAGATACCGTTGAAGCCGATATTTCGTTGCACAATCAGGGACAATCGATCAACCAGCTGGTAATTTCCGTTGAAGGTCTGAGTCAGAATTGGTACTCATTGCCGGTCTCGAGCGTTGCCCTGTTCCCGAATGATAAAGATAACCTGAAGCTGGTCTTGAACGCTCCCGGGATTATTGACGGCATAAGCTCGTATCCCTTCCGGGTCAAAGTCAGTTCTCAGTCCGAGCCTGACAATGCAGTAACCGTGGACTTGAGCCTTGAGATCCAGGTGCTTCCGGAACTGGAACTAAGCATTTCTCCAGCCAGTAGTAAGGGAAGGCGTGGTAATTATCTTGTCAATATCGCCAATCCCGGCTCCAATGAAGTAAAGGTACAACTCCAGGCCAGGGACACTCACGGCTCGCTGCAATATAACCTGGAACCCGAAGATGTTACGGTTCCCGCCGGGGGAAAGGTTGAAGCGCGACTTGAAGCTGAGTTGGGTTGGCTGTCTTCATTCGGCGGCGACCGGGAATTTGACTTCGAAGTCCTGGCTACTCCCATGGATTCCGAGGAAAGCAAGTCCGCGGCGGCCAAATTGGTACGCGTGGCCTGGTACCGGATGCTGCCCCGTGTCCGGGTCCCACGCCGTCTCCTGGCAATTTTCCAGCGCCCGCCCGTTATTACCTCTTTCTCCGCAGAAACTGAGGACAACGTAGAATTCAAGCTGGGCTGGTCCGTCAAGCGCTCGAAGGATATTATGCTGGACGGAGATCCGGTTGGTCCCCAGGGAGAAAAAACCATCTCGCCTGAAAAGGCAGCCAGCGTCGCGCTGACCGCCAAAAACAAGTACGGCAGCACGAGCCGGACCGTCGACCTGGAGCCGCGTTTCATCCCGACCGCCCGGACCTCGGATCACATCAGGCTCACCGTATCTTCCTCCGATATATCCTGCCAGGCGGACGGCGTGCCGGAGATCATCTCGGTGGGCCTTCAAAACCTGGGCGAAACCGTGGACAAGTTTACTGTTACCATCCAGGGACTGGACGAAGCCTGGTACAGCCGTTCCGCCTCGAGCGTCGCTCTGATGCCTCAGGCTTCCGAACAGATGCAGATAACGTTCCACCCGCCGAAGAAGAAAGGAACGAAGGCAAGGGTCTACCCCTTCGCCATTACCGTAAGCTCACAGAACGCTCCTGACGATTCAGCCACCGTTACCGGGCAGATAACGGTCTTGCCCCTTGTCGAATACAAGATGAAAGCAGCCCCGTACCGGGTCTCCTCACGCGGTAAGGCCAGATTCCGCATCAGCGTGGCGAACATGGGGACCAGCGACGCCCGCCTGAACCTGGGCGCCACCGACCTGGAGGAAGGGCTTAACTTTAAATTTAATCCGGGGACCACGGTTGTGGTGCCCGCCTGGAAGTCGATTGAAATACCGGTCATCGTCAAGCCGAAGAAGGGGAGAAGGGTCGGCCCCAGGAGACGGTTTGACATTACTTTCACCACTTCTACCGAGGACGGCAACACCCAGACTGCTAATGGCGAGTTGGACTTCCGTCCCGTGATATCTTCCTGGGGAACCATTTTCCGTACCGTAAGAATATTGATTTTCGTAGGCATTATCGCCGGCCTGATAGGCTTCCTCATCCACTGGGGTGGCGGATTCACGTTGTTAAGGACCAGCCCGCAGACCTGGTGGAACCAGTTGGCCGACCAGTTTGTGAACACCTTCGGAGGATGGTTCAGCGCTAATTAATCAGAGAGAGGTTACGCCATGAAAAAGAGTTTGAGGCGTTGTCTTATCAGCCTGCTCCTGGCAGTCATGCTCGTGTCCTGTACCGGCATTCCTGTCCTGGCCGCGGACATTACACTTACGCCCAATTATGGTTTTGCCGTCACCATTGTGACCGGCGATAATTTTATCGGACCGGGACCGGTCATCTTTACCTGGGATAGCGATCCTACTCCCCTTCCCACCATACCCGAGTCGGTCTATTATTACAATGAAGGTGCTTTTAACGCCATCATCGCAATCCCTACTCCGCTGCAAATAGGTTATCATACCCTCACGGCTACGGTAGATATCGGCGATGGTGTCACTGATTCCGCTAGTGCCACTTTTGAGGTGATCAGCATGGTAGGCCCCCAGGGACTCCCCGGGGTCGGCGTGACCGGCCCTGTCGGACCGGAAGGACCTCAGGGAGAAGAAGGTCCGGTAGGCCCCCCCGGCCCCGCGGGACCCGCGGGGCCCTCTGGCGCTTCTGGTATCGGCATCCAGGAGGTGATCAGCAACGGGGACGGGACCATGACCCTGGTACTGACGGATGGAACCACGTTTACGACCGATGATTTTACCGGTCCCCAGGGACCCGCCGGACCGACAGGACCAGCCGGAAACGGCATCGATCACGTAGTGCACAACGAAGATGGTACTCTCTCCATCACATTTACGGACGGCACGGTGTATACCACCGGCGACCTGTCCGGCCCGGATGGCAGCGCCGGCGCGACTGGCCGTCTGAGTATTGCCGCCATCATAGTAGGCGTACTCGCTTTCGCCTGGGTTGGTTTCGGGACCCTTAAAAAGATCTTCTTCAAGTAAGGGAAAAGGAGAGAGACAGCTCTATGAAAAGTAAAAATCGGCGTCTTGTTACCGGTCTCCTCCTGGCCGTCGCTATGCTGCTCGTTTCCTGTCCTCAGGCACTGGCCCAGGACATTACCCTTATGCCAAGCCGGGGTTTCGCCGTCACGACGGTTAACGGCAGTGATTTTCCATATGGAAATGAGATCAGATTTACCTGGGATGGCAATCCTGTCACCTCAATACCGGAATATGTTGTAATTATGGACCAGGCCACGGGCTCTTTCACCGCACTGATAATCGTCCCAAATCCTCTAGAAGTAGGATTTCACACGATTACAGCAACCGCTTATAGCGACGGCGTGCCGGGAGAATCCGCCGTCGCAACCTTTGAAGTCGTAAGCAGAGTGGGTCCGCCAGGCCCTGACGGTGTCGGCGCGGCAGGTCCCACCGGACCGGAAGGCCCCGCAGGCCCCGCCGGCCCTGAAGGGCCCGCGGGAGCGGCTGGCTCTCCGGGCAGCCCTGGAATCAGTATTGAAGATATTACCACTAATGCGGATGGCACACTCACCCTGGTTTATTCCGATGAGTCTACTGTTACTACAGACTCTCTTACCGGTCCGGCCGGACCGATAGGACCTGAGGGCCCGTCCGGAACCGGGATCGACCGTGTTGTCAATAACGGGGATGGCACTTATTCCATATTTTTCACTGACGGCAGTACCTACACCACGGATGTCCTCACGGGTCCGGAAGGTAAAATGGGGCCCGCCGGCGGATTGAGCATAGCGACCATCGTTATGGGCATCATGGCTATCAGCTGGGTTAGTATTGGGACTCTGAAAAAGCTATTGGTAAAATAGAAGCCGCCTGGATAGACAGGTACCTGGAAATATGAGGTGGTCCCCGAAATTCGGACAGGTTTTTAAGGTAGAATCTTGCTCTTAAAATAGCCAGAGAGCAAGACATGAAAGAAAGCCGCCGCAAGCACAGCCCGTCATTCAAGGCAAAAGTAGCACTGGAAGCTCTCAAGGGTGAGCAGACAATAGCCGAGATCGCCAGCCGCTATGAAGTCCACCCCAACCTGGTAACCAAGTGGAAAAAAGCCCTCCAGGATGAGGCCGCCGCTATCTTCGGTGAAGACCACGCCAAAAAGAAGAAAAAAGATGAAATTCTCGTTGATGACATCCGCCCACCGTATCAGTTTTTCAATGATCATTGTCTGGGGTTTTTTGATATTGAGCGCCAGCCAGAGCTTCGATGAATTGAGGTGGGTGTACCATGGTTCATCATTCTGTTAATTTGGCTCTCAGGTTTCTCAGGGTAGCCGCCAGATTCTCAGTTCTGTATCATCCGATCAGCCCTCAGGGCTGGCACTCCAGGATGACTGTTTCAGCTTTTCATAGACCCGATGGTCGATTTTTGATAATGATATTACAAGGCGTATAATCAGGGATAATCTTGAAGCAAATGTGAGAGGAAATATGGATGCATCTTCATATAATATCATCTACCCTGATCTCCCGGCTGAAGGAGTCCGACTTGAGAAAAATGTCTATGCCGCCATGCGCGACGGCGTGAAGATTGCCGTCGATATATACCTGCCCGCGGCAGGAAAAGGACCATGGCCAGTTATCTTTGCCTATTCGCCTTTCCAGAAAGAACGGTCATTCGAAAGCGCCAAACCGGAATTCTACTGCAACCGCGGCTACGTTTGCGTGCAGGCTGCCGAGAGGGGAAGCGGATTCAGCCAGGGGCAGTTCACGTTCCAGGGGCCTGCGGCCGCGCAGGACGGTTACGACCTTATCGAATGGATTGCCGGTCAGCCTTGGTGCGATGGCAATGTGGCTATGATGGGAGCCTCGGGATACGGCGTTATGCAATGGATAACCGCCCCGTTGAACCCGCCGCACCTGAAGACTCTCGTCGTGTTGGGGACGACAGACAACTACCGGG
>CAZPSP010000053.1:0-15636 GCA_964589285.1 uncultured Dehalococcoidaceae bacterium | reverse complement strand
CGGAACTTTCCGCGACACGGACATTGGCTTCCGCAACATCTTTGACGAAGGTGAAATCGCGTGTCTGTTCACCGTCTCCGTAAATGACCGGCGGCTGGCAGTTCTCAAGAAGACGTAGGAAGATAGGAATGACGGCGGCATACGGTGAATTAGGATCCTGCCGCGGTCCGTAAACGTTGAAGTATCGCAGGCAGGCGGTGGGTAGCCCGTAGACCCCGTTGAAAACGGTACAGTAATACTCCGCCGCCAGTTTAGAAACGGCGTAGGGCGAGAGAGGATCAGGCGCCATAGTTTCGACTTTGGGCAACGTTGGTGTGTCTCCATAAACGGAGGACGAGGAAGCGTAAACCACCTTTTTGACACCGGCATCCCGGGCGGCGATGAGGACATTGAGCGTTCCGGTGGCATTGGCATCGTGCGAGGGGCGGGGACGCTTGATGCTCTTGGGGACGCTGGGTATGGCGGCTTCATGGAACACATAGTCCGCGCCGGTGAAAGCCTTCTTTAAAATCCTGGGGTTGGTAATGCTGCCCTGGATGAATTCAACTTCTCCTTTGTCCAACCAGGATGAGATGTTGGATGCACGCCCGGTGGACAGGTTGTCCAAAACGGTGACGCTATAATTTCTGCCGAGCAGGTTTTCCACGATGTGCGAACCGATAAAACCGGCGCCGCCGGTGACGACTGCTTTTTTCATGAGTTTGTTAAATTCTCTCCATCAAGTGTTCGTAGGGTTTGGCCCGCAGGCCGGTGAGACAATTGAGATCGCCGACATCACACATGACCTGGGCCGGATTGCCGTAAGCAACCACACCGGCGGGAATGTCCCGCGTGACGACGCTGCCGGCGCCTATAAGGCTGTGCTCGCCGATGACGACTCTGGGTAATATTGTACAGTTGATGCCTATCTTGGCGCCCTTGTTGATGCAGGGACCGCGCATGCAGTCTTTGGAATTCGGGCAGCCGGGATGCAGCTCGCTGCCGAGTGTAACTCCGGGGCTCAGCAGGACATCATCTTCGATAATAGAATACTGACCGACGTATACCTTGTTATGGATTTTGACATTGGAGCCGATCTTGCAGCCGTAATCGATGACTGAACTGCTCCAGATACAAAGGTTGTTACCGATGATGTTTTCCTCGCGGATGACCACGTTGTGTCCTGTCTCCAGGTTGGCGCCGATCCGGCTGGAGGTATAAATGATGGTACCCTGCCGTATCCGGGCATTGGGCCCGATCGTTAATTCCTGTTCGACGGCCCGGCCGGGAAGATAACCGAGGATAACGCCTGCGTCTATCTGCGCTCCGGTCCCCAGATTGATCGTGCCATCATTGTTTAGATTTACTGGAAATTGCATATCCAAACACTCTTTTCTGTTGAAAGTTAACTTTCCCAATACCAATCTTCGGAGAAAAAATGGCCATCCGGTCCGAGTCTTGTTCTCCGAATCTGCTTTATCCACTGTAAGGTTTTGGCAGTGAACGGGGAGTTAGCCCATAGTTAGGATTGGGTTAGAATCCATTTCCGGAAACAGTAGCTCCAATAAGGTTATCCGGGCCAATGGGCAGGCAGCAATGTGTTAAAGAATCATCATGGCGTCGCCGAAGGAGTAGAACCGATAACTCTCGGTGATAGCCTCCTGGTAAGCGGTGTCGATAATATCCTTCCCGGCAAAGGCGCTGACCAGCATCAGCAGGCTGGATTCGGGGAGATGGAAGTTCGTGATCAATGCCTCCGGGACAAGGAAGCGGTGGCCGGGCAGGATGAACAGGTCCGCCCAGCCTTCATAGGGATCGAGGATGTTATGGCGGCTGCTCAGCGCCGCCTGCTCGACGAGACGGACGGAGGTGGTTCCCACACAGATTACCCGGCGGTGTTCTGCTTTAGCCTTCGAGATCGCGGCGGCGACATAAGCATCAATTACTCCGAATTCCTTGTGTATTCTGTGTTTCCGCGGGTCTTCCTCGGTCACCGGGCGGAAAGTGTCCAGCCCGACATGCAGCGTCGTATACAAGCATTCAACGCCCATATCTGCTACCTTTTTCAGGAGGTCCGGTGTGAAGTGGAGCCCTGCTGTCGGGGCGGCGGCGCTGCCCGGCTCGCGGGAATAAACGGTCTGGTAACGTTCGGGATCAAGCAGCTTTTCATGGATATAAGGAGGAAGCGGCATCTCTCCGGCACCGGCGAGGCGTGACTCGTCCTCGAAAAGCACCCTCCTGATGCCCTCTTCACCGGAAGATACAATCTCCGCCGGAATATCCGGGTGGATGATAACCTTTTCACCGGGTTGGAGGCGTTTAGCCGGTCTTACGAGGGCTTCCCAGAGACCCGGTCCCAGCCTCTTGAGGAGAAGGACTTCCACCTTGCCGCCGGTCTCCCGGCGCACTCCTTTGAGACGAGCGGGCAGAACGCGGCTATCGTTAAAGACCAGGACATCGCCCTCATTCAAGTAACCCGGCAGGTCATAAAAGTGACGGTGCTCCAGTTTGCCGGTTGTCCGGTCGACGAGCATCAGCCGGGAGTGGTCCCTGGGCTCCACCGGGTGCTGAGCGATGAGTTCTTTCGGTAGATCATAGTTGAAATCGCTGGTTTTCATAACATTCACATTCATGATAGCCTGCGGGGGCGGGGAGAATCAATGAATCCGGATATGGTATAATAAGCAACATGAGCGAACCGGACATTCAAGCCTGCCCCATCCGCCGATCAGGTCCTCCGGATTGGGCCTATACCTGCGCTGACTGCGGCGCCGAGTTCACTATGCCTGCCGCAGCAGGACCTTCCGAGGAAAAGCGCCGCGTCTGCCCGGAATGCGGCGGCCGTAACATTACCCATGAGGTAACAACCGCCGAACCCTGCGCTCCAGGCGGCTGATAGACAACTTCTGAGGCCGTGCGCCCCCAGATCCGACTTAACACCATTTTACCTCTATCAAACAGGTATTGACAGGCAGTTACTTTGTATCTATATTAATGAGTGAGCACTCACTCATTATATGGAGAGGAAGATGGCCCCGACCCGCCAACAGAGAAAAGAATCCGTCATCAAACTGAGAAGGCGCCAGATACTAGAAGCTGCTTTCCGGGTCTTTTCCGAAAAAGGTTTTAACGCGGCTACGACCGCGGAGATTGCTAGAAACGCCGGTGTGGCCGAGGGCACCATCTACAACTATTTCCAGAACAAACGGGAATTGTTCATTACGGTTATCAGGGAAACTATCATCACTCCGCCGCTCCTTGAGCTTATTGAGCGATTGCCGGAAGGGGATATTCCCGGTATCCTGGCGCTTATCCTGAAAGACAGGTTCGATCTCATCGATACCGGCGTCGTTCAGCGTATGCCTGTCCTGATGTCCGATGTCATCAAAGATCCGGAACTGTGCGGGCTCTGGGTGGCAGAGTTCCTTCATCCATTCCTCAACAAAATGAAAAATGTGTTCGATTCGTTGAAAAAATCGGGCATGTACCGCGATATCGATTCCCGCGTGGCGGTCAGGGCCGTCGGCGGCATGGTCCTCGGCTTTCTTTTGCTCAGGACGATGGAAGGCGATATGTCTCCTCTGAAGGAACTGCCTCCTGAAAAGATCGCCGGCGGCATCATGGACCTGCTGATGCACGGCCTGCTGACAGAACAATAGGGAGAGAGTATGAATGATTCCGCGGTGGTCATCGAAGACCTCGTCTTCAATTACGGGGACCTGAAGGTTATCAACGGCATTTCCCTGAACATCCCGGCCGGCACGAGTTTCGGGCTGCTGGGGCCGAACGGCTCCGGTAAGACAACGCTCATCCGCCTCATTGTGGGGCTGATCAAGCCTGCCCAGGGGAGCATCCTGAGGCTGGGTGAAAAGCCGTCCCGGTCGAACTCCCGGTCCATCGGCTACATGCCGCAGCAGGCTGCCCTTTACAGCGAACTGACCGTAGCGCAGAATATAGACTTTTTTGCGCGGGTCTACGGCATGAAGGACGGCAGGGAGAGAAAAGAGCGCGTGGAGGAGACGATCAAGACCGTGGAACTCTGGCCGAAGCGTAAGACCCAGGTAATGAAGCTGAGCGGCGGTATGAAACAACGGGTCAGCCTGGCGTGCGCTATCGTGCACCGGCCGCGGTTGGTGTTCCTCGATGAGCCGACCGTTGGGCTGGACCCGGAATTGCGGGTGAACTTCTGGAACCGCTTCCAGGAGATGACGGAGCAGGGTTCCACGCTCATCGTGTCCAGTCATACGATGGACGACGCCGCCCACTGCCGCCAACTGGTATTTTTGCGGGAGGGCAACGTGATCGCCCAGGGCACACCGGAAGAACTGCGGGATACTGCCGGAAGCCCGAACCTGGAGGACGCGTTCCTGTACTTCATCAGGAGGAGCAGCGTTGCCGGGAACGAGGAGAAGGTCAATGCAGGGTAACGTTTTCAGCATCGCCAATCGCATCATCATACAACTTATGCACGACCGCCGCACCATCGCCCTGCTCGTCATCGCGCCTCTGCTGATAGCCAGCATCGTCGGGGTGTCCATACCGGAGAAAAGGATGCTGGACTATACCGCTCCGGCCATGCTGGCGATGTTGATCTTGTTCTTCGGTTTTCTGCTGACGGGCATCAGCTTCCAGCGGGAGCGGAGCCAGGGGACGCTGGAACGGCTCATGGCGGCGCCGGTCTCGCGCCTGGACATCGTCGGCGGGTACCTGCTGGGTTTCGTACTCTTCGCGCTGCTCCAGACGATCATCATCTTCTTTTACATGGTTTACGTGCTCGATGTCAGCTATCAAGGTCAGTTGTGGCAGATACTGGTTTTCGAGGCGCTCATCGGCGTGGGCGCGGTGTGCCTGGGGACGTTCGCCTCCACCTTCGCGCGGAACGAGTTCCAGATAGCCCAGTTCATTCCCATCATCATCGTGCCGCAGATGTTCCTCTGTGGGCTGCTCTGGCCGGTGGACCAGATGCCGGAGTATCTGCAATGGATCGCGAAGTTCCTGCCGCTGACGTACGGGGTGGACGGCATGCGCGCCCTGATGCAGCAGGGGCAGGGGCTGCTGGACATAGGCAAGGAACTGGGCGTGCTGGCAGGGTTTGCCGCGGCCTTCGTGGTGCTGGCGGCGGCCTCCATCCGGCGCGGCGGCGCGGGATAGCGGTTTGCCTCCCCACACTATACTGTTCAATAGGAAGCGGTAAAAGGGGAGGGCATGATGACGACTTCGACGATACCAGCCACGGGGTTCAACTGGCACGAACTGATGACGACCGACACGGCAGCGGCCAAGTCTTTCTACGAGGCGGTGACCGGACTCAAGATAGGGGAAGGCGATTACCCGATGTTCATGGACGGCAACCGGCCGGTAGGCGGGCTGGTGGGGCCGAGGGAAGGCAAAGCGGAATGGCCGTCCGGCAGCGGCGCTCACTGGATACCGTACATCGGGGTGAAAGACGTGAACGCCGCCGTGGCGAAGGCCAAAGAGATGGGCGCCAGGGTATTCATGGAGCCGATGGACGTGCCCAACTGGGGCCGGGTAGCCGGGCTGCGGGACCCGCAGGGCGCGGCGTTCGGGCTGTACCAGCCGGCATAGACGTTCAGGGCCGATTCGATTTGTAAAAACACCTCCTGAAAACATGTTGTCTTCCGAAGCTGAGCAGCGGCAGGAAAAATCCCCTTCAGCCTCGATTGGTTTCGCGTTTCACGAACCGAAAGTGAGTTTTCAGGCTCGATTCGATTGGGAGGCTGTTTGGTGTTTTTAGCTTCGATTCGTTCCGGAGGCTGTTTTGGCTTTTTGGGCTCGATTGGTTCCGGAGCGTAAACGGCATCCCAGGCTCGGCTCGTTTTACGAGTCCTTGGTTAATCAGGATGGAAAGCGGCTGGTTATTCTCAAGTTTATGCCTGCTTTTTCCGATTGTGAATTCCTTGTTTTTCCTGTACATCATGCTTTGACATCGTAGAACATAAGTACGATATTGTCAAGGGTTTTCTGTCACTTTCAGAGCGGCGGGCGAGTGCTAAGCAGTAGAGGTCCTGGTGATCAGGGCAAGTAAGCCGCGGGCAGGGACGCCCGCGCAAAGATTGATTCCATTAAGGTACACAGAAAATCGGTATCGATTGCCACGGGGCGTGATGACAACAATTACCATCGGAACGTATAGTTGAATCGGCATCTGATTTACCTTAAGATGAGAAATTGAAGGCAGGAACCGACCAGGAAGGAACCGAAGACTATCTTGAATCATGTAAGCCTGTTTCACGAAGTGGTTGTTGTCAATAATACTGGAAGACTAACCATATGTTAAAATCTTTTAATTGCCCGATATGTAAAAACAATGAGTGGAATGTCATCGAGAAATATTCGTTTTTAAAAACAGATGGAGACATACCACACCAAAGCCGTTCTCCATTCTTGAGGAAATTAAGGTTCGTTGTACGAGTGTTGTTTTTTGCAAGGCCGAGGAACCACGTAGTAACCAGTGACGCTGTGACGCCATTTCAAAAGTCAAGAATAGACATAATGTTTAATGTCTGGTTCAAAAATGAAAGTAAAGTTGAATTAAGCTCGATTTTCTGTGAAACATGTGGCTTTACGTGTTATCTTCCTCGCCCACAGGATAGGGACATAGCAGGTAAATACATGTATTCAAATAAGCGTGCATATACTCGGAACAGGCATCATGAAATAGAAGAAGTAGGTATGAGGCTGGATAATAAGAGGGCTGAAAGAATTTATCGATCATGTCTACAACATCTGACTAAAAAAAGCCTGAATATTTTAGATTATGGAGGGGCAGATGGTAAAATATTGACCCCATTTTTAAATTCAAATAACAGGTGTTTTATTATCGACTATAATGATTCGATTATCCCCGGTGTTATGAAAGTAGGGAATGATATCCATGATGCCGTTATCGATAGAAAGTACGATTTGATTATTTGCAGCCATGTTCTTGAACATGTTAGTGATTTTATAGGTCTGATCAATAAACTTAAAGAACATTTAGAAGAAGATGGCATTATATATGCAGAAGTACCTCAAGAAATTTGGGCCGGTATATCGCTTGAGACTGACCCGGTAACTCACATTAATTTTTTTACACGGAATTCATTTATAAATCTATTTCTATCCACCGGTTTTGAAGTATTGGATAGCGCTCGAATTATTTCCAATTATGGTACGGCATGTATGGAAGTAATTTGGACTATCGTCAGGAAAAACCGGAGTGAGTCGATTTGCCTTCTACCTACAGACACCAGAGCTATGTTGTTTCCTTCAAGAATATACAGTGTTAAGAAGTTAATTTGCCTGTTATTCAAACAAGCTGTTGCGAGAATAACGATCCAACGGTAAGTCAAATGGACCGACGGGAAGGCAGAGAAGGTTTTTACCCAGAGTGAAAGTGGAAAATGGGTAAACCCCAAACTTACCAACGACCAAGCTTCCCTTTATCCCTAACGTGTAATTGATGGTGTGCCTTTTGTCCTTTAAACCCCCACAGAATTGCTGCCTATTATCAGTCTTGTCCCTATTCTTGTGATGTACAACAGTTCCTTTGCTGAGTTTATGCCCGCCCGAATCGAAGCCGGGAATGAAACATCGGCGCATCATTCCTGCCGGGAGCCAGGCGGCGGCTGGCGCACTGACGGCATGGGGTTTATGACGATGTCCATGAACATCATGGGTTTGTTGACCGTTTTGAAGATATACGGCCCGTGCAGGGTGCCTCTGGGGACGTAGATACAGGCCGGATAGGTGATGGACTGGATCTCGCCCTCGATGCCGAACTCCATCTCCCCGTCGAAGGAACCGTACACATCGGCGGGATCGCCGCCGGTGAAATAGAGGTACTGGTTGAAGTCATGGGTGTGCGGTTCGGCTACCATGATGAACGGCTCGGTGATGTACGACCAGCCCAGGCAAAACGGCGCGCCGTCCATGTCCATATGGCCGAATGTCCCGAACTGGGGAAACTGCACCTGCTTGAAGATAGAGTACATGGGCTTGAGTTCGATGATGTTTTTAGAATGTCTGACATTTTCTGCCGGCATGGTTTTCTCTCCCGTTATTAATCAGGTCCTCTTCAGGGTACCACATGTCAGGCGATCAATTCGCCGTAAAATCATCCGTATACAGTCCGACCAGAGTTCAAACTAGAGCTATTCACATGTATCTTGTCACGGGTCCGGCTTCTTCCGGCCAGTCGAACGCGGGCGGGATGCCTTCGTCTTCGTAACCTGCGTCGATGAACAGCATCCTCTTGTGAAGTTCTTTGGGTACCATGTCCCTGAGGGCTTTTTCCGTATGGAGGGTCGACTGGTTGACGGTAACAATTAAAAACGGCCGGGTAACCTTAAGGATCCTCCAGGGGCTGTGCACGAAATGGGCCGGTATGAACATGATCGTGGATTTGGTGATGATGTGTTTTTCCATTTCCGGTCCCATGCACATTTCAACTTCAGCGCCGAGGTCCAGCGGATTATCAGGATCGGTCCCGAGATGCATGAACAGCTCAGGGTATTTGTGGACGTGAGGGCCATGGTAGATGTGGCCCCAGCCTTTGGTGCCGTAAGCGCCGTACGATTTCGGACCTACCCAGAAAACATGTAACCCGTTGCATCCTTCAAATACCTTGCCGTCCAGAAAGCCTATGGCCGGCATGGGCCTGTTGGCCTGGACCTCCGGATCGGCTCCCGAGATAAAGAGGTGATCATATTTACCAGTCATTTGTAACTCCTTTCATACCATGTGAATCATACGGAGATCGGTTTATACTCAATACCCGGCAGGGAACGAAAATAGTCGGGGATTATAAATTCACAGCACCCCGGAAAGAAGCTTGTAGAGGCCGCCCAGGCTGCTGATTCTCTGCCTGATGGCGGCGTAACCGACTTCCCCCCGGAGCAAACGGCAGCAGGCGTTCCAGGCCCTTTCATCCTGTTTAACGAGGTCCAGGAGCCTGGCCGGGACTACCGTGAGCAACCTGGAAAAGACAAACGCCTCCTTCATTTCCGGGAGAATGGTGGAGGCAACGGCCTGTGTATAGTCATTGAGGGCGGCCGGGCCGTCTACCAGCGCTTTTTCAATCGCCGGGGCACCCAGTCTGGCGCTGAGGATGGCGTTATAAATGCCCTCGCCGGTCATGGGGTCGGCGAGGCCGGCGGCGTCCCCCAGGAGCAGTGCCCTGCCCCTGACGAGCACGGGCCGGCCGGTCAGTACCGGCAGGACTCCGGCGTCCCGGCGGGTGACCTCGTATTGCCGGAAGTTGAGGGAATCCAGGAATTCCTGAAAGACCTTTTTCAGCCCCCTGGCCTTTTCAGTGGGGCGGGCGATGCCGACCGAGAGGTGGTCGCTCTTGGGGAAGACCCAGCCGTAGCCGCCCGTGACCCGGCCGATGTCGATGCCGATGCGCGCCCGCCACGCGGCCAGGTCATCCGGAGGCACCAGTAAACGGCAGGTCAGGCACAGGACGGAAGCGGTATGGTTATCGGCGCCAATCGTTTTAGCAACGAGGCTGTTCGCGCCATCAGCCCCGACGACGAACGAGCCGGAGAACGTACCGGTCTTTGTCGTTACTTCGATGTGTTCATTGGTTTCCTGGAAAGAGAGGGCTTCGACGCCTTCGAGGGCCTCGGCGCCGGCGTTCCGGGCGCGGGTCACGAGGGCGTGATCGAACTTTTCGCGCATGAGCGTGAACATGATGGGGGTGGGGGAATCGCCGTGAAACGTGTGGTCTCCTTTAAAGGTCACGGTGGCGCCGGTGATAGCGTCGTCCGCGAGGCCGTCGATATCCATCTCCAGGAGTTGCGCCGCCTTGACGGTGAGGCCGCCGCCGCAGCACTTGTAGCGGGGGAATGCGGACTTATCGAGCACCAGCGGTTTGATGCCGCGGGATGCCAGTTGGAAGGCGAGGGTAGCGCCCGCCGGACCGGCGCCGATGATGATGACCTCGTATGGACGGTGCACTGAAGGTCTCTCCCGGTGAAGTATAAGCGCTGAGACGCTCTCTATTATAGGCATACCGGGGAGGGTAAATCTACGCGGCGACCGGCGGAACGATTAAAGTCGCTTTTTCTTCCACAGCCCGGCCTTGAAGTAGGCGGTGTAGCTGGCGGCCATGACGATGGTGCCGATGGCGATGGCCCAGTACGCGCCGTTGACGCCGAGGCCGGTGTAGCGCGTCAACACAAAAGCCAGCGGCAATTGCACGGCGAATCCCAGCAGGGTGATAATCATGACGGGCATGGTATCTCCGGCGCCGTTCAGGCATTGCTGGAGGACGACCTCACAGCCGGAAAAGAGGAAGGTCAGGACCTGGATCATAAGGAATATCTTGCCGATGGCCAGGACGTCCGGCTCGTTGTTGAAGATGCGGAGGACGTTTTCGCCCCAGAACCAGACGACGATTGATGCCAGGACCGCGACGACGGAATACGAAGCGACGCCGAGCCAGCCGCTTTTTTCAGACCGGGCCGGCTGTCGCGCCCCCAGGTTCTGACCGACCAGCACGGCGGCGCCCTGGCCCAGCCCGGACCCGGCAATATTGACGAGCATGGTGACCTGGAGGACGAGGGCATGGGCTGCCGTGGCGACGGTGCCGAAAGGCGCGATGAACCAGGTTATGACCACCTGTCCCAAGGACCGTTCTATGCCGGTGACGGATGCGGGGACGCCTATCTTGATGATACGCCAGATCATTTTGGGGTCGGGGCGGAAATTGCGGAAGCTCAGTTTCAGGCGGGTGCGCCCGCTGAGCAGGAACCAGAGGCCCATGGCGGCCCCGACGGAGGCGGAGATGATCCCGGTGTAGGCGGCCCCGGCGGTCCCCAGGCGCGGGAATATCCACCAGCCGAATATCAGAAAGGGGGCGAGGGCCAGGTGGACGGCCCGGTAGACGATGGCTACTTTCAGCGGCCCGACGGCGTCCCCGGAAAACTGCATGGTGCCCTGGTTCTGCCAGATGAGTCCCATGGTGATGATGCCGATGAACTGGATGCGCAAATAGGGGGCGCCCTCGGCGACGGCCTCCGGGGCGAGACCCATCATCCTCAAGATCGGTCCCGCCAGCAGGGCGCCGATGGTACCGACGACGGCGGCGAAACCGATGGTGACGACGTAGCCCTGCAGGGCCACGTGGTTGGCCATTTTATGGTCTCCCGCGCCGACGAAGTGAGCGATCATGGCCCTCGTGCCCATATCCAGGCCCATCTTGAAGGCGTCCAGGAGCTGGACGAGCAGGTAGGAAACAGCGACTCCCGCTACCGAGGCGGACCCCAGGCGCCCGACCCAGAACATGTCGATGATCGAGCCGGTGCTGGTGAGGATGTTGCCGATGAGCAGCGGCCAGGAAAGGGACAGGAGGTTACGGAAGATGTTTCCTTTGGTCCAGTCCCGCCCGCGCGGAATCCCTATCCTGGAAGTTTCAGTTAATTCACCGTGTTCGTCTGTCGTCATGTTGCCCTGCAGCGCCATCGAAGCGACGGACCGTTCATGCCACCAAGCGAACTATCATTATGCACAATCATGTTCAATAGAAGGACCATGTGCTTGGCGTGGACTGCGTCCCGGTAACGGGACCGAAGGGACGGGAAGGTCCGGCACGGTTTACCGGTATTCCCCGGAGCAGTACTTCCCCGAATTCATTGAACCAAAGAAAACCAAGCGACGAAATGAGGTATTTTCTGAATTATATACTGTCCGGCTGGAATTGAAAAGCTCGGAGGTCGCTTGCTTTCGGGGCGGAGCCTGACCTCCCGGAAATGGTCGTTACAAGCAGGGATTTGACCGGTATTGGTTGACATAGTAAACTGTTGTTGATTTCAGGCCGTGGGACGGCCCAATCTGAACGGACAACGGAGGGAACGTGGTCAAGTTAACCGAAGAAATGAAAGATATCATCAAGAAAGCCGGGGTGGTAGCAGTAGCCACGGCGAACAAGGAAGGCGAGCCTAACGCGGCGGCCATCGCCTTTGTGAAAGTACTTTCTGACGATGAGCTGCTGCTGATGGACAATTTCATGCTCAAGACCCGGCAAAACCTGGGAGAAAACCCGAGAATCGCCGTGACCGCCTGGGCGGACCACAGCGGTTACCAGTTCAAGGGAACGGCCAGGGTCGAGACCTCCGGGAAGGTCTTTGAAGAGGGGGTCGCCTGGGTGAAATCAGTAGCGCCTCCGCTCAATCCCAAAGCGGCCGTCGTGCTGAAGGTAGAAGAGGTCTACATGGGCAGCGGCGGCCCGGATGCCGGGAAAAAGATAGTGTAACGTACCATCGAAGCGTTAGGTTAGAAAAGCGGGTCTTGGTTCGAGACTCTCGTCAAGAGGGAGCAGGTAAGCAGAATGGTGCCAAACATGATGGCAGGAGAACGGGACTCGCAAAGAGAGGGTGGCGCTCCGATAAGTCGGGGCGCCACCTTTTGTTTCTGGTTGCTGGTGTATTAGACTTTGTTGCACCCACCCTGCGGCTTTTAGCGACGCCTCGAATAAACCAGGTTAACTATCCCGCCCGCCAAAAAAACTACGGTGCAAGCCAACCCGCCGTAAACCAACAGTGGTTCGATAGAGCCCGCTTCCTTGACAAGTTCTACAATCCAGTATGCGCACATTACCAAAGAAACACCGATAGCGACCAGGCTTCCGAAGGAAGGAACGGAACAAGCCAGGATAGTGATAACAACCGGAACCAGCCCGAAGAACAGGCCTATTAGAAAGCCGCTGAACCAGGGCGATTCTCCGTAAGAGATAATCGCATCCGTCCAAAATATAAGGTTGATAATGAGAAAAGCGGCGCTGCTCGCTCCCATCAGGAAGATGCCAAGGGACATCTGGCCTTTCATGGAATGATAATAACAGAACGCTGATAAAAGTGAAGGGCCTTTGGTCCCAGGCTGTTTACTGCATAATAATGGGAAAAGAACCCCCGGTGTCCTCGAGGACACCGGGGGTTTGTATGTAACCAGGTTGTTTCCACCCTCACCCTAATCCTCTCCCATCGAGAGAGAGGAGACGAGGAAGGGAGGTTACTTCTACAATAAACCGGCTTTCTGCATGATCTCCGGGACGCGTTTTTCCCAGCCGATGGCCATGATGTGCACGCCCTGGCACATAGGCTTCATGGCCTTGATGAGGTCCGCAGCCTGCCGGATGCCGACGTTGGCGCGTTCTTCCTTGGGGGCGTCCGTCAGTTCCTGGATAAGCTTGTCCGGGACGTGGACGCCGGCGACGCTCTTGTTCATGTACTTGGCCATGCCGGCGTTCTTGAGGGGTATGATGCCGGCCATGACCGGAACGTTGAACTTGCTGACGCGGTTCATGAACTTCTCGAAGGAGGCGGGGTCGTAGACGGCCTGGGTCTGGAAGAACTTGGCGCCGGCGGCTATCTTCTTCTCGAACTTGGCTATCTGGAGTTCCTCGGAAGCGACGGTGTTGGAATCGACCTTGACGACCGCGCCGGGGAAGAAGTCCGGCTTGCCGGTCAGCTCGTTGCCGGAGAGGTCCGTGCCGTTATTAAGCGTGGTGATGGCCTGGAGGAGGGTCACGGAGTCCAGGTCAAAGACGCCCATGGCGCCGGGATGGTCGCCGAGGGAGGGGAGGTCGCCGGTAAGGGCGAGGACGTTCTTGATGCCCATGACCCAGGCGCCGAGGAGGTCGGACTGGAGCGCGATGCGGTTGCGGTCGCGGCAGGTCATCTGGAAGATGGGTTCCAGGCCGCCCTGGACGGCCAGGGCCGCGGTGACGAGGCCGGAGAGGCGCATCACGGAGCTTTGCTGGTCGGTGACGTTGGCGGCGTCCACCTTGCCCTTGAGGACCTCAATGTTTTCCTTGATCTCATGGGTATCGGTCCCCTTGAGGGGGCCGAACTCACAGGTTATGGCAAACTGTCCTGATTCCAGTTTAGAACGAAGGGTCATTTCGCCACCTCCTTCTCCACGTTTTCGGCCGGTTTGGGTTCGGGAGCTTCAAGCTCGAAAAGCTGTGTGCCGATCATGGAAGGCCGGAGGACGCGTTTGCGGTGGTCCGGCGCTTTCAGCAGGTCGTTCAATCGTTCGAGGTGGCCCCGTTCCTTGAGGCGTTCGTAGATAAGCTCCCAGCCGCAGGGGCGGTTGGGGTCCATTTCACACATGCCGTGGTTGGCGCCGCCGCAGGCCCCGCTGATGAGGCTCTTGGAGCAGGCGGTGATGGGGCAGATGCCGCCGGTGTGGTAGAGGTAGCACTGGCCGCACTCGGCGCAGCGTTCGGAGCCTTCCCATTCGCCGCGCTTGCCGCCCAGGTTGACGGTGTTGCAGCCGGGATAGGCCGGCTTGTTGATGGCGGCGGCCACGCACTGTACGCCGATGCCGCAAGTCAGGACGAGGACGGCGTCGGCGGCTTTGACCTCATCGATCTTTCCCCTGAGGCCGGACTTGACGAGGGCTTTCTCGCAGAGGAAATCGATGACCTTGGTGCCGGTCACTTTCTTGCCGGCTTCTTCGAGTTTCTGCTTCATTTCAGCTACCTGGACCGGGCCGCCCGAGCCGGACGACTGGGCGCAGCCGTTGCAGCCGAGGACGAAGACGTTGTTCTGGCCTTCAAGGTAGCCAAGTATTTCTTCAAAGGGCTTCTGTTCCGAATATATCATCTCTCCTCCTACACAACCCTGAACTTGCCGAGGTCTCGACCTTTGGGGGTGACGACGTGGATGGAGCAGGCGAGGCAGGGATCGAAGGCGCGAATGATGCGGACGACTTCGAAGGGATTGGCTTCGTCCTTGACCTTCGTGCCGATGAGGGCCTGCTCGATGGGACCGTGTTGACCGTTATCGTCCATGGGGGAGACGTTCCAGGTGGTGGGAACGACGCATTGGTAGTTGGCGATCTTCTTGTCTTTGATCTCTATCCAGTGGCCGAGGGCGCCGCGGGAGCCTTCGATGATGCCCATGCCGGCGGCTTCCTCGGGGAGTTCGTATTCGCAGTAGGCGGGCTCGCCGGGTTTAAGAGAAAGCGCCCAGCCTTCCAGGTGGTCGACGATGTACTTGGCGGACAGGGCGCGGCCGAGGTGCCGGCCGAGCGTGGAGAAGAGGGCGGCGGGCGTGGCGCCGAGGGCCTTGAGAGAATCATCCACGAGTTTCTTCATTTCCGGGTCGCCGGCGGCATAGGTGGCGGCCACGCGGGCCACCGGGCCGACCTCGTAGACCTCGCCGCCGTAGCGCGGGGCCTTGGTCCAGGAATAAGCGCCTTCCTTGCCGTACTGGGGCTTCGTATCGCCTATGGAGGGGTGGAGGTCGGTAGTGGCGTCCTCGTACCAGGAGTGCCTCACGTGTTCGGTCACCTTGCTCATATCGAGCGGTTTCAGGTTCAGGTCAGCATCCACCGTGCCCTGCTTGAAGAGGCGTTTGCGGGTGGCGTAGTCCGGGCTGGAGCCATCCAGGTCGTACGAACCGTACGAAAGCAGGTTGGTAACGCCTTTGCCGATCTCGGCATAGTCCCCGTAGGCTTTGGCGACGGCGAGGACGTCCGGGATATAAACATCGTTCACGAAGTTCTGGAGGACCTTTATTTTCCAGATGTAGGCCATGATGTTGTCCGGCGTGGGGGTGGTGGTAACGCCGCCGGGCACGACGCCGACGCTGTGGGGTATCTTGCCGCTGAAGATGGAGACGGCCTCGTGGCCGATGCGGCGCATTTCCA
>CAZPSP010000052.1:0-15660 GCA_964589285.1 uncultured Dehalococcoidaceae bacterium | reverse complement strand
CTGGTGTTCCCGCAGGGAGTCAATGGGATAGACTGGCTGGCAATCGTGGCGGGCGCGCTCATCGATATCGGAGCGCTGACCGGGGGTTACCGGAACCGGGGCAAGGTACGGCGGTAGGTCCCGTTTTCACCCTGTTAACAATCAGGTTAGGCCCCGGGCATCGGCGCCGTCCGGCGGTTTTTCATCAAACAGCATCGCGCCTTCCCGGGACAATTGAGGAGGAGCAAGCGATGGTTCTTTTTCCGGCCTGACAGGGCCAAGTTTTTTACCGGTCTCTACGTCGAGCGGCTCAGTGAAGGCTGCTTCCAGTTCGGCGCCTTCCAGAGACTCTCTTTCCATGAGTTTTTCGGCGAGGTGTCTCAGACGGTGAAGGTTATCGCGGAGCACTTCAGTGGCGGTCTGGTGCGCCTTGTTCAGTATGGCCGCTACTTCCATATCGATATCACGGGCGACCTCATCGCTGAAGTCCCGTTCCTGCATGGCGCCCAGGTATGACGTGTTGGAATCGCGACCATAGGTCCGCAATCCCAGCTTCTGGCTCATACCGTAGTCAGTGACCATTTTGGTAGCGATATCGGTAGCCTGACGAAGGTCACTGTGCGGCCCGGTTGAAATCTCCCGGAACACAAGTTCTTCCGCGGCGTAACCTGCCAGGAACGTGGCAAGGGTATCCTGGAACTGGGACCTGGTGACAAAATAACGGTCTTCTTCCAGGAGGCGGGTATACCCGCCCATAGTGCCGCGGGCCACGATGGAGATTTTATGGACGGGGTCGACGTTGGGAAGAACATGAGCGACGAGGGCATGGCCGGACTCATGGTACGCCGTCAATTCCTTGTCCCTGGGTTTTATCTTGAGGCTCTTACGTTCCGGACCGGCGATAACGCGGTCGATGGCTTCTTCCAGTTCATCCATCCCGATGGCTTCTTTTTTGCGGCGTACGGCCATAATAGCGGCCTCATTCATGAGGTTGGCCAGGTCCGCGCCGCTGAAACCGTGCGTCTCGATGGCTATCACGCCAAGATCGATACCTTTCTCCAGGGCTTTACCTCTGGAGTGAATTTCCAGGATTTCCAGCCGGCCGTGAGTATCCGGGCGATCAATGATGACCCGGCGGTCGAAGCGGCCCGGGCGGAGGAGGGCGGGGTCCAGGATATCGGCGCGGTTGGTGGCGGCCAGCACGATAACGCCGATATTGGGATCGAACCCGTCCATTTCCACGAGAATCTGGTTAAGGGTCTGCTCCCTTTCCTCGTGGCCGCCCGGCATGTTACCGGAACGGACGCGGCCGATGGCATCGATCTCATCGATGAAGATGATACAAGGAGCGCTGTTCTTGGCCTGGGAGAACATGTCTCTGACCCTGGCCGCGCCGACACCGACATACATCTCCACGAACTCACTGCCGCTGACCGAGAAGAACGGGACCCCGGCTTCCCCGGCGATAGCCCGGGCGAGCAGCGTTTTCCCGGTGCCGGGAGGACCGACCAGGAGAACGCCCTTGGGAATCCTGGCGCCGATCGCCCGGAACTTCCAGCGGTTTCTCAGGAATTCCACTACTTCCATGAGGTCTTCCTTGGCTTCAACGGCATCCGCCACATCAGCGAAGGTGACCCTGGGCCGGTCCGAGGTGATCAATCTAGCGCGGCTCCTGGCGAACCCCATCGCCTGGTTCTGCACGCCGCTGCGGCTTCTCAAAAGCCAGAAAATGCCGATGAACAGGAGAATGGGGATGAGAAAAATAACGATGCTGCTGAACCAGCTCCCGCCGGAACTGGTGGCGATGGTGGAGGTGTCCGGCGGAAAAACAAAGCCGAGCGTTTTCAATTCCGCCATGTTCAGGTTATCGATGTTCGTAAACATGGACTCGCCGTTGGAGACCCTGACCTGGTATCCATTGACGTCCTGAAGGGCCAGGGGCCCGCCGGTCGATTCGGCTTCCATGGTCATAATGCCGTTGGAGCTATCTACAACCACTTCCGAGATATTGTTCGACTCCGACAGCAGGATCGCCTGACCGAGGCTGATTTCAACCTTGCCGCTGGTAGATGTCATAGTGCACGAGGCAAGACCGAACAACAGGCCCACCAAGGCCAGGCCCGCCGCCAGCCATCGCCAACTTCGGCTGTTCCGTTCTCTACACACGTATCCGTACCTTCCCATCTACATCATTGTCCGCTCAACAGGCCGGCAGTTCACGGCAGTTGAGAAATCAGGTCCCGTATCACCGGCATGGCATCATTACTGGGAATGGCATACCCGAAGCCTTCGACATCCATCCCGGTAGCGCCTTGCAGCCCGGCAGTTACGACCCCGATAACTTCCCCGGAGCCGTTGATCAGTATTCCCCCGCTATTACCCGGATTGATCAGGGCATCTGTCTCAACCATCCCGGAGAGCTGTTCGCCGGTCCGTTCGGTAATATCCACGTCGAGCCTGCTGATGATCCCCGAGGTGACCCTGACCCCCAGTGCCAGGGCGTTGCCGATAGCGGCTACCGGCTGGCCCAGCCGGATAGCGGCAGAATCACCGACTTCGGAGGCATTCAGATTACCGGCATCGATCCTGATAACTGCCAGGTCCCGGTCCGCAGCAGTAGCGATATCCGTGGCCGTATAAGCGGCGCCGTCCTGGAAAACGACTTCTATGGTCTCCGCTCCGTTGATGACATGGTTGTTCGTCACGATTATCCCACCGGAGTCGACCACCCAACCGGAACCGGCCCCAGCCTGCGCGGAGGGATCACCGGGGGACCCCTGAGGGCCGTATCGAACTTCTATTCTGACCACAGAGGGTAACGCAGCGTCCACGGCATCCACAAGATTGATGGCGGTGAGAGCGGGAGTTGTTCCATTGGTTTCCACAGTCGCTGCATCCACCGCCACACAACCGCTGACGAGGGCGAGTAGCATCATCGCTACCAGCACCGCTATCCATTTTAACCCTGTCACACCCACTCCGGCCTCCTGCCGCAGAACCGCACCCCGGAAAAACCACGACAACTCCCTGCACTATCACCATAAGAAGTCCGCCATGGAGAGTAAATCTGCCCCGGCACAGATATTGCACGGTACACTTACGTAGGAGGCGGTACGTAGATGACGATATGATTTATAAGTAGAGGCGGCGGAAGAGCGGATACCTGAAGGGAAAAAGGCACACTCCGGCGGTCATCGGAACGATTGGAGGAGGTTGTGGTTTATTATCTAAGTAGAGATGATATATCAGTAGATAATATCGGAAAGACTTCAACTTCACCTTCGCACATCGGTATACAAGCGTCGATTGTTCGAGTAAAAAAAAGTGGGAGGGACCGTGCAGTAGACAGGACTCGAACCGTCACGTCAGCTTTTTTATTATTTATCACTGCCGGTTGACGCATCACATGATTCCCGCTTTACAAATCTTCTTGCGTTTCTCAGACCAAACGTGTACCTATTGACATTTTTTTAAATAGTAAGTAGTATGTAATAAGTGGTAAGTTAGGAGGTAAATCTCATGAAAAGCTTATCGATTGCGCAGGAATACCTGTTATGCTCTTTGAATAAAAAAGGGAAGCTGCCCATGCTGAACAAGAAAGCAGAGGTTTGTGTAGTGGCAAGCGGGCTGTTAACGTTATTATTTTTCAACTGGATTCAATTGGACGAAAAGGATACTGTATCGATCACAGGGTATCCTGATAAGGAAGAAGCCTATTTGAAACCTCTCTTCGATTGGTTACATCAATCCGCACCCGTAAACATAAAAAAGATTGCCCGGCACTACTGCTTGACCCTGGGCAATAGCAGGCTGATGGCGTTAGTTGGAGCAATCGGAACTTCTCTAGCTGACGATGGTTACGCGACCAGAGATAAAGGAGGTATATTTGGAAATAATCCCCGGTTTATTCCACATCCTGATGCCGTTGATAAAGTAATCCAAAAAATAAGAGCAGAATTGCTGGAGAGCGGCACCGTTGCGGATGAAACGGTAGCGCTGGTCAGCTTACTGGAAAAAAGCGGGCAGATTAAGAAGTATTTCTCCAAATACGAATCCAAACAACTTAAGGCCCGTTTAGACGAAATTCAAGAAACACCCTTTAATAGAATGGTAAAGCGGATGGTAGACCACATAGAAACAATGATAATCATTATTTCGACCGCTGGCCGAGCATGATCACCCAATGCGTGGAGAAATAACTTGAAGGCGGTGGATGCCACCGCCAGGAAGAGCATGGTGCTGTGAACAGTGTCTAGACAAAGAAGTTTAGAAACGATAATGAATGCCCCTTATGTCACCATTGGCGAACTTGTAAGATTGACCGGTGTCAGATACAGCACACTCAAATTTTACACCGAAGAGGGCATGTTGCCCTTTGAGCAAGCGGAAGAAAACCTGACTCGGCGATATAAACGGATTGAGACGGTAGAACGGATTGCTTTAATAAAGAATCTGAGAGCGCAAGGTAAGACCATACCTGAAATCAAAGCGGTACTGGGACAAGGAGAATGAATGTTTTTCATGACAGATATCAGGTCATTTCAGGTTCCCGGTATCATCCGCCTGTAACTCTGCTGTAGGGATAACCCCGTGTAATCACCTGGCAGTTACAATACACAGAAATTCACTTTGAACAAAATGGGGAAGGGGGGACTCGAACCCCCACGCATTGCTGCACCAGATCCTAAGTCTGGCCCGTCTGCCAATTCCGGCACTCCCCCGTGCGTACGGCGGTTACGTCGTACTATACCATGCCGGTAAAACCGCCTCAAGTGGACGCTAAAGTGTTCCCGGCATAGCGCGCCAGCGGGAACGAGGCGCGGCAATACAAGAAAAACAACACCGAAAATTTTAAGCTGTATTTTTTAAGTCAACATGAATTGCGGTCAAAAATGCCATACGTGCTACTTGCGGAAACGGTCCGCCTCTGTTAGGATACTCTACATAGATAGTCTACATAGATAGTCATGGTATCAAGCAACGAGGTAGCAACGTGTCAGCCGCTAAACACGAATTAATCAAGGGCAGTTCCAATTCTCTTCTGCTCTGTCTTCTGGAACACCAATCCATGTACGGTTACCAGATAGTAAAAGAACTGGAGACCCGGAGCCAGGGTTATTTCAAATTCAAAGAAGGGACGCTGTATCCCGCGCTCCACAGGCTGGAGAAGTCCGGTCTTATCAGCAGCAACTGGCAGCAACTGGAAAACGGACGGCAGCGGCGGTATTACAGTATCACGCCCAAGGGAATCGCCAAGCTGGCCGTCGAGCGTAACCAGTGGAAAGACTTTTTCACGGCTGTGCATCTTATTCTCGAGCAGGGAATGCCTCGTACGTAACGGACTGGGCGGATGACACCGGAACTGTCACAATATCTGGAACAGATACGAGAGAACGCCAAACTGGAGCATCTCGAAGAAGACGGTGTCCTGAGCGAACTCGAAGCCCATATCGAAGACGCCCTGGAAGAACTGACGAACAAGGGTTTTTCCGAGGAAGAAGCCATTCAGACCTGCCTCGCGCGCATGGGAAGCACCCGTCTCATCGCCAGGCACATATACGAAGCCCACAGCCAGGGTTCCTGGCAGCAAGTCATACTCTCCGTCCTGCCCCATATCATTTTTGCTTTGCTTTTCGCACTTAACTGGTGGCATTATCCGGGCTGGCTTACCATCACCCTGCTCCTCACCCTGGCCACGACCGTGTACGGATGGTTGAACAATAAAAGCTGGGCGTTTTCCTGGCTGGGAGTGACCATGGTACCGGTACTGGCGATGGGAATCCTGCTCCTGTACCTCCCGCGTGTCTGGTCGCTGCTGGCCCTGGTCGTTTACTTTCCGCTGGCCTTGTGGTGGATCTTCCGCATCGTGATGGAAACAGTGCGCCGTGACTGGATATTCGGATCGCTGGCGCTGGTCCCGCTGCCGATCATCGGGGGCTGGTTTTTGTCCATTTCTCCGGACTTCACGCTTTCCGAGGCGGCGCTGGAGCGCGCCACGCAGTATGCTCCATTGATAGCGCTCAGCTTCCTGGCCCTGGCATTCATCATCGCGGCCATCATACGGATACGGCAGCGATGGCTCAGGATCGCCTTCATGGTCACGTCCGGTGTATTAACATTGAGTTGGGTGGTGTATTACGCCAAGGGCGGTCTCGGAACGACCACCTTCTTCGGGATGATGCTGGTAATGTGGGGAGTGTTCCTCTTCCCTCCCCTTTTCGAGCGTTTTCTCAGAAAGGGCAAGAAATCCCTCTGGAAGACATACAGGACACCGCCGGCTTCTCCCGGCGCCTCACCAGCCGGACCCGGTTAAACGGAGGGACTCCTGAAAAACGACATCACCATCATCACGGACAGCGTTGCCTGCCTGACTCCCTCCCAGATACAGGAGTATGATATCAAGGTCATTCCTCTCAATTTCTACGCCGGTGGAAAGCTGTACCGGGACGGCGTCGATGTTACGCCGACCCAGGCCTACGAACTGTTCCGGAAAGACCCCGATTCGTTCAAGACCTCGGCGGCTTCTCCGGATGATTTTCTGCGGGCATATCAGCAGGCAGTCGATCGCGGAAACAGCGTTCTCTGCGTCATGCTGTCATCCGGGATCAGCGGCACGTGCAATACGGCGCGGACTACGGCCGAGATGCTGAAGAACACCCGTAAGGACGCGGACATCCGGATTATCGATTCCAACACGGCAACATCCGCCGAGGGCATGATCGTCCTGGCCGCCGCCAGGGCCGTCCGTGAAGGGAAATCACTCGATGAAGTTATCGGCATCGCCGAGCACGTACGGGAGCAAGTACGCGCCGTGGTACTGGTGGACACTATCAAGCATGTTTACCGTTCCGGCCGCATCCCGCAGATAGCTTCAAAAATCGGTTCCGCGCTGAACATCAAGCCCATTTTCACCGTCAAGCACACGGTCAGGTTCGTCGGTATGGTACGGTCTACGGAGCAGGGCATCAGACGGATACTGCGCATGATGAGAGATGAAGCAGGCACTGACCCCGTCAACGCGGCCGTCATGCACGTCTACGCGCCGGAAGAAGCGGAACGGCTGCGAGACCGCATCGCTGGAGAGTTCAACTGCGCCGACCTGTGGCTGACGGAGTTCAGCCCCATCATGGGATATGCCTGCGGGACCGGTGCGCTCGGCATCTCGTTTTATCCCGCTTGAGCACCGAGGAACGCCCGACTTTATCAACCGGAGAGCACACACCGGACCGGGACTGGTGGGCGTTGCATTTTTCCCGGACGACAATGCCTGATTGCCATTTTCAAGCTCATTCTGGTCAAAACCTGAAAAAGTCCTTATAATTTAACTGTATGCCATTTTCGGCTGAAAGGAGCTCCCCATGCAAATCAAAGCTATCACCGGCAACCCATTAAAAATTCGCACCGGGGCCCTCATCGTACCTCACTACGAAGGAGAGAAATCGCCGTCCGGCGACACCGCCTTGCTCGATAAGGCATTAGGGGGGCTTATTTCACGCCTCATCAGGGAAGGCGACATCAAAGGGAAGCCCGGAGAGATCACCGTAGTACACGCGACCAAAGAAATCATGGCCGGGCGCGTGGTCATTGCGGGGATGGGCAAGAAACGGGCGGTCACCCTGGACAAAATCAGGGCGAACGTCGGCGCCGCCTGCCGCTACATCTCAGGGAAAGAGGTCACCGCCCTGGCGGTGGCCGTGCGAGACGGCGGTGTGAAAGGCGCGAATGACACAGACATAATACAGGCCGTTACCGAGGGCGTCATCCTCGGGCTTTATTCATTCAAAAAATACAAATCAAAGAAAGACCAGGCCGCCCCGGAAGTCAGCCGTATCAAGATCGTCGGTAGAAACCGAGCGGGAATGAACGGGGCCATCGAGCGCGGCAAAGCCATTGCGGAAGCGGTGAACTGGACCCGTGACCTGGTCAACGAGCCGGCCAACAACATGACCCCGACACTCCTGGCCGAGGCCGCGGTCAGCCAGGCGGAAAAGCTCGGGCTGAGCATCGAGGTCTTCGACCGGGACAAGATAGCGGAGATGGGCATGGGCGGTCTCATCGGCGTGTCGCAGGGTTCCCAGCAGCCACCGAAGTTCATCGTGATGAGCTATAAAGGTACGAAGTCCGACAAGATCGACCTGGCCCTGGTGGGCAAAGGCATCACGTTCGATTCCGGCGGCATTTCCATCAAGCCCTCGGAGAACATGGCGGACATGAAGGGCGATATGGCCGGGGCAGCCTCGGTGCTGGGCACGGTCATTGCCATCGCCAAACTCAAGCCGGCGCTCAACGTGACGGCCGTCTGCCCGGCCACGGAGAACCTTCCCAGCGGCAGCGCCCTCAAGCCGGGAGACGTCATCAAAGCCCTTAACGGCAAGACCATGGAAATCCTGAACACTGATGCGGAAGGCCGTCTCATCCTGGCGGATGCCCTGAGCTATGCGGTGAACCTGGGAGCCCGAAAGATCATCGATGTAGCTACCCTCACCGGCGCCTGTCAGGTAGCGCTGGGCAACATCTGCACGGGGGCATTCGGCAACAACCAGCCGCTGATGAACAGCGTCCTGGCCGCCGGTGAAGAAGCCGGGGAATACGTGTGGCAGATGCCGATGTTCCCGGAATACGCGGAACTCATCAAGAGCACGGTAGCCGATATCAAGAATACCGGCGGACGTTATGCCGGCGCGATTACAGCGGCCAAGTTCCTCGAGGAATTCGTCAGCCGGACGCCGTGGGTCCACCTCGACATCGCCGGCACCAGCGATACCGATAAAGACAAAGGTTACAATCTTAAGGGGGCCACCGGCACCCCGGTACGAACGCTCATCCAATTCATCATGAACATGAGCCCGAGAACGAAATAACACAGGGGGAGCATATGAAAATCAAGTATCTGGCCCACGCCGCGTTCCTGATCACCACGGACAACGGCACCAGAATCATTACCGACCCATATACGCCCGGGCAGGGGATGAATTACCGGCCGATAACCGACGCGGCCGACGTGGTTACCGTCAGCCATGAACACGGCGACCATAACAACACGGCCGGGGTCAAGGGAGAACCGGCGGTGCTGCGGGATTCAGGCAATGCCGCGGGAATCGATTTCAAAGCTGTCAAAACGTTCCATGATGACGAGGGCGGCAGCCTGCGCGGCAATAATACGGTATTCGTCTTCGAGGCGGACGGCATGAAGGTAGCCCACCTGGGAGATCTCGGTCATGTATTGACAGACGAGCAGGCCGGAGAAATCGGGGAAGTGGATATCGTACTCGTGCCGGTCGGCGGTTACTTTACCATCGACGCTGACCGGGCTTCCCGGAACGCCAAGCTGGTCAAGGCGAAGGTCATCATCCCGATGCATTTCAAGACCGAGTCCTGCGACCTGCCGATACAAGCCGTCGATATTTTTCTCACCGCCAAGACCAATGTGACAAAGACGCACTTGAGCGAGATCACACTGAACACCGGAAATCTCCCCAAGACACCCCAGATCATGGTACTGGACCCGGCTCTCTAACGCCATATGAGGGACTACCGGGATGAACGGTCCCGGCGGAAAGGGACGAGAGCATGACCACCAGGCCGGAAGATGTCAGCCTGATCATCTTCGACATGGACGGCACCATCATTCCGTCACTGGAGACCATCTACCGCGGCATACAGCGTGTCTTTGCCGACTACGGTTGGGAACTCCGGCATTCCATAGGAGAAGTGAACAGCTACGTCGGCACAGCTTCCGGCGAGCTCTACCGGGCCATCATCCCGCCGGAGCACACAGACCGGTGGGAAGAACTCCGGGACCGCATCCGGAGGGAATACGCCGCCCTGTTCCGGAAGGGCGCGGAGACGTACCCGAACGTACGGAAAACACTGGAAACGCTGCGCCGCCGGGGTTACAGGCTCGTGCAGTACAGTAATGCCTCCGTGCTGTACTTCGATACCGTCCTCGGCTCGCTGGGCATCCGGGACTGCTACGATTACACCGAGTGCGTCCATGAACACGGCCTGACCAAGACGGAACTGATACGAAAGATCAGGGAGAAGTTCGGGAACCCGGGGACGGCGGTGGTCGGGGACCGTATTCACGACATCGAAGGCGCGGTGAAGAACGGCTGCCTGGCTATCGGGGCGGTGTACGGGTACGGCGGGGAAGAGCCGTACCAGGCAGATGTGACGATAGAAACGTTCGAGGACCTGGTCGATGTCTTCGACCGGAGAGCGCCGGTCTTCGAGCGGATACTACATGAGATCAGAAGACGTAAAAGCCCGGAACGGGCTTTCGTGGTCGGCATCAACGGCATCGACTGTTCCGGGAAGACGAATTTCGCCAACGGCCTGGACAAGCATTTACGGCAACAGGGCTATCGCGCCCAGCTTATCCACCTGGATGAGTTCCTCAATCCGCGGGAAGTCCGCTATTCCGGCGATGCCCGTGACGACCTGTATTACGAACGGTTCAAAGAAGGCTTCAACTACAATTATCCCCTTCTCATTGATAATGTGCTCGGACCGGCGCAGAGGTACGGGCAGGTCAAGACACGGCTTAGCCTGCTCGATTGGAGGGCGGACAGGTTCGACATTGAGCGGGAGTACGCGATCACGCGAGACACGATCGTCATCGTGGAAGGGATATTTCTTTTCATTAAGAACATTGCTCCTTATATCGACCTGCAGGTGTTCCTGGACGCGCCGTTCGGGGTATGCCTGGAGCGCGCCCGGGAGCGGGACCCGGAGCATGTTTATGTCAACTATGAAACAAAGTACCGGCCCGCCCAGAGAAAGTATCTTACCGAGTATCCTCCGGACCGTTACGCGGACATTATCATAGACAACACAGACCCGGAAAAACCACGCATTGCGTAAGTAATTGCTGCGCAGACCGCCGCTACGGCGATGTATCGGGATATATTTTACTCTCGATTTTCCTACCAAAACCCCTAGTTAATGTTGACTGCCTATGGTAGAATTAGTACAAGGGGTAAGAAAGTCGCAATCAACAGGCTAGCGTATTGGAGATTAACTGCATCATCCTGGCAGGTGGCAAAAGCGTTCGCCTGGGGCGCGACAAACTCGTAGAAAAAATAGGCACAACCAGCCTTCTGGAACAGGTTGTATCCAGCGTTCGACCGCTCAGCAAGAAAATACTGATCGTTACTGCCAACGAGAGGACTTTTACAGAATACGCAGACAGGCCTGATATTACCGTCGTTTCAGACATCATCCCCGGCCAGGGCTCGCTGGGGGGCATCTACACCGGGCTCGTCAATTCAGACCTGCGTAACAACTTGGTGCTTGCAGCGGATATGCCGTTCCTGAATGTGCCTTTGTTGCGGTACATGATTGAGGTCTCGAATGGATTTGATTTTGTCCTGCCCCGCATCGGCACGCTGTACGAACCGCTTCATGCCATTTATTCAAAAGAGTGCATCAAGCCCATCGAGACATTATTTGAACAGCGCAAAAAGATGATCATCGAATTATTCAACTACGTAAAGGTACGCTTTGTCGACCGTGATGAAGTGGACCGTTATGACCCGGACCATCTCAGTTTCTTCAACATCAACACCCCACAAGAACTCCAGAAAGCCCGTGAAATAATCGAAGGACGCCAATATTCATGCTGACCGTTGAAGAAGCACTTAAAAAAGTACTGGATGCAGTGCCGGTCCTCGATACCGAGACCGTACCCATACTCGATGCGCTGGGTCAGGTACTTGCGGAAGATATAATATCCGGCATCAACGTACCTCCCCTGGACAATTCCGCCATGGACGGGTTCGCGCTCCGGCATGAAGACACCGTGGGTGCGAGCCAAGAAAACCCTCGTACCCTGAAGATCATCGATACCGTCATTGCCGGCGGCATTTCACAAAAAGAAGTCATCCCCGGCACCGCCATACGCATCATGACCGGTGCGCCGGTACCCCGCGGCGCCGATGCCGTGGTCCAGTTCGAGCATACCGATGATGACTGCCGGAAAGCTACGAACCCGGGAAGCGGCGAGATAGCTGTTTACGAAGACGCCGAACCCGGACTGAACATCCGGAGAGCCGGAGAGAGCGTTGCAACCGGGGAGACGGTATTGACCATCGGAACGGTCATCCGGCCTTCCGAGATCGGTATCCTGGCCTCGCTGGGATATCCGCAGGTACGGGTCATCCGCCGGCCGGTCGTGGCGATACTCTCAACGGGGAACGAACTGGTGGAACTCGGCAAACCGCTGCCGGAAGGCAAGATCTACGACAGTAATCTTTACAGCATCGCCAGCCTGGTCAAACGCACCGGCTGCGTGCCGAAGATACTCGGGATCGCGGAGGACTCCGAGGAATCGATCATCGCGAAACTCAAGCAGGCGGAAGGCGCAGACATGCTGCTGACCACCGGCGGCGTTTCCATGGGCGATTATGACATGGTCAAGGACATCCTCGACCGTGACGGTGAAATGGTTTTCTGGAAGGTACGGGTCAAACCGGGCAAACCTCTGGCGTTCGGGAAAATCAAGACGGCGAAGGGACCCATCCCGCATCTCGGCCTGCCCGGCAACTCGGTAAGCTGCATGGTCAGCTTTGAACTCTTCGTGCGGCCGGCACTGCTCAAGATGATGGGACAGACGAACACCACGAAGCCGAGTGTTGAAGCCATACTGGAGGAGAACATCAGCAACAACAGCGGTCGCCGCCTGTATGACCGTGCGATCATCCAGCGGCGGAACGGCGCCTACTACGCCCGCCTTACCGGGCCGCAGGGGTCCGGGATATTGAGGTCCATGAGCCTGGCGAACGGACTGATCATTATCCCGGAAGACAAGCAAAGCATCCAGAAAGGCGAGAAAGTCCGGGCGCTGATGCTGGACTGGAACGAAGCGACCAACATATAACGGGACAATTATTGATGCACACTATAATATCCATCGTCGGAAAATCAGGATCCGGCAAGACAACGCTGCTGGAGCGGCTCATCACAGCATTAAAAGAGCGCGGCTACAAGGTCGGCATCGTGAAGCATTCGCATCACGGTAACGACCTGGACACCGCCCACAAGGACACGTGGCGGTATACCAAGGCCGGCAGCGAGTTCTCCGCCATCAACTCGCTGGACCACCTGGCCATTTACCGGCGCATCGATTCCTATTTCGATCCCCGCGAGGTGTCCGATTTCGTCCTGTGGGACTACGACATCATCCTGACCGAGGGTTTCAAAGGCAGCCCCTACCCCAAGATCGAGGTTTACAATTCCAAACTCGGGAAGGACCTGCTGACGCCCGTCGACCAGCTTCTGGCCGTCGTATCGGAAGAGCCGCTGGACATAGCGGTGCCCCGTTTCAAGCGGGACGACGTAACGGCGATAGCCGACCTCATCGAAACAACGATGAAAGAGGCAAACGGAAGGGATGATGTAAACGTTATCATTAACGGTAAGCCTCTGGACCTGACCGATGAGGAACAGGAGCGCCTGGAGCAGGCGCTGTTAGCCGTCCTGCCGGAAAAAGAGAACAACGGCAGCCTGAAAAACGTGCATATTTCATTGAGGAGGAAGGCTTGATATTCGAGGCTTCTGACTTTGTGTTTAAGGTACCTTCGGTCGTATCACGCGCCCGCCGGGTACTCATTAAACCCAGCGCCTCTTACCCCATACCGTATCCGGTTACGACGAGCGCGGAGATGCTGGCCGGCATCATTTCTTCCATTCGCCGGGTCAGTGACGCGGACATCCTTCTGCTGGAGGGAACGCCGGGCGGCAGGCCGACGCGCCCCATCTATGAAGCCCTGGGCTACAATTTCCCGCGGGTGCTGACGCTGGACGTCAAGGACTGCACGTACGTCGAGGTGGACAATCCGCTGCCGAAACCGTTCGTAATGCCGACGTTCTGGGTACCCAATGTCATCCTCTCCAGCGATTATCTCATCACCGTGGCCCCGCTGAAGACCTATAACGGCAGCGGGAGTTTCACCATTATGAACCTGCTTTCACTCCTGCCGAGCGTCAAATATCACGGAGACGACGAGAGTGGCGGCTGGGAAAGCCTGTATAGTCTCGGCATCGAGAAGGTGCTGGCGGACCTATACTTTACGCTGCCGTTCGACCTTGGCATCGTTGAAGCCCGGCAGAAATTTACGGTGAAAGAAGACCCCTCCGAGGGCATCGTAGAAAAGTTCGACAAGGTATTCATCGGCGAACCATATGAAGTGGACCTGGAAGTAGCCAATGCGCTGGGGCTGAAGATCAATTACCTGGAACTCATCAAATCAGCCAAGGTGGAACTGGAAGCCTGAATTCCTACCTCACGCTGAACCCGGGATAACCACCCTTTGCTCCACCCCATGACATGCTGACCTTATCCACCCTGGCTGCGGGAGGACCCTTTTTCAGGAGCGAGGCGAGTTTTTCCAGATCATCTTTGTCACCCTCCGCCACGACCTCGACCGTACCGTCCCGCTGATTACGAACGTACCCTTCCAGCCCGAGCCGTTGGGCGTGAGATTCGACGAAACCCCGGAAGAATACACCCTGCACCCTGCCGCTGACAACAGCTTTGAACGAGAGCCTGTCACTCATCATTCTCTCCCGGAACCAGGAGGTATTCTCCCGACTACTGGCCTATTCTTCTCCCCGTTCCTTCCGTTTGTGCTTGCCGATCACTTCCACCGGTGGAACGGGTGCTGAAAGACTGATTTGAGGCGTCTTCTTACCATCTTTTTTCGGTTTTTTGGTCTCTTTTTTCTTGATGTCCCGACTTCCCATGAATGCACCTCACCATAGTCTTGTGTATTCTGGAGGTAAGTTTACCAGATAGTCAGCGTACCGTAAAGTCCCTTTCCAGGGCTTCCAGGGCCAGCCGTGCAGCTTCGGTCTCGGCCAGTTTTTTGCTCTTGCCGACCGCCCTGCCGGCGACGCGGTTCTTGATCCTCACTTCCACGGAGAACTGGGGATCATGGTCAGGGCCGGAAGCTTTGACAAGGCGATAGACCGGGATGCACTGGAATTTCGATTGTGATGCTTCCTGAAGGCGGGACTTGAAATCGATCATCCTGGTCTCTGAGGCGTTCCATTCCCCTTCCAGCAGGCGGAGCACCATCTGCCGCGCGGCATACATGCCCAAGTCGAGATACACAGCGGCAATAACGGCTTCCATGGCGCCGGCAAGATTGAGCGGTTTTTCACGCCCTCCGGAAGATTCCTCTCCCTTGCCGAGAAAGAGAAAACGGCCGAGTCCTATTTTGCCGGCGACACGGGCGAGCGTTTCCCGGCGGACGATGGCCGCCCGGCGGCGGGTCATTTCCCCTTCCGGGAGAACGGCCCGGTCATTATACAGTTTTTCCGCGACGATGACATCCAGGACGGCATCGCCCAGAAATTCCAGGCGCTCATTATGGGTGATATCCGGCAGGGGGTTTTCATTACAATATGAACTGTGCACCAGGGCCTGTTCCAGAAGTTCCCGGTGTTTCATGGTAATTTGCAGGATTTTTTCCAGTTCCGCGATATCCGGCATAAGGTCTCCTGTTCGATTTTACCACAACAAGAGAGGGAGTAACGTATCCGTTCCGCAATGCCGAATAGCCGATTGTCAGGCACCGGGCGTCATGGTATAATTTAGCTGTCATTGGGGAATCGTCTAATGGTAGGACAGCGGACTCTGGATCCGTCAGTGAAGGTTCGAATCCTTCTTCCCCAGCCACT
>CAZPSP010000051.1:0-15954 GCA_964589285.1 uncultured Dehalococcoidaceae bacterium | reverse complement strand
AGGCCGTAGTCTTTCGTCATTGAGCGCATAACGACGACGTTAGCCCGGTCGATAAGATCGAGCGACGACCACCCGGCCTTACAGGTAAAGGTCATGTACGCCTCGTCCAGGAGGAGAAGGGTATCACCGAGGACATCGACCATGCCCTCGATATTCTTGCGTGAATAAAGAACGCCGGTCGGGTTGTTGGGATTACAGAGGAAGACAGCCCGTGGGCGGAGATTGGCGATTAGGTCGCGGATGACCGCGGCATCCGGAGAGAACATCGTTTCTTCGCGGACGCGGTGCTTGAGGGGCCGCGCTCCGGCGAGCCGGACGGCCGGTTCGTATTCGCCGTAGGTGGGCTCGATGATGAGGACGGTATCGCCGCGGCGGAAATACGCTCCGGCGGCCAGGCGGATGAGTTCCGTCGTGCCGGCGGCTACGAGGATATTTTCCGGTCTTACCGAAAGCCTGTCGGCGAGCTTCTGCGCCAGGTCGGTGCAGCGGGAGTCCGGGTACCGCTGTACGGCGCAGGCGGCCAGCACATTGTCGAGTCCCGGCGGCGGCATGAAGGGATTGGTGGAAACGCTGAAGTCCAGCACGTCCTCCGGTTTCAAGCCGAGTTCCGCTAGTTCCCGGTGGATGAAGCCGCCGTGGGCGACTGTTTTGAGGCTATCGATCACATGTCTAGGCCGCAATGGCAAGGTAAATACCTCCTCCGATGCCGCAAATGACGAGCCAGCATGACGCGGCGATGGTAAAGAAGGTCAAGGCCTGGCGGATAGTATCCGGGACGAGCTTCTTCTTGCCGTCTCCGAGGACATAATGGTCCGGTTTTTGCAGTTTTACTTCCAGGGCGCCCGCCATAGCGGACATAGGCCAGCCGGCGTTGGGGCTGGAGGTCTTGCCGTGGAACCGATTCATGACACGCCGGGTATTGGCGCCCTTGCCTTTGAGCGAGGCGGCAAACAGCAGCAGCAGGGCGGCGATGCGGGCCGGGATAAAATTGAGCACGTCATCGAGCCGGGCGGCGAACTTCCCCAGGTACTCGTACCTGCCGCGGTATCCGATCATGGAATCGAGCGTATTGACGGCCCGGTACATGAGCGCGCCTGGCAGGCCGAGCACAAGGAAATAGAAGAGGGGCGCGACGACGCTGTCGCAGAGGCCTTCGGCGACGGACTCGACCGCCGAGGAAACTATCAACGGTTTGGAGAGGTCCGCAGTGTTGCGGCTGACCAGGGCGCGGAGTTCGCGGCGGGTCTGCTCGACGGCATCCATTTCCAGGAGTTTCCGGATCTGGGTGGCGGCATAGCGCAGGCCGCTGACGGTAAAGGTCATCTTGAGGACAAGACCGCCGAAGACCGGATAGGCAAAAATATAGAGAATATCTATCTCATCGATCAGGGTGAACAGCAAAAAGAAGATGAACAAAATACCGCCGGCGAAGATGCCGATGCACAGCAGGGTCATAATAATGCCGGACACGAATTGGCCGGTGCGCCCGAGCGCCAGGCCGATCTTTTCCAGCCCGGAAATGAGTTTTCCTAACCAGGCTACGGGATGCAGGGCGTTGGGCGGGTCGCCGAGGGTAAGGTCGATGAGCACCGCCACCACGAGCATGGGCAGCCCGTAAATCATCTGCGTCGTCACGAGGATTTCAAACAGATTCATAATGCCAGTGTTTTCTTCAGTGAAGCGGTAACGGCGGCGGTAACCGCCCGTGCCATAAGCTCGCCGAGCATGGTGTGCCCGCCCACGCTCGTGCAGGCGGGGCCTTCCCCGGAAATGACAAGCGCCTGGTCCGTCCCGGTCCCGCTGGCCTGGACGCGCGGGCTGTAGACGCTCCGGACATCGAGGTCCTGGAGGGCGATCACCTTGGCCTCGGTGGCGGTCACCATCGACGCAGCCAGGGCGGCGGTGGTGAGACGGGCATTCGTCAGGATAATGATGTTGATGGTGCCGACCGGCTCGAAGCGGCCGTTGCGTTCGATGGCGCCGGCGTGATCGTACCCGATGCGCAGGGCGTTCGTGGTGACGCCGGCGGTGGCAAGGGCAGCTACCCAGAGGTCCTCATAGCTCTCGCGGCGCCAGGCGATGTTATCGATGTCCACGCCGGTGGCGAGGACGGTTCGCCGATTCGCCGGTATTTTTTCTCCGGCGCAGGCTTCGACGATCTCGTTGAAATAGGCCCGCCAGGCGGGCTGGCTATTGCCCATCGCCTGCTGGACGGGAGCGGTCAGGCAGCAGTTGAACATGAACCGGATTTTCTTAAGGCCTTCCCGACCGCTCAGGGAACGACGCGGCGAGGGCAGGCGTACCATCAAGGCATTGGACTCCATACCCCGGACGTTGTGATACATGATGTCCGCCGTAATGCCTTCGGACTCGAACAGGCATTTCCGGTCGATTATCATATCGTGTTGTATGGAAAGACTATTCATCGTGTTTTACAGGCCTCCCCGACAAGGACGATAGGCAGGCCGTTGGCGGGATGGCGGTAGACGCAGTTGGCCGCGCCGTAGACTTCCCTGATATTGTCGTCCGTGATGACCTCGGCGGGAGTGCCTTCCGCGTGAATACGCCTGCCATGAATGAGCACGAGGCGGTTGCAGTACTGGGCGGCCAGGTTGAGGTCGTGGACGGCGGCGATGACGGTCAGGTTTTTCTCCCGGCAGAGTTCTTTGATGAGACCGAGCACTTCCACCTGTCGTCCGATGTCCAGGTTAGCGGTCGGCTCGTCGAGGAGGATGGAATCCGTTTCCTGGACGAGGACGCGGGCCAGGAGCAGGCTCTGGATCTCTCCGCCGGAAAGCTCGTTGACGTAGCGGTCCGCGAACCCGATGGTCCCGGTGCGCTCCATGGCCTGGCGGCAGAGCTCGCGGTCATGTTCGCTTTCAGACTGCAGGAACCCCAGGTGCGGGTTGCGGCCCATGAGGACGATCTCGAAGGCGGAGAAGGTACTGGGCAGCAGCGGCAACTGGGGAACCACGCCGACGAGGCAGGCCAGTTCCTTGCGGGGAATGCTGCCGATGTCCCGCCCGTCCACCAGCACCCGGCCGGAACGCGGCTGGAGGATACGGCTCAGCGCCTTGATGATGGTGGACTTCCCCGAGCCGTTCGGGCCGATGAGCCCCACCAGGTCGCCGGGCCGTACCCTGAGAGAGATATCCTCCAGCACCGGCTGGTGATTGTACCCGAGCGTTACCTGTTGCAGTTCCAGTTCTATCATAAACAGCCTAAAAAATTGCTCTTTTCCGCCGTCGCAGCAGGTAGAGGAAGAACGGGGCTCCACAGATGGCGGTGATGACCCCGATGGGAATTTCCGCCGGGGCCATGACCGTTCTCGCCACGAGGTCGGTGAGGACCATGAAGATAGCGCCGCTGAGGACGGAGAGGGGCAGGAGGAAGCGGTGGTCGGCGCCCCAGATGAGCCGCACGGCGTGAGGGACGATAATGCCGACAAATCCGATGGTGCCGACGAAGGCGACGCCGGCGGCGGTAATAAGGGTGGCCGCCGCCAGCAGTATGACCTTCAGCCGTTCCACGTTCACGCCGAGCTGCTGGGCCTGCTCTTCATCGAGCTGCATGACATTGATGAGACGGGAAAAGAGCAGGATAACGACGGTGCCGACGAGGATGTAGGGAAACACCACTCCTACCTCGCTCCATTCCGTGTTGGCGAAGCTCCCCATGAGCCAGAAGATGATGCTGTGGAGTTTTTCCTCGCTGGAGATGATGAGGTAGGAGACGATGGAACTCAGCAGGGCGCTCAGGGCCACCCCGGCGAGGATGAGCGTGGAGACCGGCATCGTTTTGCCGACGCGGGCCAGCAGGTAGACGGTAACGGTGGCCAGGAAGGCCCCGATGAAGGCAAAAAACGGGATAGCGCCGAAGCCGCCGACGGTCAGGCTGAGCGGGAGCAGGAAGCCGATGACCGCGCCAAGCGAAGCCCCCTGCGCCACGCCGATAAGGTAGGGATCAGCCAGCGGGTTCCGGAACAGGCCCTGATAGGTAGCGCCGGCTGTAGCCAGCGCCGCCCCGACCAGCCCGGCCATGATGGCGCGGGGCAGCCGCATTTCCAGGACGATGGTCGCCAAGCCGTCCGTCCAGGTCTGGTCGAGGTGGACCCAGGGCAGGGCGTCGGCGACGATGCGGGCCATGGTATCGAGCGGGATATCGACGCTGCCGAGGATCGTTGCCAGGGCGATGACGAACAGCAGCGCGACCGCCAGACCGACCAGGCTGAGTATCCTCGTCCGTCTTCCGGAGAAGTAAGCCGGCAGTGTTTTAGTTGTCGTTGACTGAGCCATTTTCTCCCGTTATTGAGCGAACAATTCAGGGTGGATATAAGCGGCAAACTGTTCCAGCGCATCGACGATGCGCGGTCCGGGCCGCCCGATGGTGTCCATGTCCATGGGGTATACAGCCCCGTTCACGCGGGCGGTGGTGCCCGCCAGTCGTTCTTCTTCCTGCATGAAAACGAGAGACAGGTCTTCACCGTCTCCCATGCCGACACCGGCAATGATGATCTCCGGATCGTCTCCGATGACGACTTCCATACTGAGGGTCGGGTAACCTTCAAGGTCTCCGGCAATGTTCACCCCGCCGGCTATCCTTATCAATTCGTCATGAAACGTGCCGGAACCGGCCGCCATGAGGGGGTCATGCCAGATGACATAGAGGATGCGTTTCTTTTCCGCCTGGGTGAGGCCGCCTGTTTTGGAGGTCACGGCGTCCACGCGGCTTTGCATGCTGTCTACCAGGGTTTGCGCGGCGTTTTCCGCCCCGGCGGCTTTTCCGACGAGGGTGATGGCTTCCAGCACCCCGGTGATGTCAACGGGGTCGAGGCAAAGCACGTTCAGGCCGTAGCCTTCAAGCTGCGGGACGATCTCAGCGATGTGGAGATTGGCGGCCAGGATAAGGTCCGGTTCCAGCGCAACGATATCCTCGATATTAGGCGTGCTGAATCCGCCGATGGACGGGACATCCGCGGCTTCCGCCGGGTAATTGCAGTAGTCCGTCCGGCCGATGACCCTTTCCCCGAGCCCGAGGGCAAAGAGGATCTCCGTGTTGCCGGGGGAGAGGGAGATAATCTTCTGCGGGATGGACGGAAGGGTAACAGTTCGTCCGGTCTGGTCCGTAATGACGAGGGAGGAAGCGGTACTGGTGGTTGTCGTGGTCGTGGTTGTCGTGTCCGTTCCGGAAGAACAAGCTGCGAGGACAGAACAGACGAGGAGGAGGAGGGCTGCCAGGAGGATCGCGCTCCGGGCTAACAAATTGGCGTTCATGGAAGACTCCTTATCGAGTTTCAAAAGAATACCCCTCGCCTGCGTCTCTGACGAGGGGTAACGACTCTCAATAAAAAGTCCTACCACTTCCCCGCGAAGTAACGTAGGCTTTCAGAGGTTGGCGTCCTGACTCAAGGACCACCCGGGTAGTCCAAATACAGTGGCGCGGCCGCGCCGGATTCGCACCGGCTTGCTTTCCAGTTAGGCCCTCGCTCGCGCTCGGGCACCCCTGTTGGCATATTCAATTGTGCTTTTACTATACCTTATGCCGGAGGGAAATGCAAACACGGGAGCGAACAGGATAGCGTAGCCTGTAGCCGCCGGGCGTCTTCCAGTGTTTTAGGACCGGCGGTTATGGTCTTATTGTCCGGGCAGGGGCACCACGTAGCCGATGCCGGGCCGGGTAATGATATAGTGCGGGTTCCGGGAACTGTCCCCGAGTTTCTTGCGGAGGCGCCCGATATTGACCTGGATGAGGTGGGGCGTGCCGTCATATTCATCGCCCCAGACATTAAAGAACAGTTGGTCCGGAGTAATGATGCGGCCGGCGTTCTGCGTGAGGTACATGAGAATCTTGTATTCCTTTGAGGTCAGTTTGACCTCTTCACCGTTGAGGAGAACCTGGCGCATCTCGTAATTAACGGTAAGACCGTTAAGATGGAAAACGGGGGCTTTTTGCCGGGAGCGGGAACGTCTGAGGACGGCCCGGACGCGGGCGGCCAGCTCGCTGGCGGAGAATGGTTTGGTAACGTAATCGTCGGCGCCGGTATCCAAGCCCTGGACGACTTCATCGTTCCCGGAGCGGGCGGTGACCATGATAATAGGAACGGGGGAGAATTCGCGGATGCGCTCGCACACGGCCAAGCCGTCGATGCCCGGCATCATGATGTCCAGAAGGACAAGTTCCGGATTTGATTCTTTGACAGCCTTGATGGCTGACTCGCCGTTCTGGGCGGTCAAAACCTGGAAGTCTTCATACTCCAGTATCTGTTTCATCATCCGGAGCATGCGTATATCGTCGTCGACGATAAGGATGACTTCACTCTTCGTATCCACTACTTCCTCCGGACAGGTTGCCATTGGGGGGGAACTTACCTGCGGGCGCCGGTCCCGGGCGCTCTATTCGACGGCGGGAATATGGTACCTGTCCATAAAATCAAGAAAATCCCGGGAATCTATCCGGTAATGACCCCCGGGCAACCGGAAAGCGGGGATCTCCCCGTTATTAATCCAGCGCAGCACGGTAGTATTGCTGACGCCGCAATTTTTGGCGACTACCCCCACGGAGATAAACTGCGGGCGGGCAACCGGGTTGCTGTCCATGAGTGACCTCCGGCGGCGCGAGACAGTCTTTGCGTCGTTCGCCGCATTAAGTTATTATCAGCTCTTTACGCTAATTGTTACATTTGTATTATTCTGTATTATAGGGAACGCAGGTTAAAAAAAAGTCACAAAAATAGGTAATTTTGTCAAAAAAAAGTCACATTTTGCATCTTGCGACTACTGCAAATACCGGTTCAATCTCCGTTCCTCTCCAATCGTCGTTTCACGGCCGTGACCGGGAAAAACACGGGTGTTGTCCGGCAGCGGCAATAAACGGGCATGGATACTGGCTATCAACTGCCTGCGGCTGCTGCCCGGCATGAGCGTGGTGCCGATGCCGCGGCGCAGAAGGGTATCTCCGGAAAAGAGGATGCCATGCCCGAGCAAGCAGATACTGCCCGGCGTGTGACCGGGTGTGTGGATTATGGTAAATTCACAGGCGCCGAGCTTCACCGTATCGCCATCTTCCAGGAGGCGACCGGGCGGGCGGGGCGTGCGGTAGGAAATACCGAACTGGGAACTGTACGGGCCGCGGCCTTCCAGGAAATCGGCATCGGCGGCGTGGACGACAAGTTCAGCGCCGGTGGCTTCCTGTACCTCGTACAGCGCCGCGATGTGGTCCGAATGCCCATGGGTCAGGACGATAGTCTGGACGTCACAGCCGGTCTCGAGGATAGAGGGGATGATCTTTTCCGGGTTGCCGCCGGGATCGATAACGATAGCTTCCCTGCCGGCTCTGACGATGAAACAATTTGCCGAGAGCGCTCCGACCACCAGGCGGGTGACAGCAATGTCTTCCATACCGCTACCACGATAGCAAAGCCAGAGGTATGGGCGCAAGCCTGCGGTCTGCTGTTTACCGTACGGCGGCCGGAGCCATTCTCTGAACCGGGGTCCGGGAAGGGGCGCGATTGAGGAGGGTCTTGATACGGGCGATGAACTCGAGCGGCCCGAACGGTTTTCTCAAGAAAAAGTCCGCACCGGCCTTGATAGCTTCCAGGCAGGTTTCGGTACCGGCGTTGGGGCTGATAACGATGAGGGGGGCATCGGTAGCCAGCCGGACCACTTCGCAGTGCGAACGGCAATCGGCGCCGGGCTGTTCCAGCAGGACGATGGCGTCGTAGTGGCGGACGCGGTCGAGCTTCATGCCGTCGCCGATAACCGGCACGATATCCACGGCGAAGTCTGCTTCATTCAAGACATCCTTGAGTACCGGGGGAATGGAGATCGTATCGATTATCAGTATGTGGCCGTTCATCGTATTCACACTGTACGATGTTCCCGGCATAACGGAGAAGGTCATTAGCTACCAATTCATCTGGTAGCTAGCACGCAGAAGGGGCAAGGGGAAAAAGAGAAAAGTAAAAATCAGAAATCAGAAACACAGTTAAAAATGAGCAGGCGTGCGGTAACGGTCTATTAGTAACCGTGTGACCCAATGAATGAGCCGGAGTTTTTGATTCCAGAGATGATTTTTATGCTCCTAATATCCCCGTTCCCGCCGGACGACATTGATGAGGCGCCGGCCGGAGCGGTAGCGCTCCAGGTTCTCGCAGAAAATCTCTGTGGCACGGAGCATATAATCATCCATGCCGCCGGAAACATGCGGGCTGATGATGACGTTATCGAAGTTCCAGAGCGGGCTTTCCGGCGGCAGGGGTTCGTGCACGGTGACGTCCAGCGCGGCGCCGGCTATCATTTTATTTTTGAGGGCGGTCACGAGGGCTGTCTCGTCGATGACGCCTCCCCGGGAGATATTGACGAGGAAGGCGGAAGGTTTCATGGCCGCCAGTTCATCCGCACCGATGAGATTGCGGGTCTCCGGCGTAAGAGGTGTGGAGAGGACCACGTAATCGCTCAGGGATAGGAGCTTTTTGAGTCCGGACTGCGGCAGGAGCGCATCGACGTTGCGGGCTTTGCCGCCTTGACGGGCTGACCGGCGGGTGGCGATGACCTCCATATTGAACGCTTTGGCGAGGCGGGCCGTCTCCCGGCCGATATGCCCGAGACCGACGATGCCCAGCGTGCGGCCGGCCAGCAGCGATGTGCCGTAACGCTGCCAGGCGTGTTCCCGCTGGTTGCGGAAGGCGTTCAGGGAGCCTTTGGCCCACATGAGCATGGCGCCCAGGACAAATTCGCTGATAGCGGCGGCGTGAATACCGCTGACCCCGGTGATAATGACATCGCTGTTCCAGACGTCGGAGCCGGTGAGGCGGTCCACACCCGCGGAGGTGGCCTGGAGCCATTTCAGGTTGGGCGCCCGTCTGGTGATATCCCGCGGAGGAACGAAACCGAAAATGATGTCCGCATACGCGAGTATGGCATCCATCTCCCGGGCGGCGGCTTCGTCGCCGCGGAGTTCCCTTAACACGAGGCTGGAGATGTCCGTGATAACGGCATCCGGTACGGTGCTCCGTATTTTGGCGAGGCAGGCTTCGTCGACGCAGGGAGAGGCGGCGTCGAAGGCGGGAGTGGTGATCACGATATGCAATGGACCCACGATATGCTCCTTGAACGTAAGAATACTGTCGTGCATTATACCATGGGAAGGGGACAAGCTGAAATCGAAGTGAAATAAAGTACCCCCAAGCGGATTCGAACCGCTGTTAACGGCGTGAAAGGCCGTCGTCCTGGGCCTCTAGACGATGGGGGCGCGATGTATCCATTATACCAGAGAAGGGAGTTACAGAACAATACTTGTCTTGTAGTGGGTCTTGGAGTGCCGGACCGGAAGAAACGAAACCGGACCGCCCATTTTGTTCGGGACCGCTTGCCGGAAAGCGACCTCTCATTGTAAAATGAAAATAGAATCGACCGCTCCACACGAGGTGACATAAAGATGCCCATCTACGAATACGAATGCACGAAGTGCAACCACCGTTTTGAGAAGAAACAGAGTTTCCATGATGAACCCATGGCGGAATGCCCCAAGTGCAGCGAGTCCGCGCGGCGTGTATTCCAGCCCGCTCCCATTATCTTCAAGGGCAGCGGGTTTTACGTGACCGACCATCGCAAGGGATCAGAAAGTAGTAGCAGTAGCAGCAGCGGTAGCAGCAAGAGTTCAGATTGAAGGCGCTGATACAAAGAGTCAGCCGGGCTTTGGTCACCGTAGCCGGCGAGAAGGTGGGAGAAGCAGGCAGAGGGCTTGTCGTGCTCATCGGAGTCGCCGGAACGGACACCGAACAAGATGCGCAGTATGTGATGCAAAAAGTCATCAATCTGCGCATTTTTGATGACGGAAGCGGGAAGTTCAACCTCTCCACGGTGGATGTAAGTGGGGACCTGCTGCTCATCTCCCAATTTACCTTATTCGCGGATACACGGCGGGGCCGCCGGCCGGGTTTTACAGAGGCCGCGCCGCCGGATATTGCGTCGAAGCTCTTTGACTACTGCGTGGACCTGGCGCGGGAAAGCGGTCTGAAGGTGGCCACCGGCCGGTTCCAGCAGCACATGCTGGTGGAGATCCACAATGACGGACCGGTGACGGTGATGATAGACAGCCGCGACCGGACGATGCCCCGTTCAGCTTTTTAGAAGAAGATTATTTCCGGTGTGTGGGTTGCGGCTCCGTTAAGATATGTCCCTCTTCCAATTTCCGACCTCACTTCTATGTCCTTATCCGCATCGCGGCAAGGTGGCTGTATGTGCAGACCGGAGACATGGGTGACAGTTTCATCAAGTCCCAGCGTATCGGGCGCCTCCTCACCAATAAGGGAGGTTACGGGCGTGACGCGCGGGTGCATGACTGGTTGACTACAACCGACAGGCCGGGAACTAGAGCAGGTTCATGGTCTGGGGCTCGAGCTCGAGGCTGATATCCAGCGATTTGACCGAGTGGGTCAACGCCCCGATGGAGATGATGTCCACACCGGTCATGGCGGCATGATGAACATTATCAAGGTTAATGCCGCCGGAAGCTTCCAGGCGAACCTTGCCGCAGGCGAGACCGGTGACCTGCCGCATTTCATTGGGCTGCATATTATCCAGCATGATGATATCCGCGCCGGCTTTCAGCGCCTCGAAGGCTTCCTTGGTGGTGGTCACTTCTATCTCCACCGTCGTGCCGGCCGGGGCGTTCTGGCGGGCCTTCTGGATGATCTCCTTGAGCGTCATGCCGGTAGCGCGGAGGGCGGCGATGTGATTGTCCTTGATGAGGATGCCGTCTCCCAGGTCCATCCGATGGTTGCAGCCGCCGCCCATGCGGACGGCGTATTTTTCCAGCACCCGCAGTCCGGGAGTCGTTTTGCGGGTATCGTAGATGCGGGCGTTGAGTTCGGTAGTTTCCGCGGTGTATTTCGCGGTCATCGTGGCGATGCCGCTGAGGCGCTGCAGGAAATTGAGGGCGGTGCGTTCCGCCTTGAGAATGCTCCGGACGCGGCCGGTCACGAGAGCGGCGACATCGCCCGTCTCGATAGCTTCCCCGTCACGGATGATGTAAGTTATCTCCAGGTCCGGGTCGACCTTTTTAAAGACACGACCGGCTACCTCGATACCGGCCAACACTCCCGGTTCCTTGACCAGGAGCGAGGCTTTTCCGTACAGCCCTTTTGGGATGATGGCTTCCGACGTTATGTCGCCGTTGGCGATGTCCTCTGCCAGGGCTGTCTCGATAATGGAATCCAGTTGTTCTTCAGGCAGCCGGTCTATGTTCATTGTTTACTTGTCCCTGATGACGGCGACACTGCCGCGAGCAACGCGCAGGGTAGTTCCGCCTTCGACCTTGATGATGACGTTGTCTTCATTGACATTGTCAATCGTGCCGTAGATGCCGCCCGCCGTGATGACCTTGTCCCCTCTCTGGAGACTTTCCATCATCTGCTGGTGTTCTTTCTGCCGTTTACGCTGAGGGCGTACCATGACGAACCAGAAGAAGACGAAGATAACAGCCAGGAACGCGAGCATCGGCCAGGTGCTTTCCCAGCCTCCCTGGGCTTCTTCTCCTTCCGTTGCCGCCGGCAGGCACCCGCCCACGGCCATTGCCACGGTCGTCAGCAGGATAGCGACGATAAGTATCTTGGATAACCTGTTCATTTTTCCTCCTGTACAGTTAGGGGCATATTCCCCTGGAGCGACCACGGGCTGGTCTTTTCAATAACGATGTTTACCAGCTTGCCGGTAAGGTCGCCTTTCCCTTTAAAGAATACGAGCCTGTCCGTTCGTGTTCGCCCGTACCATTTGCCTTTGTTCTTTCCCTCGACGAGGACTTCCTGGTTTGTTCCCACGAGGCGGGCGTTAATCGCGGTCTGGATGCTCTCCTGGAGCCTTTCGATGGCGGCCAGCCGCTCTTTTTTCTCCTCTGCGGTCACGTCGTCCTTCATGTGCCGCGCGGCCGCCGTGCCTTCCCTCGCCGAATAGGCGGCTACATGAACTGTATCAAAATTCACGGCGGCAATCAAATCGTATGTTTCCCGGAACTGCTCGGGTGTTTCGCCGGGGAACCCGACGATGATGTCCGTGCTCAGGGCGATACCCGGGACGGCGGTCCGGAGTTTCCGGACCAGGTTGAGATAATCAGCGGCGGCATAACCGCGGCCCATGGCGTGCAGAACGGCGTCGCTGCCGGCCTGGACGGGCAGGTTGACATGCTCGCAGACCTTATCCAGACGGGCAATGGCGCCGATAAGCTTATCGCTCATGTCCTTGGGGTGATTGGTGAGAAAACGAAGACGGGCGAGACCGGGTATACCGTTCAGTTTTTCGAGGAGGTCGGCAAGGTCCGGCTTTTCCGGCAGGTCATGCCCGTAAGAATCCACGTTCTGGCCGAGCAGGACGATTTCCCGGGCGCCGCGGCGGACCAGATCCCGTGCTTCACAGATGATGTCCTGGGTGGGCCGGCTGCGTTCCCGTCCCCGGCGATAGGGCACGATGCAGTAGGTGCAGAAATTATTGCATCCCTGGCTGATGGACAGATATTCCACCGGTTTGACGGCGGCAGGCAACGGCGGAGAAGCGGGCGGTTCGAGCCAGGGCGGGTCTCCGCCGGCGGGAAAGAAGTGATCGATGTGCGGGTAGCGTTTTTTCAGTGAAGCCGCATCTTCCCCGACGAAGCAGCCGGTCACGGCGAGAAGGGCTTCGGGATTGGCTTTGCGGACGGGCCGCAGCGAGTAGATCTTGTTGACGATACGGTTCTCCGCGCTCTGGCGCACTACACAGCTATTGAGGATGACGACATCGGCTTCAGCGGGCGATGCGACGGGGGTGTAACCCGATTGTTCCAGCCGGCCGGCCAGGCGGTCCGATTCGGCTTTGTTCATCTGGCAGCCGATGGTCCAGATATGGTACGTGGGCATAGTTTCAGCGATGGTTCATTCCCGGAGACATATTCCAATTGCATTCTATCAGATATGGAAGGGAAAAAAGAAATGGAAGAGGGTCGAGACAGATGAATGGCGGAGGGAGAGGGATTCGAACCCTCGACCCCAGTTACCCAGGGTAAGCGCTTAGCAGGCGCCCGCACTAGACCACTATGCGATCCCTCCGAGAGTGAAAAACCTGCTGCGGTAGTCTTTACATACTATAACACAAGAACGAATATGACTCAAAGGAAAGTGAAAAACAGCGGGTATGAAACCATGAAATTCGATACTGAAAATCATATCACCGCTCGGGGTGGCGCGGGCCTCCGCGCCCGCGGACCGGCAGGGACGCCGGTCCCACCGGTATAGCGAGAGGCAAACATAATTTGCGGACAGCCTCTGGATTGCCCGTCACTTCCGCGCTGCGCCGATGATTTCCCGTAATGAGCGTATTCCCTTTTGCTCCATGAAAGCCGTAATCCCGTCGAGGACATCCAGAGAGGCACGGGGGTTGGCGAACGTGGCCGAGCCTATTTGCACGGCGCTGGCGCCGGCCATGAGGAACTCGATGGCATCCTGCGCGGTATAGATGCCGCCGCACCCGATGACCGGGATTTTTACCGCTCCGACAACATCCCAGACGAGCGCCAGCGCCAGCGGCTTAATGGCCGGTCCGGAGAGACCGGCGGTGATGTTGGCGAAGTGCGGGCGAGGTTTATCAATATCGATGACCATGCCTTTGAGGCTGTTGGTCACGGTCAGGGCGTCCGCGCCGGCCTGTTCCACGGCCACGGCAACCTTGACGATGTCCGTGTTATTCGGAGTGAGTTTGACCAGCACGGGCAGTGCGGTGGCGGCTTTGACGGCGGTGGTGACCCGGGCGGCCGTCTCCGGCACGGCCCCGAAGGAGGCTCCCCCGGCTTTCACGTTAGGACAGGAGATATTGACCTCCAAACCGCTGACGCCGGGGACGTTATCGAGGCGGCGGGCCAGCTCAGCGTACTCGTCGATGGTGTTGCCGGCAATGTTGACGATGACCGGCACCTTCCAGCCGGCCCAGACGGGGGCTTTTTCCGCGATGAGGGCTTCCACGCCGATGCCCTGGAGTCCGATGGAATTGAGCACGCCGGAAGCTGTCTCGTAGAGGCGGGGCTGCGGGTTGCCTTCCCGCGGCTGGAGGAAGATGCCCTTGCAGACGATGGCGCCGAGACGCTGGATATCGATGAGTTCTTCGTACTCCGTGCCGTACCCGAACGTACCGGACGCGGTCATGACCGGGTTGAACAGGACGAGATCCGGGGCGATGCGGGCGGACAGCTCTGGCATTATAGTAACTCCTCCTGACGGTGCTTCCCGCGAAAGCTTAGCAGACATAGTATGGAGAGTGCAACTCGATTTTGGTAAAAACACCCAACCGGAATGGGCGCCGGCTTTGTATTTGCGACAGCCAGGGAGGATTACTTTAGTACCGGAGGGCATAATCATGCCGACAACGGTCATCACGCCGCAACCGGAAGTCAGGGGTTACGAGACCCGGAAGCTCCGGCTGGCGATCAGCCTGACGAAGCAGCAGGTAGCCGAACTGGCGAACGTACCCCTGGAACACGTGGCGCTCCTGGAAAAGCGCCTCCCCGTTCCGCTGGACAGTAAACGCCGCATCCTCGCCGTGCTGTGGGCCAGAAAAGCAAAAAAGCAGTGCCCTTAGAGGTGTTGCTGCTTCTTGCCTGGTGAGACCGGAAGGGGTAACCTCCGGTCACGTTTCATGATGTCAATGCAGGTTGATGTATTGACTCACCCTGCCGGGTATCGTTCTCTCGAAGACGAGGGTCGGACCGTCCGGCGGTTTGAGTTCCAGGGAAAACTGGTCGTAAGGGCCGATGCTGATGTTCCCGGACGTCGGTATTATCACCGTGACCTGGAACAGTTCATTGTAATCGAGCAGGTAGTCATTGTTTACTTCTGACAGCCGTTCCACCGTCCAGTTGATACTCGGCAGGTAATGTTCACGGTCGCTGTAGGAAATAACAATCGGACTGACGTTCTCGGAGGAAGGGCTGAAATCCACCGCGCTTCCCGCCCGCGGGATCCCGACGCAGAAGTATATCTCCCGTACCTCGCTGGCCTCCATCCGGGCGATGATGTTGCCGCGGACCTCGATGGTAGCCATGGTCGATTCGAGCCCGGCGGTCACCGCTTCCTTGGCTTTCTGGGAAGAGAAAAGCCCGGCGGACAGCACGACGTACGCAAACACCGATGCCACGATGACGAAGGCTATCAGGATGATGGCCGTCTCCAGGCCGGTAATGCCTTCTTCTCTCGCTCGCAGCTTTGCCAGTATTGTTTTCATGCCGGACCTCCCGGTCTCTCCGCGGCAGCGCGATTCTTGTATCCGCTCTCTGCCGCGGACCTTGCCGGATGTGATTCCGGCTCCTCAAGAATAGCAATGGCCGGGTAACGAACCCATAAATATTTTATTGACGCAAGTAAACAAACCGTGACAGTCGTGCAGGCAAACGTGCAGGAAAAGAGAAGAAAAGGCGCATCAGGTAAAGATAGGTAAAGAAAGGCCGGCGCGGGCACGGTAAGTAACTAAGTTATAGAAGCCAGTTCCGTTTTGCACAAGCCAGCCTGTTTACAGAGACCGGCTGTTTTCAGGCAGCAGGCATCACATGAAGGGCGAGACTTCCGGCAGGTATCCTTGCCGTGGCGCACGAAGAGGGCGTGGTACTCGTTATAGAGCGGAACATCCGGCGGGAGATGGTCCATGAAAAGGCGGCGGTAGGCCTCGTAAGAAGCTCCGTCCGGGCGGAGGCCGAGTCTATCGATGATGCGGCGGGTGTAGGCGTCGATAACGAACGAGGGCTGGTTTCCGGCGTAGAGCAGGATGGAGTCCGCCGTTTCTTCTCCGACGCCGTAAAGGGCGAGGAGTTCTTCCCGCAGAATGGCGGTATCGGTCTGGAAGAACCTGTCCAGATCATCCCCGCAGCGGCAGCCGAGCCATGCCACTAAGGCTTTGAGCTTGCGGGCCTTGACGTTGAAATAGCCGCTGGACTGGATGAGGA
>CAZPSP010000050.1:0-16075 GCA_964589285.1 uncultured Dehalococcoidaceae bacterium | reverse complement strand
CCGTATTCATACTGACCGGCAACCACGATATGCCGAACGCCGTCGGGCGGGCGACTGCCACCGAGATATTCGATACCCTGGCGGTGAAGAACGTCACCGTGGCCAACAAGCCGGGAACGTACCGCATAACCACGAAGTCCGGCGATATCCAGATAGTCGCTCTGCCGTGGCTGCGGCGCAGCACACTCCTCAGCCGTGACGATGCCCGCAACCTTCCCCTGGAAGAAGTTAATAAAAAGCTCCAGGACGTGCTGACGGGCATCATCGAAGACCAGGTGAAAAAGCTCGATCCCTCTGTTCCGGCCGTCCTCGCCGGACACGTTTCCATCTCAACGGCAAAGGCAGGCTCGGAGACGATGATGTCCATCGGGCAGGAGCACGTCCTGCTGCTCAGTTCCGTCAAGAACCCTGCTTTCGACTACGTGGCGCTCGGCCACATCCACAAACAGCAGGTCTTGAACGAGGACCCGCCGGTCGTCTACTCCGGCAGCCTGGAGCGGGTAGACTTCGGGGAGGAAGACGACGACAAGGGTTTCTACGAAGTAACCATTACCGCCGATGAAACCGGCAAGCGTTCCACGTCATACCATTTCCATGCCGTTCACGCCCGGAAATTCCGCACCTTGAACGTGGAACTGACCGGGGAAGAACTCGATCCAACTACGACCATCCTCAACACCATCTCATCGCAGCAAGAGCAGTCCAGAGACGCCGTCGTGCGGCTGAATATCAAGCTCCCAGCCTCTCAGGAAAAGCAACTGCGAGACACGGACATCCGGGAGGCACTGAAGGACGCCGATTATCTCTCCATTACCCTGGACCGCCAGCGCACCGTCCGCACCCGGACGTTGAACGGGGTGGAGACGGCGGGTGAAATGCCGCCGCTGGCTTCACTTCAGGCATGGCTGGAGACCCAGGAAATGTCCCCGGAACGCCGGGAAGAGATCCTTGAACATGGCCGGCGGCTGATAGAAGAATAGCCGTTAGCAACCGGGCCGATCGATAATCCCTGCCAACTATCGGCCCGCCCTCCGACAGGCTCGCTTCCCTCGCTAGTCTTTAGCGTCCCAGATGAAGATAGAGGTCACGACCGCCACCGCGGTCACCGTCCAGGCCGCGAAGTTGAACATGGTGGGATAACCAAGCCTGTCGATGAAACCGCCCATGATCGGCGCAAAAATGGCGCCGGTATACTGCATCGTCGAGTAATATATTCCGTAGACCAGAGAACGGTTCTTGGCTGTGGACTGGTTCATGATGAAGACTTCCGTTACCGGGAAGCGGATGGCCTGGATGAACCCCATGGCCCAGAGAGTTATCCATAAGCCCCAGCCGAGGGTGACAGAGTTCAGAGCGAAGATCAGCAGGCCGCCGACGATGCCGGTAACGATGATGACCTTGACGCTGCCGATACGGTCTGAAATCCAGCCGCCGACCGGCCCGGCCCACAATCCCGAAGAGAAGATAATGGAAAGGGCCATGGTCGATACTTCATTGGAAGCGCCGAGTTCTTCCTTGATATACACAGAGAGGAACGCATTGACCGTGGCTCCCGCGCCGCCGCCGATGACCATCATGATAAGGAATGAAACGAGCCGCCGCATGTAGCCTTTTTGAGGCGGACGCTCTTCCATCTGCCTTCTTTTCATGGCTTCGACGTGGGCTTTACCGTACCGTTTGTTCAGATAGAAAAAGAAGCCCGTCCCAAGAATAATGGTCGGGACGGCCATGGTAAGGTAGGCCCCCTTCCATCCCCAGGCGGAGGCGATACCAGCGGCAATAAGCGGGGCCAGGAAGAAGCTCGAATTACCGCCGATGAGGTGCAGGCCGAGCGCCCTTCCTCGCTGATTGGGCGGAACAGACAGCGAGATCAGCGGCGTAGATGCCGGGTGATATCCCCCGGCCATAAGGCCCATGATAACCAGCGTGACCAACAGCATGATGTACGAATTGGAAAAACCAACCAGAAGACCGCCGATACCGACACCGACGATACCAACTGTGATAAGCCAGGTAGGACCGGCGCGGTCCGCCAGCCACCCCGCCGGTAATTGGGCGGCCCCGCTGGAAAGGGCGAAAGCCGAGGTAACACCGCCAAGTTGGGCTTTGCTCAGTCCGAAATAGTCCTGGATGAACGGCTGTAGTGACTGGGGCAGCGCCGTCAGCAAGTGGTGCGTGGCGTGGGCCAGAATGAAAAACGGCAGGGCTGTCAGGAAGAACGAACGTTGTGGTTTGGGCGGAGTTGCGGAGGGTGTGCCGCCGTTATTTCCGCCGGCTTCATCGGCTCTTTTCTGGATGTTTTTCGCGTTCATGCTACTCTCTGCAACATAATGTGGAATTTCCGGCATCGGCCCGGGTTATGTACAGCCGGAAGCGCACTAATTATATACCGGCGTTTGAAAAAATACAAATACTAAACTATTGCTTTCCTAAACCATTCAGGCAACAAAAATACTCTGACAGCGGCACGCTGTAAAGTACAGGCTGGAACCCCGTTCAGATGAAAAAAGAGGCCGGCTGGTACAGCCGGCCTCACGGTCATCAGGAGAAGGGTTATGCCTCGGACGGGGCGATATAGTTATCTTTGGCATCGAAGATGAAGAACGCGGTAATAACGGCTACCGCCGTGATACCGATGGCAGCTACGTTGAACATCGTTTGCCAGCCGAATGTATCGATAAGATAACCGCCGGGCAGCACGAAAATAGCCCCGGTATACTGCATGGTGGAATAGTAAATGCCGAACACTTTGGAACGGTGTTTGGCCGGCGCCTGGCTCATGATGAACATTTCCGTTACCGGCATTCTCAGGGCGTTATTGAGACCCTGCACGAAAAGCAGCAAATACAGGCTCCAGCCGAGAGATACATGATTGAATCCGAAAATAATGATACCTGAAAGGAGGCCGGTTATGATGATAAGCTTGACGCTCCCGATCTTCTCCCCGATAAGACCACCGACCGGTCCCGCCCACAGGCCGGAGGAAAACACGATGGACATAAGACCTCCGGCAACGGCTTCAGAAGCGCCTAATTCATCGTGCATATAAATCGTCAGCAACGGGATAACGGACATGGTAAACCCGCCGCCGATCACCATCATCGTCAGGAAGGCTATCAGCCTTCTCTTGTATCCCGGCTGGGGAGGTTTCTGTTCGATAACAGCTTGTTTAGCGGCCTCAAGGTGGGCTTTACCGCCTTTCTTGCTGAGATAGGTAAAGAATATCAGAGAGAATACGACGGTCGGGACAGCCAGGATGAGATACGAATAACGCCACCCGTCGTCCGGGCCGAATGCGCCGACAATAGCGGCGGCAATAAGCGGCGAAACGAAAAACGCGGAATTGCCGCCGACCAGGTGGAAGCCGAGAGCCCTTCCGCGGATGTTCGGATCGACCGAGGCGGAAATAAGCGGCGTCGCCGCCGGATGATAACCGCCGGAAAGCAACCCCATGAACACGAGGCAGATAATGAACATGATATATGAGTTAGAGAGCCCGACGAGGATACCGGCGGCGGCCACGCCCAGAGTCCCTACCATAATCAATAATTTCGGACCGAATTTGTCTGCACCCCAGCCGCCAGGTATCTGCCCGGTGGCGCTGGACAGCGCGTAAGCCATGGGTATCACAGACGTGGCCAGGTTGGAACTAAGGTTGAAATAGTTACGAATAGACGGTAATAAGGCCTGTTCCAGAGCCATCAGGAAGTGGTGAGAGGCGTGGGCCATGATAAAGAACGGCAAACCGCTCCAGAGGAATGATCTCTTTTTTTTGGTGGAACCAGACTCCCTGGCTACCCTCTCCTCGATACTCTGCTTCATGTTCATATAAAGATAATTCCTGACTCGTTTATTGGGTTTCCAATATCAAAATTGCCATTTCCGGGGCCGGAAAGTTCACCCATTATATACTGGGAGGCAAATAAATACAAATAATAAACTATCATATAAGTAAACCATTATGCCGGGTATGCGCGCCTGCGTTTGCATGTCCCGGTGCGGTTGTGCTACAAATAACTCAATCAACGGAAGGCTGTGGAGGAAGCTATGAAACCTCACAACCTGCCCCTGAATGTGCCGGTCATTACCGAGATGCCGCCTCAGAAAATGGCGGTGGTCCGTGCCACGGGACTTCCCGGCGAAGCACTGCCCCGGATAATTCCCACACTGTATAATTCTCTGATGGCGCTCAAGTTCGACCGTTCGTTGAGAAAAGCCCGGCCCATCGCCGTACGCGGTTTTCGCGCCCGGTTCCCGGACGCCCACCGTCGCCCGCAATCTGACTGGACCACCATCATCGGCATGCCTCTCCCGGAAGACGTCACTTCCCTGCCGCAGCAGGTGGGCGCTGATGAGGTGTGCCTGGAGACCTGGGAATACGGCATGGTGGCCCAGATACTCCATGACGGGGCCGAGATAGACGGCAAGACGCCGAGAGAAGTTCTCATCGATTTCATACTGGAACAGGGATACGACATCATCGGCATCTATGAGGAAGAGTACTTCTCCGAGCCGGACCGGCGCGTGAACGAATCCATTATCCGGTACCGCGTCCGTGAAACCGCAGCTGCCATGGAATCAAGCTGAGATTGACAATGAAAAACGAATACTGTTACGCTATATCGTAGCCTCGGAGGCACGGTTTCATGTTCGACAAGAACCTGTTCCAGTTTGAAAAGCAGTCCCGGCTCTTTGAAAAAGGGGACTTGAAATACGTTATCCTCAACCTGCTCAAGGAACGTTCCAGCCACGGGTACGAGATCATGCGCGCCCTGGAAGACTCTTTCCACGGGTTCTACACCCCCAGCGCGGGTAGCGTGTATCCCACGCTCCAGCTTCTGGATGAACAGGGATATGTGAACGTCTTCGAGCGGGACAGCAAGAAAGTCTACACCATCACCGAAGAAGGCCTCAAGTTCCTGGAAGAGAACCGGGAGGACATCGAGCGCATCGAGTGCCAGATGAAGGACTGGTGGGGGGCCTCCAACCGCGAGGAATTCCACGAGACCATCCGCACCCTGCGCGGCATGGGCCGGATGCTCCGGCAGCGCGGCCAGTGCCTGACGCCGGAAAAATGGAACGCCATCAAGGACACCATCCTGAAGACCTCCCGGGAAGTCGAAGATATCATCGGCAAGGAATAAAGCCGCCCCTCCATCCGGCAAGCCTCCGCTTACAATTTTTCGCTTTCAGCCCCTTTCTTATTCCCTTAACAATCGTTATTTATATTGAGGGTGACCTGAACAAGGAGGGTTTCATGAAAGCGCTGGAACTATTACCGACGAAAGATGAACTCCGTGAAATGATTGCCGCCTCCGCCTGTGCGCAACGGGCCGCCCGCTGCGATGCCGCAACGCCGCAGGACGACCCCGGCTGGTTCATCCGCAACATCAGGGAACAACGCACCTTCCATATAACGGACGATTTCATTTATTAGCGGAACGGGCGTGGGGCTCCTCCCTGGCAACTAGCAACAGGATCGCCGCAAGGTCCAAAGGCCTTTCGCGATGACATATTCGAGTGTTCGACGAAAGCCTGATCGAGTAGTATAATGTCCGTAAGTGTGACAGCCAGGCGGAGAAGACAGCATGGATGCAGGTGAATTCATAACAACGGGCGCCGACAGGACCTGGCAATGGTTCATCAGCCTGCCATGGTGGGGTTACGTACTGCTCGCCGCGCTGTTGTTGATCATGGCATACCTCATCTGGACGTTTTTCCGGGAAGACCCGACGGAGAGACCGGAAGAAGAGGTGCCGGACTTCCCGGAGGAAGTTCACGCCCCGGAAGACACACAATCCTGACCTGTATCCCCGTTTCCGCCATCTTGTCCCGGTACCGTTCACCTTAAAACCGGCTATCTCAGCTTCCCAAATTCTTTAGACACCTCGTTGGCGCGGGTATATTCCCTGTCCTCGAATTTTTCCAGAATATTCATCAGGGGCTCACCGGCGCCGCGGGACCGGGCGTGTTCCATGATGGTCTGCTTGCTGGCCGGATACCCCATCCCTTTGAGGTACATCTGCAGCCCGGCGGCGCTGACCTTGGCGGTCCTGGCGGGACGGGACGCCGCGGCTCCCTGTTCACCGGTTTCAGATTCCATCGGGATACGCGCCATGGGCTGGCTGCAGCAGATCAGTTCATGGACCTCCGCGCAATCACAGACTTCATCGACGATGACCGAAAAACCGCAGATCTCGCATTCGTAGCAATCGCCTTCCTGCATCCCCTGTTGTGACCTCGCTCCGCGTTCCATTGTTGTCCTCCCATCGGTAGTTTGTTGTATTCACCAACAGATTTCCATGAAAACGGATAAGGCGACATACGTAACCGCACTCATTTTTGTCTGCTATCGATTCGCGGAAAAACCCGGCATCTACTATAATTTGGGAAACAATACGAAAAGGAGCAGTACCATGACGGAATCAAAATATTCTCACCTGGTCAAGGTAAATCCAAGGGGACAGATCGAGCGTGACGGCTCGATTATTTTCGACGGCATCTTCGGGAAGCCGGAAGAACTGGGAGCAAGCTGTCAGCTGCTGTATTCCATCGTTACCCGGGAGCATGTCAATGAGGCAACGCCCCATTACCACAAGTTCCCTATCATCATGGGGTTCATCGGTTCGGATTCCAGGGACATCTATGATTTCGATGCCGAGATAGAATTCTACATCGATGGAGAAAAGCAGGTCATCACGAACACGTCCATCGTCACCGTTCCGCCGGAGACGCCGCACTGCCCGCTCATTTTCAAGCGCATCGGCAAACCGGTGGTGTTCCTGGAAGTACACCTGACTGACAAATACGAGCGCTTCGAAGTGTAGCCATATCCCGCACAAAAAACAAACCCCCGGAATCGTCCATCCGGACGTGCCGGGGGTTTGTTTTCCCCACTATATTCCGGAAACCATCCGGTACCCCATCAGGAAGCGCTTTTCTTGAATATGAGCGTAATATGAGGTTCTTTTTGCCAGCCTTCCCCCGTCCAGTCCGGTGACTCGATCGTCGTCTCTTCACGCAGTTCACCATCTTTTTCCCGCAGTTCGTAGTAGTAGAACTCGGAAAGATACGGCTTGAACTCACTGCCTGATTTGGAGAACTGGAACTCGGAATACAGCGATGACTCAGAGATGGGTATATCAGTTAGCGTGATACGGTTTTCCCTTTCCACTTCCCATCCTTCTGAGTCCGAAAAACTGTAGGTATAAGCGTACTCGAAGCGGAGTATCTTACTCCCATCCGGCGCTACCTCACCAGTCAGGGAGTGACTTTCCAGATCGTTTGAATGACTGGAACTAAATCTGGTGCCGTTCCATTCAAGTTCCAGTTGCTCGTACGAGTTTTCCCAGCCGTAGTATGGAATCTCGAACGTGTTATAGGAAGACGTGCTTTCCGATGAATTGGAATACACCTTATCATACAGGTACAGACCGCTGATGTTGCCCCGCACGGATTTGAATTCCTGGAGCAGGGCCAACCGGTCCACGGTCGTTGTTGTCGGTGTGGCGCCCTCGATGACGGCAAGAGCTTCAGCTTCTTGCGGGTTCTCTCCCTTTTCATCAGTCATCTCGACGGAGATGATGTATTCACCGGCTTCCTCGAAGGAAACATCGAACACCGAGCCTTCATCTTCCTGCATGAGCCTGCCATCTACATACCAGTTATACCTGGCGTTCTTGGGAGGCTTATCGCAGACAGCCTCGTAAGTCAGTTCACTGCCGGTATCTCCGGTCTGGGTTTCAGGCTTGATGCTCAGCCCGCTGAAGTTGATGGTGACGTACTTGAAATCGACGTACTTCCACCGGTCGCCCACCTTACCCAGGACCCAAATACCAAGGACGTTTTCCCCGTTTTGCAGCGGAAATTTCTTATCACTGTTCAACTGGAGCGAGACGCCGTCACGGTAAACAACAAATCCATTGGTGAATGCTGTCGCTTTAACGCGTATCCCGATGGAGTTCTGCGACCAGGACAATTCCTCGGGGAGGGCTTTCTCTTCGCCTTTTTCATCGATGTAGATCAGCGAATAATCAGGGAAGATACCGTCGCCGATGGTGCCATCCTTGAATTCCTTCCAGCGCTGGCCGAGCGTGGCCCAGTTGATGGTGGTGGACTTGGCGCAGTAGCCGATCTCAGGGTATTCTTCACCGTTCCCGGCGGCGATCTCTTCAGCGTTGGCGCCGGAGTTATACGGTTTGAACCGGCCGTCCTTGAACTCGATGCGGCGGTCGATATCGCCGGGGTAGTTAGGATCGGCGATATAGAGGTTGCCGTCCTTGATGCGGTAGCAGATCATGTCATGCCCGCCGGTACTGTTGAAGATGCCCACTTCCTGCGGCTCTCCGGTAATCTGCATGGAATAAGCGAACAGGTAGTAGTTGGTCTGGTCGTCCGTCCCGGCGATGTTCCCCCAGAAGCCGTTGGCAAAGGAATCCCAGTTAATGTCGTGCTGTATGACCGAGGCGAAACGGTAGCCGTAGGAATCATCGTTCCAGAAGTCCGGCGTGGCGGGGTCGTCGCCGTTATTATCATAACGGCCATAAAGAGTGAGGTCAGCACCGTCCGGTTGGTTAACGTAGTACCAGAGGGCAGTCAGGCACTGGCCGGCGCAATGGCCGCCGGCTTCCAGGTAAGAACCATAGTTGACGAACTGCCAGTCATCGATGCCGGGACGGAAGCCGGTATCGATATCTTTCTTCAGTTTGGCATACGGGATCATACTGATGAGCATGTCCGTGAAGTGGTGCGTGCCGACAGTGATGGAGGCGGCATCGCGGGCGATAAGGGGCATACCCTCCAGCGTCTGCGTTTCATCATCGTAAATGAAACCCATGGCAAAGTGGTCGTCCGGGACCTCGACCGGGATGGTGACGCGCATCATCTCTTCCGAGAACCCTCCGCCGTTCTCCACGGAGATAAGCGGCGTGACGGGGTTGAAGTCATCCCCAAAGGTATGTTCTTCCACGGGCGCCGAAGAAATCTTGAATTCCAGGTCCTCCGGATAGGCGCCGGCCGGGACATCCAGTTCCAGGCCGTTGATGGGGCTTTTTTCATCATCGACGGTGATGGTGCCGCCATCCGGGGATATCTTTTCTTTGGCGGCCTCGGTCTTTTTGCCGGTCTCGATGGAGCCGGTATTGCCTCGTGGCTCCGCCGGGGTGATGGAAGGCGCATCCGAGCCGCCGCAGCCGGTCAGCAGTAACGAGAGAACTACGATGCCCACCAGGGCATAAAGAGCTGATTTACAGAAAAAACGGAACAAAGCGACCCCCCAAAAAATGAATTAGCCTGGAATGTTAAACGGTGCAACCAGTTAAATTATAAGGAATTTCCCGCCGCCGGCACAAGTTCAGGTGAAGCTGTGGGCGTGCCACTTTATTCCTACGGCTGTGATTTTTGGCGGTCGATAAGCTTACCGGAACTCACTCATGCTCCATGTTTCATATGCGGAGCGGAGAATACTGATCTTCCAGTGAACCGGAAAAGAATGATTGAGCGGAGCCAGCGAAGGGATTCGAACCCCCGACCGGCGGTTTACGAAACCGCTGCTCTACCCCTGAGCTACGCTGGCATGTTGAGCCTAAATCGACCCCTTTTTCATCTTTACAGGACTGTGCTGATAGTTTTGGACCGCTGATGTAGTCTCCGTAACCGGCCGTCAGCGGCTTTGCCTTCTCAATTCTAGCATCCTAGCATGGTATTAGCAAGGATTATACGAGTGCGAGGAGGCTGGAATGGGCACAATCTACCGCCGGGCGTACCGCCTGGGCGGGGCTACTCCCAATAGCTTTGACGGCTACATCCTATCGTTCCCAGGGCGTACGCGTCGACGAGGAGTTATAGCTCCCGTACCAACAAAAACACGGTTGCCAATTATGACTCGGCCAACTTTGGTATTACCGACGTGCACCTTGGTACTTGCATCGTGCGCTAGTATATAAATTCTATCGGCTGGTCACTTCATCGCCGATTTCAATGAGTCCGCAGAACGTGGAATCGTTGACTGATCCCGATCCCCAGTAAAAATCTTTTCCAACCTTTGATCCTTCGAGGCAGCCCGTATAGAAAGCCGAGTATTTCCTTAACACTTTCCCTTATCTGGTCGGAAAGATTTCTTGAATACTCAGGACATTACCGCTTGCTGGAGAAGGTTTTTCGCCCTCGCGGTGATCACTTCGATGTCCGTTTGCTCCAGCAGAAGGTTGTGGTTCTTGGCAAAACCTTCTTCGGTAACGCGGAGCAAGTCTGTGACCTTAAGCCCGGCCTGTTCCACGGTCTTTTTTGGCGCAGGCAACAGGACATCCGTCTATAACGAAGATACGTTTCGCCCCTCTCTTCAGCAACAAGAAGCAGTCATCTCATTTTTCCTCGCATCCGTTAAACTTCGCTCGTTTTTTCGAGCGTATTCTTAAGAAATCCCATTACCTTCAATGCTGAGGACTCATCTTCCACATCGAGTACCATGATCTCGTCTTTTTGTACAACGACCCGCCAGTTGTTGTAACGGAAGGATACGATGGGTACCTGCGGCCCGAAGGCGCACCCTTGTATGTTCCGCGCGAGGACCGGCATGACCTCGCTGATATCGTTCTCAAGCCTGATGACAACACGTGTCACACCCCCGCCGGCTCATTCTCAGCCTCCCTTGCCGGGAATGAGCGTGATGGAATCATACGCGAATATATCTTTCGTGTTTTTCATTTTGAAGTTAATCACTCTTTTCCAATTGTTCTTCTGAAGATTCAATACCTTTCAAGAGATCAATCACCTCAACGGCCGCGGCCGGGTCTTCAGTTTCGTACACTGTTATTTCCCGAGAATCGACCACAACACCGTGACCATTAAAACGGAAGGCCGCACCCGGAGGTTGAGCGCTGACTCCGCAACTTTCAATCAATCGCCCCATGACAGGCATCAGGGAAGAAATATCTTGACCAAGCTTTATGACAACACGTGCCACATCTCCTCCCGCTCACTGTCAGCCGGCTGTTCCGGGCGGCATGGAAAGTATCTCATAGTCATCGAACAGTGAGGGTGCACTCATAGTGTCCCTTCCTGAAAACCGGTTATTGTTGAGCCGCGGTCAGGTAACGGATTACTTCATCCTTGGAAGCAACTTTTCCGGAACAGACCAGCTTTTCATCGATAACCAGCCCGGGAGTGGTCAGGATAGGATATTCCATTATCTTGTTAATGTCCTTGACGTGCTCCAGTTGAGCATCGATGCCAAGTTCGGAAATGGCTTCCTTCGTATTCTTTTCCAGTTGCTGGCACTTGGCGCAGCCGCTTCCCAGTACTTTGATGATCATTCCTCATCTCTCCTTTTTTATTAATTTGTTAGACCGAAAACATAGCCGGTAAACGTTGCGAATATCACCACCAGGGCTACGTAGGTTCCTGTTTTCTTCCAGCCCATGATATTTCGTATAACGAGCATATTGGGCAGCGAGAGCGCCGGACCAGCCAGTAACAGGGCGAGCGTGGGTCCCTTGTCCATCCCCAGGTCCATAAAGGCTCTGATGATCGGCACTTCCGTAAGTGTGGCGAAATACATTAAGGCCCCAAGGAACGAGGCGATTAAATTGGAGAAAATGGTGTTTTCGCCGACCCAGTTTGAAACGACATCCTGAGGTACGAATGTAGTGATGATACCCGCGACAAATACGCCGACGAGCAGCCATGGCGCGATAAGCCGGACGAAACGCCACGTTTCCTTCAACCACATCACCAGTTCGCCTTTTTTAAACCAGCGCCACAGGATAACGCCGAGCGCCGCCAGCAGGACGCCGGTGACGATCCAGTTCTGGGATGCGGCGAAGACGAGAATTCCTACCAATACACCGAAAAAGACAATTTGCTGCCACCATGGCCTGTCATCGGGGTCTGCGGCGGCGAGTGCATCGAAGGCTGCAGAGTTTTTGGCAGTCTCCCCTCTCTGGTATAGTAATGCCATGATGAGGCCGATACCCGCCGCGAAGGCAATAGCTCCGATTGCCCGTGCGAGGCCGAGATCGTAGCCGAGGATGCGGGCGGTATACACTATTGCGAGTACATTGATGGCAGGACCGGAATAAAGGAATGCGACGGCCGGGCCGATACCCGCTCCGCGTTTATAAATGCCCCCGAACAGCGGCAGTACCGTGCAGGAGCACACCGCCAGGATGGTGCCTGATACCGATGCCACTGAGTATGACAGAAATTTGTTGGCTTTCGGTCCGAAGTATTTTAATACCGCACCCTGGGAAATGAAGATGCCGATAGCCCCGGCAATAAAAAAGGCCGGGATCAGGCACGTCAAGACGTGTGCTGACAGGTATTCCAGCAAAGCGTTCCAACCGCCCTGTAACAGGTCCATGAAAACGGTCATTAGTAGCCCCCGTGGTTATTTACCGTGCGTTCATCGCCCGGGCGGTATCTCCCGCACAGGTTTTTCGGGCGCAGGCGGGCCCGACTCTCTCTGCTTTACGTAAGCGTTCGCGGTCGTTGGCCATAAGCTGATTTCCAGAAAAAGCGTCCGTGGTAGCCTGGATAATGGCTTTCATGCTGGGCTCCATGCCTTCCCAATCGATGGAATAAACAGCCCAAAGGCCTTCGCGGTGCAGTTCGAGAATACCCGCATCATGCAGCGCACCCAGAATACGCGATGCCTTGGACTGCGTGATATCAAGGGCTTGCATCACTTCACACACACAACAAGACCGTTCAAGCAGGAGATTGAGTACCCGCAAACGGGATTCGTCAGAGAGCACTTTGTAGACTTTCACCAAATCCCTCATGTGATTAACCTCCTATATGCATGAATTTGCATATATGATTATTATAGTCCATCCTTTTCTGATTGGCAATCGAGTTTGATGGAACTGTCGCGGTAACTGGCGCTACCGATGCCACTCTGCGTGCGCAGGAATCTCTAACTTACTCGTGGGACCAGATTGACGACTGCGTTGAGGCTTGCCATGATAATCAAATACCGGCTTTGATTGGTCTTGATGGCACTGCGAAATTAACGTCAGTCATTCAATCTGGTTCTTTGGGGCAAGAACTAATCAATCGACTCGTAGAACCGACTGCAGAACCCGACTATAACGATCAAAAGTATGGGGCAGACGGTATTGTCATCGATTGGCGACATTGAAGATACGATGGATAATTGGACTACTGCCGGTTTCTCAGAAATGCAATTGGATATTGCTGTACCTTTTCACGCTGCATATGGTGCGGGTTGGACTGGAAGGACTCCATATAAAGAAATCCACGCTGCAATATCGCCTGAACCTTCTGACAATTCGGGCTGGTATGATGGTCATACCTGTTGTAATGGTCCCGATTTGGCTGAGGATAAGGTGGAATGGATACTATACAAAAAATTTGGCGGGGGTTTGGGGGGACCTGGGAAGCGACCTCACCCGGCCGATCATCTGTTTTTCAAAATTCCGCCAGTGTAGACCGAATCTATGGAGTAATCAGCCACTTAAACACGGATCGGGAGGAAAAAACCCTTCCTCAATTTACAACACGATACTTGATATTACCAGTGCTTTCTCATGGAAGGAAAATTGAGGTAAGTTCCTGACAGGTCTATTTGACGGAGATAACCTCCACCGGGCACGAATCAGCAGCTTCCTGGGCGCAACCGGCAAGATCGTCCCCTACTTCTCCTTTGTCAGTGCTCCCTTTCCGGTATTTTTCTACCACCCTGGCTTTTTCACCGCTCGGGACTTCAAAGATTTCCGCGCAAGTGCCCTCGCAGGCGCCGCACTCGGTACAGCCTTCCTGATCGATCGTTATGGTCACCGGCATGTCCGCCTCCCTGCTACTGAGCGTCATTTGCCAGGTCTTCCCGGCCACCCAGTATTGAATCATCCGGATTCTAGGACCGGCGTAACCATAATTCAATCAGTAGCCGTCTTTATTAAACAGTGTGGATTAGCCAGTCCAGGGTAAGTAAGGTCGTCCAGGCCGATACGTACGCTTACCAATCCGGACAAACTGAATGTCCAGTCCTTGACTGAAGCTTAGACAAGGTTGTTCCTGGACTATATCTTGAAAACATCTCGATTAGTTCACTAATATAATATTCTCATCATTGACAATATTACCGGAAAATGCCATTCTATGTGTGAGCATACATCGGAGTACGACCTCTAACCGCCAATAGCCGGTTTTTCCAAGCTGAAAAACCTTCTGGTAACGGGCTGCGATCAGCCACGACCTTTTTAAGAAAGGAATGATGACATGAAGAACGATCAGGAACCCAAACATTCCACAAATGAGATTACAACCCATATCAAGGCATTGAGCCTGGCGGATTTCGGCATCAATGGTATTGCCTCCAACGTCGATGTCCGTAACGGGAAAATACTCCGGATCCGGCCGCTCCACTATGAATGGAAATACAACAAGGAGAGCTTCAATCCGTGGAAGATGGAAGCGCATGGCACCACGTTCGAGCCCATGCTGAAAACCCTGCCCTCGACGTTCGGGCTGGCGTATAAAAAGAGGGTCTACTCGCCGAACCGTGTCCTTTATCCGCTCAAGCGCGTGGACTGGGACCCTGACGGAGAAAGGAACACGGCCAGTCGCGGCACCAGCAAGTACAAGCGGATTTCCTGGGACGAGGCCCTCGATATTATCGTCAAAGAACTGAAGAGGATCAAATCGACCTACGGCATGGAAGCCGTGCTCTCCCAATCCGACGGACATGGCGAAGGCAAGGTCATCCACACCGCCCACGGCAGCGCCAACAAGCTCCTGGCCCTCCTCGGCGGCTACACGATGCAGATGAGGAACACGGACAGCTGGGAAGGCTGGGCCTGGGGAGCCAAGCACGTCTGGGGCATGGAACCTGTCGGCGAGATGGTGCCCGCCGGCAACCTTATCCCGGACATCGCCAAGAACACGGAAATGCTCCTGTTCTGGGGCTGCGATCCGGAGACAACGCCCTGGGGGTTCAACGGCCAGATGGCCAGCCGGATATGCTACTGGTACAGCCAGATCGGCATCAAATGCGTTTATATCTGTCCGGAACTGAACTACGGGGCCGCCGTCCATGCGGACAAGTGGATACCCATCCTGCCGAATACGGACGCGGCTTTACAACTGGCGATTGCCTACACATGGATGACCGAAGGCACCTACGACAAATCATACGTCAAGACCCATACCTACGGGTATGAAAAGTTCGAGGAATACGTTCTCGGGAAAGAGGACGGCGTACCCAAAACCGCGGAATGGGCCTCCGCCAAGTGCGGCATCCCGGCGGCGACTATCACCGCGCTGGCCCATGAATGGGCCTCGAAGAGAACATCGATAGCCCACGGCAACGGCGGCGCCGGCATAAGAAGCGCCTACGCCACCGAGCAGGCCCGCATTGAGGTCATCCTGCTGGCGATGCAGGGACTGGGCAAACCAGGCGTCCACCAGGTCAAGATGATTGAATGGGCGACCTTTGATTCGAAGGACAGCCCGATGCCCCCGGGAGTGGCCGTCACCGGCAACTTCGTCCACGCCTATAATGTCACCAAGATCGGCACCAAGTGGGCCGGGGCGCTTGACGGACAGAACCGGGAACTCTCCGAACTGGAAAAACTGATGACGCCGGCCCCGATCAATCCCCAGCAGATCATACCCAAGGACATGATCCATGACGCCATTCTCAATCCCCCCATAAGCTGGTACGGCAATACGACCTTCCCCGGCAAGCTGGAAAACCAGTTCAATAAGTACACCTATCCGGCCGAGGGCTGCTCAGAGGTCCACATGATCTGGACGGACTCCCCATGTTGGACCACATGCTGGAATGACACCAATACGTACCTGAAGGCGCTGCGGAGTCCCAAGATAGAATTCATCCTGGCCCAGCACCCGTGGCTGGAAAACGACTGCCTGATGGCAGACCTCATCCTGCCGGTCAACACGAAGTTCGAGGAAAAGGACTTCGCCATGGACCTGGAAAGCGGTCAGTACCATACCGCGTTCATCGAGGACCAGTGCATCAAGCCCGTGGGCGAATCGAAGAGCGATTAAGATCGGAAGAGCGTCGTGTAGGGAAAGAGTGTAGGATAGGGTGTAG
>CAZPSP010000049.1:0-16278 GCA_964589285.1 uncultured Dehalococcoidaceae bacterium | reverse complement strand
TTCTTTGAAGTCGTCGAGGCTTATTTCATCCTCTAACATCAACTTCTGAAGGTTCTGCTCCATACGCCGGAGTTTAGCAAGCCGTGCCTCGGCCTGCTTGAGTTCTTCATTCCCATTACCTTCACCTTTAAACCAATTTTGGAGTTCTTGCCGAAGTTCCTGCCTTATCTCCTCACCGATGGTTATCTTCCTGATGCAGTCTAACAGTTGTGATTCAATTGAGCCGGCATTGTAATAAACGTGCGATCCCTCTACCTTAGTTCGACTGCGGTAGTAACTTATCTTCTTGGTGGGGTTGGTCTCTTCGGTTTCTACTGAATACGCTAGCCCTCTTAGTAAGTATCGATGCCTTCGAACATGCTGTCGGCGTTTATGATGATAGACTAAAAGCAGCATTGGGATAGCGAGACTCGTGATAATCTGGTACCTGCAGATTTCTGCCCAGTATCTATTTTTATCCTAGAGCTACCTTCCGCGGCGACAATCCAATCAACATTTGCTCCATCCCAGCCGGGACAAACTCCGGGTCGCCTACCGCTATCTGCCTGATGGATGCGTCAGTAAGCCCGGTGAAATCTGTGAGTACCAGACTGCTGTCAGCGGGAACTACGAGCACTACTTTATTGTTGAGAAGGTCCCGGCGAGTCTCATCAAGTATCAACTCAGCTTCCTGTAAAGCGTTCATCTGCTTGGCAGCAGCAGAGATGAACACGTCTGCCGGTGCTCCCTGTTCAATTTGTTTCTGCAGATTGCCAGAGGATGAATAATTGGTGTATAAGGTGACGTTCTCGTTCTTATCCATGTAGAGAGCGTTTATTTCCTGTAATGCATCAGACAAGCTGGCGGCAGCGGAAACGTTTAACGTGACGGGGTTATCCTCTTTGTCGCCGGCGCAGCCAGAGATAAAGGATATCACGAGTGTGCAGAGTAAGATGATGGTAACAATTAGGGCCAATTTGCTAAAGATTCATACTGGAGAACGCGACTGTTTCCTATCCAGGACAACGTAGCACATGCCCTGGAATCAATTGAGCATTTGACAAAAAAAGCAGCGCGTCCTTTTGGGAAACGCGCTGCATCATCAAAAGAATATAGTCATGATGGTCTCCTTTTCCATTCGGGAAACACCGCCGTTTCCAACGGTGCCGTCGAGATTTTCATCCACCGGTTGGTCACCATATCCCTCACAGGGACACAGGTGAGACAACTCTAGAGATCAAATTATACTAACACACGTAATACAATAGAGTCACGACCCGCGGGGTTGTTAAGACATATCCACCGCGATAACTTTAAGCCTGGTATATTCTTCCAGTCCATGCATCGAATTCTCTTTACCGAATCCGCTATCCTTGAAGCCACCCCAGGGGGTTTCCGGGGTGAGCGTCCGGCCGCCATTCACTCCAACGGCTCCGGCGTTGATACGGCTGGCAATACGGTAGGCCCGGGCAACATCCCTTGAGAACACACCCGCTGCCAGCCCGTAGACATTATCATTAGCTGAGGCAATCACTTCTTCATCCGTCTTGAACTCAAGGAAGCAGGCAACTGGCCCAAAGATTTCTTCCGTAAACAGAGTGGTTCCCGGTTTAACACCGGTGAAAACCGTCGGCGTAACGTAGTATCCCTTATCAAGCGGCGGCTGTGAAGGCCGTTTGCCTCCATAGACCAGACTGGCACCCTCATCAATTCCTTTCCTGATAAATGCTTCCACCCGGTCACGATGTTCAGCGCTGACTACCGGTCCCATGTCAGTTGTTTCATCGTTCGGGTCGCCGACAACGACCTTTTCCAGATGAGCGACGAACTTTTTCACGAATTTATCATGGATACTCTCATGAATATAGAACCGGCCGGGTGCGGCACAGACCATGCCGGAGTTGTGACAGATAGAACCGGCAGCCATGGGTATTATCCTATCGATATCAACGTCTTCCAGCACGATGAATGGATTTTTACCTCCAAGTTCCATCTGGGCTCGTTTGAGGGTACTGCTGGCGGTTTTCATGATTTCTTTACCAGTCTCCGAACTGCCGGTGAAGGAAATAAAGCTGATATCCGGATGGGCGGCTAATGCTTCCCCTACCGTTCCACCCGGCCCGGTAACCACATTAACCGTTCCCGGCGGTAGATTGAGCTGTGAAATAATCTCCATGTATTTCAGGGTAACGAGCGAATCAATAGCTGAAGGCTTTATCACGCAGGTGTTGCCGGTAGCCAGACAGGCACCCATTTTTGACGTCAACATGAGAATGGGTGAATTCCAGGGAATAATCAGCGCAGCGATGCCGATGGGTTCTCGCTGAACACAGGTCAATGACGTGAGGCTGGGAGGCGGCGTGCTGCCCATCAGGGCACGTGCTGCCTGCGCGCAGTACTCAATATTCATAGATGAAAACGTGCTTTGCATACGGGCGAGCTTTACCGGTGTGCCATGGTCCAGGATTTCCCATTTCGTCAGTTCGTCCGCATACTCACGCTGGAGTTCTGCCAGCTTCATCAGCAGCCGCGAACGTTCCGCCTGCGGCGTCTGCGACCAGGCTGGAAATGCCTCCCGGGCAGCGGCGACGGCTGCATCCACATCATCCTGCCCGCCAAGCGGTATCTCAGCAATTTCTTCCCCCGTAGCGGGGTTTACCGCTCGATACGTTTTTCCGGAAACAGCGTCAACCCATTTGCCGCCGATATACATTTGAAATTTTTCCATCTTACCCTCCTTTATCATGACTAAGTTGATGTTGCACCTTGTCATGCCACGGCGTGGCAGGGTTACCGACAAGGTGAAGACTGGTTATTTTTCCTGGGGCGGTGGGCCACCTCGCTGTGGGGGGTTAGCAACGTATTTATTGAATACATCAAGGTCCCATCCCTGTTCTTTAACCATTTGGCTCATGCTGGCAGGAACGAGAATAAAGAACTCTTCTTTTTTCATACCCTGTATGAGGCCATCGGCTTCCTGTTCAGGCGTCAGGAAAATGGGCAGTTTCCAGAATTCTTTTGCGTCCTCCTGCATCTTCTTGATATGTTCCGGTGAACCGACGAAGCGTGAATTGTTGCTGATTTCCGTCCGTACCGCACCGGGGATAAGACAGGAAACCTTGATACCTTTGTGACGGAGATAACCGTAGATTGCTTCTGTGAAGCCGATGATACCCGCCTTGGTGGTGATATAGGCAATATTCAGCGGCTCCGGCATATACCCGAGTGCCTGTATAGAAGACACGTTGACGATGTAACCGCTGCCGCGTTCTGTAAAATGCGATTGAAACGCATGGACAGTCCGGACATATCCCATGAGATTGGTATTGATGATATACTGCCAGTCAGCCATGCTGATGTCTTCCAGCAGACCGCGTACCCCGGCGGCGGCATTGTTGACCAGGATATCAATATTGCCCAATTCAGCTATGGCTTTATCTCTCATCGCGGTTACGCTCTCATCTTTTGTGACGTCACATTCAATCACGAGCGCTTTCCGTCCCAGGGCTTCAATTTCCTGTTTTGCGCTTTCCATGTTTGGCACATTGCGTGAAGCAAGGACGATGTCTGCTCCCTCTTTTGCCATGGCGATAGCAACGGCCCTGCCGATACCGCCCGAAGAGCCGGTCACCACTGCGGTTTTATTTTTAAAGTCCATACTTTCTCCTTATTCATTGTTGTAGTATTACGTGGTTGAATAACAATACCCAGAAACGTGAAAACGGTATAAAGCGATCAGGCAATCTTAATGCACATTATCTTTTGTTGTGTATAATCCAGCATGCCGGCTTCGCCGCCTTCTTTACCGATGCCGCTTTCTTTGAAGCCGCCCCAGGGCAGGTCATTCGTCAGTACCTGGGTGTTGACATTGACCGTCCCGGCGTGGAGGCGATGGCAGAACCGGATACCTTTAGCAGTGTCCTTTGTCCATACCGTGGCACAAAGTCCGTAGCGGTTGTCATTCGCCATTGCAATAACTTCTTCTTCCGAGGAAAAAGGCTTCATGATAATGCTGACCGGACCGAATATTTCATCTCGGGCAACTTTCATGTCCTGGGTGACATCAGCAAGAATGGTCGGCATGATAAAGAAACCCTGGTCAAGCGGAGGCTGTGAAGGACGGCTACCGCCAAGAACCAGCCTGGCTCCTTCCTGGACTCCTGATTTGATGTAGTTTTCCACGCGGTCACGGTGCTCACGGTTGGCCAACGGTCCCATGAAAGTATCGGGATCAGACGGGTCACCGGTGATGATATTCTTGGAAACTTCTACATACTTCTCCATGAATGTTTTGTAGATGCTCTCGTGAACATAAATTCTGCCGGCTCCGGAGCAATGCTGACCGGCGTTGTCACACTGCCGCACTGCATGGTGATTGACGGCGGCATCGATATCAGCGTCTTCACATACGATTACCGGATTTTTACCGCCTAGTTCCATGATCAGGCGTTTCATCGTACTGGCGCCAGCCGCCATGATTTCCTTGCCGGTTTCGCTGCTGCCGGTGAACGCAATGAGGTCAACACCGGGATGAGACGCAAGGGCATTGCCTACACTACCGCCCGGTCCGGTAATAACGTTTAAAACCCCCGGCGGCAGTCCTGCATCTTCTACCACCTCGGCAAATTTCAATCCTAACAATGAATTGACGCTCGGCGGCTTGAGGATGCAGGTGTTGCCGACAGTCAGCGCCTGGGCAAGCTTAACGGCAATCATGAGAATGGCGTGATTCCACGGGGTTATAACGGCGCATACGCCCACCGGCTCCCGCTTCAGGCAAGTCAGCGTATCATTCAGGGTTGGGATATAGTCGCCCATCAATGATTCAGCCCGTCCCGCTGCCCATTCGAACTGCTCAGCCGCAACCATCGGCACGTGTTCTGCCAGGTTCAGTATGGAACCATGTTCCAGTGTTTCAAGACGGCTGATTTCCTCAGCCATTTTCCTGAAGGATGCGGCAATTCGCCTGATATACCGGGAGCGTTCAACCTGGAGCATTTCAGACCAGGCCGGGTATGCCTCACGAGCGGCGGCCACCGCGGCATCAATTTCCGGCTTGCCAGCCAGCGGTATACGGGCTATTTCCTGTCCAGTGGTTGGGTTAAAGGTGGGAAAGGTTTTTCCAGAAGCAGTGGAAACCCATTTCCCCCCAATCCATAACTTACAGTCCTGCATAAACTCTCCAATTTATGAATTGCTTACTATTGAGCGGATAGCTATATATATTATTGTTTGTGTTAGTACTTTTAGTACATTCAAGCTAAACATAGCATCTGGTAATAACGCTTGTCAACATCGCTTTTGCAGCAAGGTATTTCTACTTGAAGAAGTGCTATCGAATAAGGTAGTATTCCTGAATAAAGTATTGTATTAGCACAACCAATACATATGAATCAGTATAAGCTACACATCACCAGGCAGGATTTTCCGGCCCTGGAACAGCGGCGGAATGGTACGGCGCCCGTTTATTTTGACAATGCCTGTACCACACTGGTACCCCGGCAGGTCATCACTTCGCTCCACGAGTACTATGAACGGTATCCCGGCTGCGGCGGCGGACGCAGCCGCCACTGGTTTTCACATGAGGTGGTCAGCCGTATCGAGGGAGATGAAGATACCGGAGCTGCTGGTTCAAGGGATACCATACGGCGGTTCATCAACGCGCGCTCCAGGAGGGAAATCATCTTCACTCTGAATACCAGTCACGCTATCAACATGGTGGCGCTTGGGTTTCCATTCAACGAGGGAGACGTCGTAATTCTTTCCGACCGGGAACATAATTCCAACCTTTTGCCGTGGCTGAGGCTGGAGAAGCAAGGGAGAATAACCGTTGATTCTATCCCCACGCAGTTGGATGACACTTTCGACTTCGATGTATTCGAAGAAAAGTTACGGCGCCCGAATGTCCGCCTCGTGAGTATGGCCTTTACATCAAACCTCACTGGAGCCACGCTGCCGGCCCGCGAAATTATCGCCGTTGCTCACCGTTACGGCGCCAGGGTACTGCTGGATGCCGCACAAACGGTTCCCCATCAATCAGTTAATGTACAAGACCTTGATGTCGATTTCATGGCGTTCTCCCTGCATAAGATGTGCGGTCCAAAGGGCATCGGCGTCCTTTATGGAAAAGAGGAATTGCTGGGAAACCAGTACCATGAAAAAGATGAGGCTCAGGATGTCATCGTGCCCGCTATTCTCGGCGGAGGAACGGTTGGCGACAGCCTTGATCATGACTACTATCTTCTCGATCCGCCAGACCGGTTTGAAACCGGTATCCAGAATTATCCTGCCCAGATAGCGGCAGGGACAGCAATCAACTACCTGGAAGGGGTCGGCATGGGGATAATCCGCGACCACCTGGCTGCTCTGAACCGGCATCTAACGAAAGAACTACTGAAGCAGTACGGAGATACCGGCTGGTTCCGGATACTCGGTCCGGCAGACCCCGTGAAACGGTCAGGTATTATAACGTTTGAAATTACAAGGCCGAACGCCATGGGCATCGCTGAAGAACTCGACGCAAAAGCGAACATCATGGTGAGAGATGGAGTTTACTGCGTTCATACCTATTTCAACCGAGTTTACGGCCATGGATGGTCACGGCCGCACCTGCCTTCAGAACACCGCATGACGTACCGCATATCACTCTATCTTTACAACACAATCGAAGAATGTGATCTGTTCCTAGAAACTTTGCACGATATTCTAACCGAAAGAAGCTACATCTAATAGACGGAAATGCAACATGGACAAACTGGTCATCCAATATTACAGGAACCTTCTCCGGCATGGTTTCGACCATGCCGGAAAACTGGAAAACCCTGATATCTTCATCGATTCCATCGGTGAAAAAATTCAGGTATGCGGCAGTATCGGGCGCGCATACATGCATATCTATATTTCCATCAAGCAGGACATCATCGAAAAAATCCGCTACCTTTGCACCTGTGACCCAACCGCTAACGTGGTGATTGAAATCCTGTGTTCGCTGGTTGAAGGGAAACCCTACCGCAGCGTTGAAACGTTAACGCCGGACGATTTCACCAGGATACTCTCCACTGAAGATGATGAATTTCGGGAGAGGGCGCAACATACCATCGAGCTGCTTGCCAGGGGAATCAAGCGTTACGAACTACCGTTGCATCGCCAGTCGTAAGATAGTCCCGTGTTACATTGACAAATGTAAGGATTCGTGCTATTTTTCAATCACATGTATTATATTAGCTAATACAATTAATACATAAAAAACAAGGAGGTGTTCCATTGCAAAAGGTAACTCTCACCGTCAACGGCGTCCGACGTGAAGTCGAAGCCGCCCCTGATCTGGTGCTTCTCGATTACCTGAGAGAGAACTTGAAATTGACCGGCACCAAACAGTCATGTGACCGCAAGGGACAATGCGGTGCCTGTACCGTTATCGTAAACGGTAAAGCTGTGAAGTCTTGTCTCAAGAAGGTGACCGACCTTGAAGGAGCGGACGTCATCAGTGTTGAAGGGCTGGGCACGCCGGATAACCCCCACCTCATCCAGGAAGCCTATGTTCTCTCAGGCGCCATCCAGTGCGGTTTCTGTACACCGGGCATGATAATGGCCACCAAGGCATTACTTGACGCCAACCCCAACCCCTCGGTAGCGGAAATCAAAAAAGCATTGGCTCGGAATCTGTGCCGTTGCACCGGCTATCAAAAAATTATTGAAGCCGTTCAATTGGCTGCCTCCTTCATCAGCGGGAAAAATTCTCCCGATAAAGTACGTGCCCAACTCAGCAGCAAGAAGATAGGCGTATCTCATCCGCGTCCTACCGCTATGGTGAAAGCCTGCGGCCTGGCAAAATTTGCCGCTGATATACAGCTTGATAATCCTTTGCAGATTGCCGCTGTTCACAGCACCGAATACCACGCTATCATCAAATCAATCGATGTGAGTGAAGCTAAAAAGATGCCCGGCGTTGTAGGCGTCATGACAGCGGACGATATCAAGGGAACCAATCGCATACGTGTTTTTGCTCCTGACCAGCCGGTGCTGTGTGAAGACAAAGTACGGGCTTACGGCGATCCGATAGCTATTGTGGCTGCAGGAACTCGTGAACAAGCACGTGCGGCGGCAAAAGCTGTCAAGGTAACATATGAGCCGCTCAAGTTCATGCCTACACCATCTGAGGCAATGGCCCCCGATGCAGTCCAAATACATCCTCACTCTCCCAACCTGCTGTACCAGCAGCCCCAGGTACGCGGTGACTTTGATAAAGCGTTTGCTGAAGCAGCCTATAAAGTTGAAGCTGATTTTTCTACCCAGATGAACCACCAGGCGCCGCTTGAACCTGAACACTGTGTTGTCGACATCACGGGAGTAGGTGACGATACGGAGTTGACCGTTTACGGACGCAGCATCCAGATACACCCTCACGCCGCACAGATTTCTGAAGCGGTTGGCTGTAAAGTCCGTTACGTAGAACCGTTTGTCGGCGGCCAGTTCGGTATCAAAGCTACCATATCTTCTGAAGGTATTGCAGCAGCAGCAGCCGTCCATTTTAGACGACCAGTACGCTACCTGCCAAGCCTGGAAGAATCGTTCTGGATTTCATCCAAGCGACATCCATTTGACATGATAACCAAGCTGGCAGCTGATAAGAACGGCATCCTTACAGCATACTACAATTACTTCACTCTGAATAAAGGTGCGTACATGCTCCTCGGCCCGATCATGCCTACCCGTGCGCTGCACATGCTGAACGGTGCTTATAAAATCGACAACATCAAAGCCGAAGCCAAGCTTGTCTATACCAATAACGGCAGCGGTGGCGCTGCCCGTGGTGCTGGCCCCCCACAGGTAATGTTTGCGCTGGAATCCCTCATGGATATGCTGGCAGAAAAAGCAGGCATTGACCCGCTGGAATTCCGCCGCAGGAATCTCATGAAATCAGGCGACCTGCGGTCCACCGGCGCACCGATAGACGTCATCCCGTTCGAGCCCATGTTTAACGCCATCAAGCCCCACTATGAGCGGGCAAAGAAAGATGCAGCGGCAGCCAGTAACGGAAAAATAAAGAGAGGTGTTGGTATTGCCTGCCATGCTTTCGGCGTCGCCGAGGCCGGTGATCACGGGCATGCTTTCATCGAGATCAACGAAGATGACAGTGTCACAGTTTACGTTGCAGTCGCTGATCCTGGTGAGGGCAACGACTCAATGCTCACACAGCTCGTTGCTGAGGTGCTGGATATACCGTTGGATAAGGTACACCTCTACACCCGCGATACGGAAAAGACCGTCAACGCGGGGCCATCGGCCGGTAGTCGCCAGACGTACGTCAACGGCGGCGCCACTGTCAACGCAGCACAAAAACTGGCTGCGGCGATGAAGGAAGCAGGCACTAGAACCTACGCCGGTCTAAAAGCAGCCGGTAAAGAAACCCGTTATGAAGGCACAAAAGACATTGCCGGGAGCGACCAGCTTGACCCGCTGACCGGACAGGGTGCTTCCTTTGATTCGGTAGTCCTCAATATCCAGCTGGCTGAAGTTGAAGTTGATACTGAAACAGGCAACGTTAAAGTCCTTAAGATGACCACCGCTGTCGATGCCGGTCCCATCATCCATCCTCAGAACCTTGAAGGACAGTTGCAGGGTGGCATGGACCAAGGCATCGGCTACGCACTTCGTGAAGAATACATCCAGGGCAAGAGCAAAGATTGGATTACATTTAAATTCCCGACCATCGAAACCGCTCCCGAAGTCGAGTTCATCACCCAGGAAACGCCGCGCCCGCGTGGTACGCTTGGTTCCACAGGCATCGGCGAGATGACGATGGTTTCCACTGCCCCCGCGGTCACCAATGCCATTTACAACGCCTGTGGCGTCCGCATGCAGCATCTTCCCGCGACACCTGATAAAATAAAGGCAGCTCTGGCAGCGAAAAAATAGAAACAAGCCGGGGCGGCGGCAAGCCGCCGCCCCGGTCAAGCAACACTCTTGCAAAATGAACGAAACAGAATACATCGCCAAGACAGTCCATGAACATCTCGACCGTTGTCTGCCGGTCGTGCTGATTTCACTCTTGAACCTCAAAGGGTCAACACCTCGTCACGAAGGCAGCAAGATGATAGTAGGCTCCGACGGCAAACCGTATGGCACAATCGGAGGGAGCCTTCTTGAAGCCACCTCAATAGAAAAGGCCCGAGAAGTCCTGGAGGCAAGGCAATCAAGATTAGTCACCTTCGAGCTTACTGGCGAAGATACCAGTGACCCCGGTATGATATGCGGCGGGAAAACTGAAGTATTACTCGATTACCTGGCACCGACTCCTGAGAACAGGTTGTTTGCCCGGCAATGGTACGAGAATATCAGCAGCGGTACTGACGGCTACCTTTGTACTTGCCTGAAAAGAAACAGCAGCAGTGTTACTATTAACGGACGGGTAATCGTCGCTGATAATCAAGTCACCGGCACCCTGCCGGATGGTGTGGAGCTATCACATCTCAAAGAAGAATTCCGTTCTGTTTCATCTGGGGCAGTACGGTCTATAAAAGGAAACGAAATACTCATAGAACCTGTCAAACGACTGAAAACTTTGTATTGCTTCGGGGCGGGGCACGTAGCTGTGCCGACTGCCCACATGGCAGCCCTTGCCGGTTTTCGCGTCGTGGTAGTGGATGACCGTCCGGAGTTTGCCAGCGAAGAACGGTTTCCGGAAGCCCGGCGGGTGCTCGTCATCGATGATTTCAATAAGGCTATGAGTGAGCTTCCGGTTGATGAAGATTCTTTTATCGTCATCGTCACCCGAGGCCACCAGTATGACAGGGTTGTACTGGAACAAGCCTTGAAGACGAAGGCAAGCTACATAGGCATGATCAGCAGCCGGAAAAAGCGAGATGCTATTTACGCAGCGCTGAGAGAAAGTGGCGTGTCCCAGGCGGAACTCGATAACGTTCATTCACCTATCGGTTTGGATATCGGCGGCGAAACGCCGGAAGAGATAGGAGTGAGCATCGTAGCTGAACTTATCGCAGTACGGAACGGCAGGAAGTCGTGAAAAAACAGCATTACACTGCCATCATCCTGGCCGGCGGCCTTTCCGGCCGCATGCCGCAGTTCAAACCGCTGCTGCAGCTTGGAGACTCAACGGTTGTTGAGCACACCATTGGTTGATGCATATCAAGAACAACCAGGCAGTATTCTGTATCCTCAAGGGAGAATTATCATGGATGGCTCCGGATGCTTTACCGCTGGATAGCGAATTCCGGTTCCAACTTCCAGAAATCAATTATAAAGGTGAAATGTCTGTTAATCTGGGCAATCACACATTCAATCTCTACTCAATGTCCGGACATACCCCCTTCAACACAGCTGTTTATGAACCGGAAGAAAAGGTTTTGTTTACCTCTGATAACGTAGCAGAAATGATGCCGATAACGGTTCATTGCGTGCCGGAATGGCTTGATTCGCTGGATAGAATGCTGGCTTTCAATGCTGACGGTATCTGGAAGACAGCCGAGACTGTTACCTACTGCTTCGATGAAGTAAAGCGGCCATCAAGAAAGGCTGGAGTTCCGAGGAAACCTGTGAAAAAGCGACCTTCTCTGATCGTTTCCTTTCAATACGTGGCGACCCATGGTCCCCATCAGGGAGTTGGGAATTGCCCGTACGTACGAATCAATTAAAAAATAATACTATCCTTAAAACTGGATTATCAGGGAACAGTTGAGAATAGAATATTCGACGGCGGGGGCGTTTATAATGTGTGATGCCACCTCATCACCATGTGCCAGATGCCATAAGATTCATTGCTCCATGAATTTTGCTCTGACGCCCCCGCCACTTTCTTTTAAGGAATAATTGATATCGGGTTCGCTTAGCCAATGTAGCTGGTCAAGCCGGTCTGGGTTGTGTCATAGCCGCCGACACGGTCGATGACTTTTTGAAGGCGTCGCCGGGTATCGTCTCCGGCAGCAGCTCTAGTTTGGGACTCCAGTGTACTTCCACCGGCATCACCAGGTCATGCCTCTCTCGGAACAACGGCAGGAAATCAAGCTGATTACTCCGGGCCGCAGCTTCAATACCAAGCCCAACTTCCGCATTGCCATGTGATATCTGTGACGCCACCGCCAGGTGAGTATCCAATTCTATCCCGCAGCCCCTGATGACGGACGGGTCTATTCTTTCATGCTTCAGCCTCAGGTCCAGCAGTACCCTCGTCCCCGTCAAACCGGATGCTGTCATCACGGCTCCGCAGCATATCAAGCAGGACGCTCAGCGCCAGGTCATGGCTGCCGACCAGCCGAACCACGCTCCGCTTGTCCACTTCAGCCGGCTCTCCCGCCAGTTCATCTACCTGTGCCCACCCTTCCTCACGCCATCGCTCCAAAATCAGGTAGAACACCGCTTCCACTTCTTCCGGACTGTACCCCTGGTTGAGTATCTTGACGATATCATCGTTGAGATTCTACAGCAGCTTCTGCCGCACGCCTGCATCCCTGCATCCCCTCCGCGGGGCGCTGCCGTCGTGCCGCCGCCACGCCGCGAGACGATGATTCTCTCCTGCTCAAGCTACAGGTACGCTCTCGCCGCCGTATGAGCTTGTCAGCGATATTGTAAATAGAGCGGTGTTACCGAATGATAGTCCAGCGTTATTTCCATAGTTTCAGCCTTCCACTTCTCCAGTTATCGCCAGTATAGCAAAGCCCCTGGTAAAGGTAAATCGTCCATCATCAATTAAAGAGTTATTTACCGAACCCCGGAACCATTGTTATCGGAGCACACGAAAAGATATCCCCAATTTAGGGATTTTGACTGAAAGGTTATAATAAAGATAGAAATCGTATTATCAGGAGGAAAGCTATGAAAATCAGTGCTCGCAACGTTCTCAAGGGCAAAGTGAAGCAAATCACCGAGGGCGCCGTCAATAACGAAATTGTGGTAGAAATAGCCGGTGGCGTGGAGATGGTATCCATCATCACCAAGAGTTCATCGGAGAGATTGGGGCTGAAGGTCGGCAAAGAAGTCTATGCCATTGTGAAAGCTTCCAACGTGATGATTGGCACCGATTAGCACTTAATCAGGCTGATTTCTTCCTGAGTTTTGAAACAATCACTGGAAAGAAAGATGGTAACCACCTCATCGAGTTGAGCTATTGTAGTTTCTCAGCCGAGGCTGAACCGCGCTGTCTGGTGAGCCTGTTCCGGCGACATGCCCATCGCCAGCAGAACGTGGGAGTGCGCTTGTGAAGCAGCGCCGCATGCGGAATGTAAATGTATCATTCAGCAATGCTGTCGAAGGGGAGGATAGAGTTTTTCCCCGGGTGCGGTCAAGGCAACCCTCTTAAGCCGACTCGACACGCCAATCGTTCAGCAGTACAGGTGCACGTTTATGGCGATAGTAGAACGTGAGGTGATTGGCATCATCCATTCACTCTTCAAAGAACCGCGGCACGCATATCCAGCCATCTGCTGCTCAGGGGGTACAGGGGACGGTGAAATTGTTGCCGGAGTACTCCGAGGGGCTGTCGGACATAGAAGGTTTTTCTCACCTGATATTGCTCTACCAGCTTCATCTCGTTACCGCCTCTTCATTGACGGTTAAGCCATTCCTGGACACGGCCACCCACGGGGTGTTTGCAACACGGTCGTCCGGGCGTCCCGACCGCATCGGCCTTTCTGTGGTCACTCTCCTGGGAAGAAGCGGCGCTACCCTAGACATATGCAATGTAGACATCGTAGACGAAACGCCGCTGCTTGGCATCAAACCGTTTGTGCCGGCTGTTGACGCGCAAAGAAGGCTGCCGAGTCGGCTGGATGGAGGCAAATCTCCATTAATTACCCTCGATGAAAGACGACGGCCGATTTCTTAACTCCTGATCAAGTTCTCGTTTGCTCAGACTGCTCACTTCGGCAAGGTAATACAACCCTTACTGGTGCAACGACTTGTTAGAATGACTCGCGGTGGCCTTTCCCCCAAACGACTATACCATACTGAACGCCAATTCAAACGTGTGAGTTCTGCCTACCGCACAGTTCCCTTCCTAACGCTACATACTGAGAGCGAACCTCGGGGTAGATCTGACTGAACTTGTCCTGGTCGGTCACGATATACTGTGCGAACTTGCTTTCAGCAGCCATTGGTATCCCCCTTCGGCAAGCACGTCATGTTCTTCATATCCAGAATCTAATGAGGTATGATAGGAAGCTGGATGCAGGAAGGGAACTGCCGGGTGTGATATATGGTCTGCAGGGCAAGTTGGATCTCAGCATCGTCACCCATTGTATGTCCCGTGTTGAGATTACGGTCCCACTTGGGAAAATGGCTACTGGAAATTTCTAGTCGAATGCGATGGCCGGCTTTGAACACGTTGCTCGTACCGCCAAGATCGATATCATAAGCGTATATCTCGTTAGGTCGAATGAGTTTCGGGTTAGATACGGAGTCCCGATAGCGCACTCTGACGATGCCCTCTGCGACGTTATAAGCTGCTCCATCAGGCCAAACATCGATCAGCTTGCCGGTAAAATCGGTGTCCACTACTGATGACGAGGCATAGAGAGTCACCCGGACCGGACCGGTAACCTCGATATCTCTTGTCAGAATGTCTGTCGAGTAAACGAGAATGTCTGGTCTGTTCTCAGTATCCCGCTGGTCGAAAGCTCCCATGCCCATCTCGCTGGAAGGCGCCGGATCCCTCGGATCGTAGAGATAACTATCATACGTCTCCTCCTCAGGGGCTTCAAAACTCAATACACCGTCGCCTGACCGCGTGTTGGCTTTTCCGCCGCTATGGAGGTAGCACTTCGTGAAGTTGGTTCGGGCCAGCGGCCACTCCTTCTCACCGCGCCAGGCATTATCACCCATCACAAAGATACTCACCGGGTCTTCTTCATCAACCCCGTTGTCTACACCCTTCAGCCAGCGGTCGAACCACTTCAAATGCAGCCCGGTCACATCTACCACGGCTCCGGAGCTGGCTAAGCCAAAATCAAGTTGCCCGACAACGTTGGGCATGGAGGCTGTGTGAATCCATGGGCCGATAAGCATCTTTTGCTTGATTGATTTACTCATCCCCTTGATTCTAAGATAACTGTTGAGAACACCGGGGGTCATCTCGGCGTCGTACCATCCGGCGATATGAAAGACAGGTATATCAAGGTTCTCCATGGGTAGGGGGCCGCCGGCTGATTCTTTCCAGAAGGCGTCATCGGCAATGTGGCGAAGGGTCTCGGCGTAGCCGGGATCCATTAAATCAAGTTCTTCTATGATTTTTACAGCGGGAGAATCTTTCATCGGGAGGAAGCGTTGCTGCTCTTCAATGGTGTCCATCAAATACATGAGTTGCTTCATTGTTGATTTCATTTCTGCTTCAGGAAGATTTTTACGAGCTAGTTCCTGGAGGCTTCGGCTCAAGAACCAACCAAGATGTATCTGCAATTTGTACGTATCACCTTTGGCGGAAAACGGGAAAGAGCGGGGAACATGGTGAGTCATCCCGGGGCAAATCGTCTTGAGGTGGGGCGGCCGGGCTACAGCGGCGGCCCACTGGGTGTAGCCAAAATAAGAAAAACCGTACATGCCTACATTGCCATCACACCAGGGCAGGGCTGCCACGCCTTCGACGCTGTCGTAACCATCTTCAACTTCCTGCTTCCAGAGAAATGCACGGCCTTCGGAATCGCCGGTACCGCGCACGTCCTGTAGGACAACGGCATAACCAGCTCGCGCCATTCTCTGGGGGTTCATATGGCCCGCCTGTGTGGGGAACATGAGGTTCTTATTATAAGGGGTACGGGTGAGGATGGCGGGGAATCTGCCCGCTTTATCGGGGCGCCAGACATCTGCATAGAGTAGCGTGCCGTCTCTCATCTTTACGGGTACATTGATTTCCAGTTTGATTGACTCGATTGACAACATAACTCCCCCAAGAAATATGCAACTTCTTTATTCTATCTTAGAATAAATACTTAATTAATGCTTATGTAAGTTCAATAGCTCAAATGGACTATTGATGTACTTGCAGAGAATAGCATAAATTTAGTTGAATATCGATAAAACTACCCAGGCCATATTTATCAGGTTACTGTTCGTTCTGAGGTCGGGGTTTAGTGTTTCATTATACTATCAGGGCCATTATACGGGCATTATTTTCGTCAATGATTTTACCCGAGAAACCCTGCATGATAAGAAAATAGTCAAAACTAAAGTAGGAGGCATGAAATGAAGAAATTGGTGTTTTTGATACTCCTCTCGACACTCCTAGTTGGTAGCCTGATATTAGTTGGTTGTGGCGATACCAGCACGACAACTACCACGCAAAGCCAAACG